>CALDSS010000188.1 GCA_937924495.1 uncultured Saprospiraceae bacterium
TTATATTTTTGATGAAAAATCGGATGCTCAAAAGGAATTTCAACAAATTGCTCTTCTGGAAATACCTTTTTCATGGCAGGTCTCACAAATGGATCCATTCCAAAATCATCATCAATAAAAAGAAATCCGCCAGCCATTAAATAGGTTTTAAGATTCTCTGCCTCCACATCAGAGAAAACAACATTACCGTGTCCAGTCATGAACAAAAAAGGGTAGTTGAAGATTTCTGAACTTCCAACCTCAACCGTTGCATAATCTTTCTTGAAATTAGTGCCCAAGTTTTTATTACAAAAAGCTGCCATATTCTGAAGTGCATCAACCACTGCGTACCAATCACCACCACCATTATATTTCAGTAAAGCAATTTGTAAAGTATTGCTTTGAAAAGCGGTTGAAACAATAAACACAATCGGTAAAAAAGCAGCAAACAAATATTTTTTCATCTTAGAAATTTATCTTTTTAAATATCGATTTTGGAATAGCATCTTTATGAACCAAAATAGCCACCGTTTTCATTTGAAGGTATGGCTTTGACATGTAAACGAATCCTTTGTACGGGCCAATTTTATTCCACGAATTCTTAATGATATAATAAGGATTTCCGCTTTTGTCCTCAGCTCTACCTACTAAATGCATCAAATGATCATCAGTAGTGGCAAAACTTTCAAAATTTGCCTGGCGGTCTGTTTGTGTAACGGAGATTTCTTCCCCTGGTTCTTCAAATAGGTCTTTTCTTGATTCATCTTTTGGCAAAACCGCAATTCCTTGCTTTGCAGAAAACCCTTTTTCACCTACGTCTCCATCCCAGGCAATCGTAAATCCTTTATCAAGTGCCTTTTCTACAACCTGCTCCAATTCATTGATTGGCAAATTGTAAAACTCACCGTTGGAGTAGTTATCTGGAATTTCTAAAATAAAGGATTCGTAAAAAGGATGGTGGGTAAATGAAGTAAGACTCACATAATCTTTTGCATTGATTCCCAATGATTTAGCATAGGATACTGGCGTAGATTTTTTACCGTTTACCGAAAACTCTTGAGGGGCAGATCCAATATAAACATCCAAGACAGCCCTTACTGCTGCCTTCCAGTTTTTGCTCAATCTCTTTTGTTTTAAAATGCCATCCAACATCCCTTTGAGCGCAGCTTCCATTTCCCCATGATTATGTTTTGTTCCATCTTTCAAACCCGAAAAAACAGATTCTGGAACTGCACCAAACTGTTCAAATGCTCTTATCGCATCATGTGCAAGTGCTCCTTGACTAAAGTTTGCTTTTCCTTGTCGCAACAAATAATTTCTTGCCTTATCTTGATAAATGTTTCCAACAATAAACATCTCTGAAATATCTGCTTCAGCCTTCCCAATTCTCATAATTTCAGATTCCAAAAAGGAAGAAGTGGCAAAACTCCAGCAAGTACCCGTTTGGTCTTGACTTTTAACTTCTGTACAATCTATTTTTTTGATTTCTTTAAAGTCATATTGACCAAAAAGATTAAGTGCAGAAAGTAGGAACAATAAGGTGGTAAAATTGATTTTCATTATCTAAAATTTATCTTCGCCAAAATTTGTTTCAAATGGATAAGAAAGTCCTCGTTTTTGCAACGGGAAACCAACACAAAGTTCAGGAAGTTTCTCAGATTTTAGGAGATATTTATGAAATTAAAAGCCTGAAAGACATCGGTTGTACAGATGACATCCCTGAAACGGGTCTAACCTTTGAAGAAAACGCTTTTCAAAAAGCCAGTTATTTGAATAAAAAATATGGATACGATTGCATGGCCGAGGATAGTGGCTTGGTGGTCGATGGTCTTAATGGGGAACCTGGAATTTATTCAGCGCGATACGCCGGCCCTCAAAGAGACGATGAAGAAAACTTACACAAGGTTTTAAAAGAATTAGGTGAAAATCCAGTTCGCTCTGCAAGGTATAAATCGGTCATTGCCCTTATTTCAAATGGCAAAACTTTCTATTTCGATGGAAAGGTGGAGGGAGAGATTTTAAATAAAAAAGTCGGAAAAGGAGGATTTGGATATGACCCAATTTTCCAACCAAAAGGCTACAAAATTTCATTTGCTCAAATGGATTCAGAAGAAAAAAATAAAATCAGCCATAGGGGAGAAGCGGTCGAAAAATTGGTTAAATTTTTAAAATCAAAAAAGAATTAACTTTGCCTCAGAATCTTTGATACTTTTTCCTAAACTATACTATAAGATAATTACGAATTTCTCATGAATCTGGATAATTTTCATGAATTTTTGAAGGAACCTTCTAACCTCCATAGAGTCAACTATCAGGAGTTAAAATCGCTCGTGGCTGCATATCCTTATAGCACCAATTTGCGGATTCTGTTGCTTTTGAAAAGTAAATTGGATAAGCATCCTGACCTGAGTAGAAATTTGATTTTAGCTGCCACCTATACTTCTGATCGTACTCTTTTGCATAAAATCATGCATGATCCAATGTTGGCAGTTTTGGCCGATCAACATTTTGAAGAGGAGGTGCTTGAATTAATGGATTTGGAAAAAGTGGAGGCAATCATGAGTAAAGAGCAACCTCAAGAAGAGATTCAAGCGGTATTTGAAAAACCGCTTCCTAAGACCGAGTCGAATCCATCTTGGGCATCTGATATTTTTGAAGATTCGGTAATTGCTTCCGGGGCTGGAGCTACCGTTGTCACAATTGATAGTCTGCTTAACAATTCCGAAAATGAAATTGAAGATTTAACCGAACAGCAAGAGGAGATAGCGATTTATCAAAAAAGAATTCGGGATTTTTCAGTTGATAATTTTGTAGGGATAATTTCTACAATTGAAAAATTGGATTTTTTAAACAAGGATAAAATCGAAATAGTCAACTCGCTGGATAAGCCAAAGTATTCATTTGAGAGAAAGGTGACTCCGCTGCCAAAGGACTCTTTCGCAAGTTGGTTAACTCAGTTTGAAAAAGATTTGAATCGAGATCTTGATTCTCCTGATATCAACCAGACTATAGAGAAAGTAGAAGCGACTAAAATTATCAAGATTGTTTCGGAACCAGAATCTACTCCTGTTTTAAAGAAAGAAAACCTGAGTGCTAAAAAGGTAGCTGAAAAGAGTCTTCATCTTAATAATGCAATAGTTTCTGAAACTTTGGCCGAACTTTTGGTCAAACAAGAACGTTACGAGAAGGCGATAAGCATGTATGAGAAATTGAGTTTGAAATATCCTGAAAAAAGACACATCTTTGCAGCCGAAATTGAAAAAATTAAAAATTTATAATATATGTTAGTTTTAATGACAATCTTGATAGCCATTGTAGCGGCGTTGCTAATCTTTGTAATTTTGATTCAAAATTCTAAGGGTGGTGGTTTAGATGCTACTTTTGGAGGTGGTCAAGCCAATCAAATGTTTGGAGCTGCAAAATCAACTGATTTTGTCGAGAAAGCAACTTGGTTTTTAGCTGCTGCAATGTTCATCCTTTGTATCTTGGCGACTTACGCTGTTGGAGGTGGAACAGGAGGTGAGATTGAGCTTTTATCTCAATAATACCAAACTTAATATTCTATAAAACAAAAAAGCCGTTTGCAATTGCTGCAGACGGCTTTTTTGTTTTTGATAGGTATATCCAAAATTATTCCTTGGTCACTTCAGTCCATTTTAAAGATTCACCCAATTCGATCAAGAAATTCTCATAACTAATCAAATCTTCAGGGGCGTCAATGTTATTTCTGATTTTATGCTTGTCACTTCCAAAGTGTAATGAAGTGATGGTAAATGGCAAATCGGTTATAAATTTTCCGTCTTCAGGGTAAGTCCTTGAAAGATTGAAGTAATTAATTTTCTGAGCAGCTTCTAAAATAGTAGTGTATTCCTTTCCACCGATAGTAGCTGTCCAAGTTCCTAGTCTCTTGACGTGTTTTTT
The DNA here is from genome assembly GCA_937924495.1 of uncultured Saprospiraceae bacterium. Lineage (GTDB taxonomy): Bacteria > Bacteroidota > Bacteroidia > Chitinophagales > Saprospiraceae > JAGQWW01. Next base: position 3,901 of record CALDSS010000188.1, read on the forward strand.
CCCAATGTAAGTTGCTACCCCTGTAGCTTCAAATTTTATTTCAAAAGCAGGACATTTACCATAACAAGGCGTTTTTTGAACACTCGCGCTTACGAATGCGGGTCGAATACCAGGAGTTGGTTTAGGTTTTTCAGATCCTAAAGTCTCTGTATCGACAGGTTGCGTTGGTTCACTTGATTTGGCCGGCGTAACTACTTTGACTCCAGTTTTAGGAGTACAAGCGAAAAATATAATTAACCCTAAAGCAAGAATTGAAAAAAGAAGATATTTCATTAAACTTTAAATTTTGTTCAGTAATTATGACGAATTGAAAAGAAGATGGTCAATTATTTCTTTCGATTTTTCTTCTTTTTTTCATTTTGTTGTCGTTGTTGCTCTTTCATGGCTTCCTCAAGCCTTTGCTGAAATCCACTCTTTTTCTTAGGTTTTTTCTTATTCTCCTCAAGCCCTGCTCGCAATTTGTCTTTATCAATAATATACTCTTTTGTCACAACCGTTTGAAGAATATTAAAGATGTTACTCATGCATAAATAGGCCGTAAGTCCTGATGCAAAGTTATTGAAGAAAAACAGAAACATCACTGGCATGGCATATTGCATGTATTTCATTGCAGGCTGCGCAGAATAATCTACCAATTTTGAATTATACCAAGTATATATCAAAGTCGTCAAAACCCAAATCATAGTAAATAAACTCACATGATTATAGCCCATGATATCAAATGGCAATCTAAAAAATACATCATAAGAAGACAGGTCATTTGCCCAAAGAAATGCTTCTTGTCTAAACTCAATCGAACTCGGAAAGAACCGATAAAGTGCAAACCAAATTGGCATTTGTATGACCACAGGTAAACAGCCGCCAAGCGGATTCACTCCATATTCCCGATACATTTTCATAGTCTCAACCTGAGCTTGTTGACTATCATCCTTATATTTTTCTTTCATTTTAGCAATCTCAGGCTTTAATACAGCCATTTTAGATTGCGAATGAATCATCTTATAAGTCAAAGGGTAAAGGACAAGTTTTACAATAACTGTCAGGACTAAAATCACAACCCCTTTTGACCCAATAAAGTTTGAAAGTAAATCAAATAATGGGCGAATTATCCATCGATTGATGGTTCCAAAAATACTCCAACCAAAGGGGATAATATCTTCAACATCTGCATCCAATGCTCTCAAACGATTAAACTCATTTGGCCCATTATAGAATTTCATATTTATAGTTCCAGCTGAAACTGGAACATCAATTCTACTGGTTAATTTTTTCAAATCAGAAGCATCTTCCTCCAGCATAGTTGTTGCTAATTCGGCTCCTGAAAATGAATTTTCCGCTATAAGAGTAGAGTTGAAAAATTGATTGGAATTTGAAACCCATTTTACTTTTTCCTTTAAAGTTTCTTCATCATCAGATGTGCAACTACAATAAGTGGGATCTTCGTCTGCCTCTTTGTAATAAACCGTTGAACCATAAGATTTTTCGTAAGCGGTATTTAGTTCTAGTTTATCAAGATAGTTAACCCAGTTTAGGGTAATATTTTTACTATTAAAATCTGATTCTAAGCCATTGAAATCCAAAAGGTAATCACAAGTATATCCCTCACTATCAAGAATATATTTTTGTTGAAAAACCTTTCCGTTACTGGCTTTCGCCGAAAAAGTGATTGAATTTCCATTTTGGACCGCATCAAAATACAAATCACTAGACTTAATGTTTCCAACTCCAGCAACGGGCAATAGATATTCAAACTTATTCTTTTTATCCTCTAAAATTTTCAAAGGAATCTTTGTTTGATTGTAGGCAGTGTCTTGTTCAAGTTTGTGATATTCCTTTAATAAAACCTCTTTTATTGTACCACCTTTATTTGAGAAGGTAATTTCGATTAAGTCATTCGACAATTTATAAGTCTGCTCGGTACCCACTGATGCTGGGGCGAAAATTCCAAATGTGCTATTTGCTTGTGCAATTTTCACTGAATCAGAAAGTTGCGTAACTGATTGAATATCAGCTGTATCGGAGCCAGTTGTCACAATTTTATTATCCTCATCGACTAACTGCTCTATTTTTGCTAAAGAGTCTCTTGTGCGCTGTTCAGCAATTTCTTCTGGGGTAGGCGCGGTGGTATATTGCCAAACCATTAAAATCAAAAAAATCAGGATAAAACCTGTGATCGAATTGCGATCCATGAAGTATTTTTTAGTGTAAAAATTTTATAAATAGTCTTTAATCTAAAATAGATTGTAGAGCAATTGAAGCTTATTTTTTCGATAATTGAGGCAAAAAATTTAAGAATAGCCCAGCTATTGTTCAATTTTTAAACGAAAAGTAGCGGAAAAAGAAGCTTCAATTGCATACAAATTATTTAAGAATGAAGACTAATAGGTGGGAGTCATGAAATAAAATTTGTCATGTAAGTTTTCCCATACCAACAACTGTCGGGAGCGCAAAGGTACAATTTTGGAGTATTCAAAATAAAAACCCACTACGAATGTTTTTAAATAGTTGACCAACATCATCAATCCAAGGAAAAACTATCAAATAAGTGTAAAATTAGAGGTTCTCAAATGTGTTTTTCATAACCTAATTATTATCTTCGCACGTTTTTAAAAATGGCCTCAAACGGCCCATTTTAACTAAGAGAAAATCAAAATATTTAAATGGCATCAGAATCGAAGATTATTCCTGTAAATATCGAGGATGAAATGAAGTCAGCTTATATCGATTACTCTATGTCAGTAATCGTCTCGAGAGCGCTTCCCGATGTTCGCGATGGTCTAAAGCCAGTTCATAGAAGGGTCCTTTTTGGGATGAATGAATTAGGTTTAGTCTATAACAAATCGCATAAAAAATCAGCTCGTATTGTTGGAGAGGTACTTGGTAAGTATCACCCTCATGGTGATTCTTCTGTGTACGACACGATGGTTCGTATGGCACAACCATGGTCACTACGATATCCTTTAGTAGATGGCCAAGGAAACTTCGGTTCAATGGATGGAGATAGCCCTGCAGCCATGCGTTACACAGAGGCGCGATTGACAAAAATCTCAGATGAAATTCTTTCAGATATAAAAAAGGATACTGTTGATTTTCAACTGAATTTTGATGATTCCCTTAAAGAGCCTACTGTTCTTCCAACCACTATTCCTAATCTTTTGATGAATGGTGCATCTGGAATTGCAGTTGGTATGGCCACCAACATGATGCCTCACAATCTCACGGAGATTTGTGACGGTATCAAAGCCTACATCATAGACAATGATATTGATACAGACGGACTGATGGAGCATATTAAAGCGCCAGATTTTCCAACAGGAGGTATCATTTATGGAATGTCTGGAGTGAAAGAAGCTTTTGAAACAGGAAGAGGAAGAGTTGTATTAAGAGGAAAAGCTGAAATCGAAACAGAGAAATCAGGAAAAGAAATTATTGTAATTACTGAAATTCCTTATCAAGTAAACAAGGCGAATTTAGTGGTGAAAATCGCTGAATTAGTTTCCGATAAGAAAATTGATGGAATTACAGATGTTAGAGATGAATCGGATAGAAAGGGAGTAAGAATTGTGGTTGAAGTTCGTCGTGATATGATGGCGAATGTGATTTTGAGTCAATTATATAAGTACACCCCACTTCAAACTTCCTTTGGTGTAAATAATGTTTGCTTGGTAAATGGTCGTCCTCGACTATTAAACCTAAAGCAAATCATAGCTGAGTTTGTAAAATTCAGACAAGAGGTAATTGTTAGAAGGACTCAATTTGATTTGAGAAAGGCTTTGGAAAGAGCTCATATTCTTATCGGATTACTGATAGCGATTGATTACATTGATATGGTAATCGATTTGATTCGTGCTTCAAAAACACCTGAAGAAGCAAAAATTGCTTTGATGGAAGGAAAGTTCGTTAAAGACAAAAAGAAATTTTTTGAACAATTCAATCCTTTAATTAAAATTCAATCTGACGATTTATTCCCTGAAGATGGCAATGTAATGACGGAATTGCAAGCTAAAGCAATTTTAGCAATGCAACTTTCTAAGTTAACGGGTCTTGAAAGAGAAAAAATCCGAGCTGAATATGACGAATTGTTATTGAAGGTTGAGGACTTAAGAGGAATTTTGGAAGATTCTGATTTCCAACAAGCAATGATTGTGGAGGAGTTGGAAGAAATCAAAGAAAAGTATGGTGATGAGCGTCGTACCCAAATCACATTCGATGAGGGAGAGATAAACATCGAAGACATGATTCCTAATGAAGATGTAGTAATTACTATTTCTCAATTAGGATACATCAAAAGAACTTCGATGGATGAATATCGAGTTCAGAGTAGAGGAGGCAGAGGAGCAAAAGGAGCCAAAACAAGGAATGAAGATTGGGTAGAACACATGTTTACTGCCACCAATCATAATTACCTGCTACTCTTTACCGAACAAGGAAAAGTGCACTGGATGAGAGTTTATGAAATTCCTGAAGGCACTAAATCCGGTGCCGGACGTGTCATCCAAAATCTATTGGCGATTCCTAAAGATGATAAGGTCAGAGGTTATATCAAAATAGAGGATTTGAAAGATGAAGAGTATTTCAAAAACCATTATTTGATTTTTGCCACTAAAAAAGGAATGGTCAAGAAAACCATATTAGAAGCTTATTCTCGCCCAAGACAAGGTGGGATCCAAGCGATTGGTATTAATGAAGGTGACCAATTGCTCGATGTTGCACTAACAGACGGAAATAGAGAAATCTTTATTGGTTCAAAAAGTGGAAACGCCATTCGATTTGAAGAACATAAAGTACGACCAATGGGACGTACCGCTTCTGGAGTAAGAGGAATAAATCTCTCTGGAACAGATGATGAAGCAATTGGAATGATTAGTCTTGATTCTACTGACGAGGAAACAACGATTCTTGTTGTCTCAGAAAAAGGAAATGGTAAACGAACCAAATTCTCTGAATACAGACTTACCAATAGAGGAGGAAAAGGAGTGAAAACGATGCAGGTTACTGAAAAAACTGGTGGCTTGATTGCTCTTAAAGCTGTAAATCCAGAAGACCATTTAATGATTACAACCAAAAATGGGGTAATGATCAGAATGCCATTGGATGAAATTAGAGTGATGGGTAGAGCAACTCAAGGAGTGAGAGTAATTAGAATTGGAGATAGCGATTCTATTGCAGATGTAACTCGAATTGCAGACCCAGGTGAAGAAGAAATAGTAGATGGAGATGAAACAACAGATGAAACTCCTTCACCAGAGAATTCTGAAGAAACGAATGATTCAGAAGATTAATCTTAACTAAATTTAACAATTAAAAATATTTTTTAACAAACCCACAAAGAAATTAGCAATATTCAATTCGTCAAGACTACGTATTGATATTCTATCACAAAAAATTTAAAACAAAATATTCTCCGTATGAAAAAAGTATTGCTTGGATTTTTATCCGTACTACTCATATCTTTTTCAGTTCAGGCACAAGATATTTCACCTGAAAAAGCATTGAAAAAAGCTGGTAAAGCGTTGGGCAGTTATAATCTGGATCCATCAGGAAACGCAGAAAAGCTAACGCAGGCTGCTGATTTTATAAAAATTGCATTAGAATCTGAAACCTTAAAAAGCAACGCTGCAACATGGTTGAAAGCTGGTGAGGTATATAATGCAATAGCTGGTGCTGAGGCAAATGCGGCACAGGTTGCTGGTTTAAAAGGTGAAAAATTTGAATACAAGGATTTTACTTCTGCTGTTTTAGCTCAAGAAGCATTTTCAAAGGTTTTCGAGTTGACTCCTAAGAAATTTCAAAAGAAAGAAGCATTAAAAAATATGCAAGAAACCGTTGGTTACCTCAACCAATTGGCAAACCTGAAATTAGCTGGTGCAAATGCAGATTATGCGGCTGCGTATCCGCTTTTAGAAGGGGTAAATTCTATTAGAGATTTATTAGTAGCCAACAAAAAGAAAGATATTTTTACTGAGGAAGGCGCTGCGGAGCAAAACATGCTTCTAACCGCTTATGCGGCTAATGCAGCTGGTAAAACGGGAAGAGCAAAAGCACTTTTTGACAAACTCGTTGGCAGCAAAAATGCTACAGCTCAAACTTTTAAAATGTATTACGATGTGCTTTCTGCAACTGATGACCCTATGGCTGACGAGATTTTAGCTAAAGGAAAGAAAATGTTCCCTGAAGATAAAGATTTGTTGTTTGCTGAAATCAACAAATTAATGAAAGCAAATAATTATGCAGCATTGGAAGGAAAATTGGAAGCTGCAATAAAAGCTGAGCCTAAGAATGCTTCCGTCAGAAATGTAATGGGAGATACTTATCAAAGACTTGCTACCTCCGCTGCTGAAAAAGGCGAGGTTGAAAGTGAAAAAGGGTATATCGAAAAAGCAGTTGCTGCCTACACAAAAGCCAAAGAAATTGACCCAAAACAAGCTTACGCTTCTTATAGTATTGGTTCAATTTTCTATAACAAAGCTGCTGCCTTTGTTCCTAAGATGAATGCCTTGGGTACTTCTAAAACTGACCAGAAATTATACGATTCATACAAAAGCGAAATGACTGCATTGTTTGACAAGTCTCTTCCTCACTTCCTTGAAGCGGAAAAATTGGATGAAAATGACAGAAATACACTTATCGCTTTGAAGGAAATTTATGCTCGTAAGAATGATTACGCCAAATCAGGCGAGTATAAAAAACGATTAGAAGCATTAGAAAATTAACCTTTGCTTTGTTTTAACAAAAGGGCAATTTACGACAACGTAAATTGCCCTTTTTCGTTTCGTAAAATATGAATATTCGAATCCTCCTCATTTTTGGATTTTCGTTTCTCTATTTTTCTCTTTTCTCCCAGAAAAGAGCATCCCTTCCGTTTTTGCAAAATGCAGATTCACTTCATCAAAAAAGACTTTGGATAAGTGCTTCTACAGGATTTGGAATTTATACTGGAACCTCTGTTGGACTTTGGCAGGCGTGGTACAAGAATAATGAACTCTCGCGATTTCAGTTTTTTAACGATATGGGAGAATGGAACCAATATGACAAGGCAGGCCATTTGATGGCAGCTTATGCTGAAACATATTATGCCTACGAAGGTGCAAGATGGACCGGAATGAAAAAGAAACCAGCACTTTGGACAGCTTTTGGAGTTGGTTTTGGAATTCAAGCTACAATAGAGGTGATGGATGGATTTTCGAAAAAATGGGGCTTTTCAGTTGGTGATGTTGGATTTAACACCTTAGGTTCTGCAATTTTTGTTGGTCAGGAATTAGCATGGAATGAACAAAGGATTTTGTTCAAAACCTCTTCTAATCCGTTTGATTACCCTGATGATATAGATATTCAAAATAGAGCGAATCAACTATTTGGTACCGGTACCTTTGAAAAATTCTTCAAAGATTATAATGCTCAATATGTTTGGGCCTCCGCAAATATTTGGTCATTTTTAAAGAATAGAGAAAATTCTAAATTCCCAAAATGGTTAAATGTTTCTTTGGGATATGGCGTGGGAAATATTTACGGGGGGTTCCAAAATACATGGGTTGATGAAAATGATATGGTTTTTAATGTTGATAATGAGTTTCCTCGTTATCGGCAAATCCTTTTGAGTTTTGATATTGACACCAGTAAAATAAAGACAAAGAATCGATTCGTAAATACACTTTTCAAAGCAATTAACTGGATAAAAATCCCTTCGCCTGCTTTTGAATATAATACGCTTGGTGAAGTAAAATTCCATCCTATTTATTGGTAAAAAATACCTTTTATCTACCTTAGCATTTTTTGAAAAATAATAGATTAACTTATGTCAGTACATAAAGAAGCAAAGCGAATTACCACCCATGTTTTGCAGGCAATGAAAGACAATGGTGAAAAAATCGCAATGCTTACGGCTTACGATTTTTCGATGGCTCGAATTCTTGATGAGGCAGGAATTGATATCTTATTGGTTGGAGATTCGGCATCGAATGTAATGGCAGGCCACGAAACGACTTTACCCATTACGTTGGATCAAATGATTTATCATGCTTCTTCGGTTGTTAGAGGAATTAAGAGATGTTTTGTTGTGGTAGATTTGCCATTTGGGTATTACCAAGGTGATTCGAAGTTGGCATTAAAATCTGCCATTAGAATTATGAAAGAGTCTGGCGCACATGGTGTCAAACTGGAGGGTGGAGCAGAGGTAATTGATTCGATCAAAAGAATACTAACTGCAGGAATTCCTGTGATGGGACATTTAGGATTAACTCCTCAATCCATCTATAAATTTGGAACCTACACCGTAAGGGCAAAAGAAAAGGAAGAAGCCAAAAGGCTTTTATCAGATGCAGTTCTTTTGGAAGAAGCTGGATGTTTTGGTGTTGTAGTAGAAAAGGTTCCAGCTAAGTTGACAACTAAAGTCTCCAAAAAAGTTAGAATACCCGTTATTGGAATTGGTGGTGGTGGCGGTGCAGATGGCCAAGTTTTAGTTTCTCATGACATGTTCGGAATTACAAAGGATTTTCATCCGCGATTTCTAAGAAGATATGCAGAGCTTTTTGAAACTATGAAAGAATGCACCCAATCCTACATTAAAGATGTCAGAAGTGGAGATTTTCCAAATGAAAAAGAGCAGTATTAATCTTTTCAATTTTAGTATTGCTCAAAAATAACTTCCCTCTTCAATTCAAAAAATTAGTTCGAAAAACCCCATTATCAATCACTTTTCCTTCACTAATTTTTTGAAATCGGGAAGTTATTTATTGAGCGTTTGTTATTTAAAAATTCGACTCTTTTGAAAAAATTCTTGGTTGCCTTTTTGTTTGTTGTCGCAATTCTTGGTGTTTTTGGGTTTCAAAAATACAAAGCTTTTTTGATGCCTAATGTACCAGAGAACTTGAGTCAACAATTTGTACAAATTCCATCAGAAAGTACTTTTGATGAAGTTGTGAAATTACTTCATTCTCAAGGTTTTATAAATGAAAAAGCATCCTTTGTCGAGGTGGCTGAGCGTTTAAAATATAAGCGTGAGAAAATGAGAGCTGGAAGGTTTAAGATAAAACAAAATTGGAATAATCTCACTCTTGTCAGACACCTGCGTGGGGGAAAACAAGAACCAATAAAATTGGTATTGAGTCATGCCAGATTATTGGAAGATATTGCAGGAAAAGCAGCTAAATTTATTGAAGCAGATTCCTCAGAAATTTTTAAAGCATTTTCCAATCCAGAAATTCAAAAAAAATACAATCGAACGATTGAGACTTTCCCCGCCTTATTCATTCCAAATACTTACGAATTTTTCTGGAATACTTCGGCAGAAAGTTTTATTGAGCGAATGGCAAAAGAGAACACAGCCTTTTGGAATAAAAACGACCGTTTAGCGAAAGCAAAAAAAATGAATCTTTCTCCAAATGAAGTCTATACTTTAGCCAGCATAGTAGAAAGAGAAACCAACCAGAACTCAGAAAAGCCTCGCATGGCAGGTGTTTATTACAACCGCTTGAAGATTGAAATGCCATTACAAGCTGACCCCACTTGTGTATTTGCCACTCGTGATTTTGCCGCTAAAAGAGTTTTGAATTATCACAAAAACTTCAAATCTCCATATAATACTTATATGGTAAAAGGTTTGCCTCCTGGGCCAATTAGTATGGCGTCTATTCCAAGCATAGATGCGGTATTGAATCATGAGAAACATAAATATTTATATTTCTGCGCTAAGCCAGATGATTCGGGTTTTCACTCGTTTGCAAAGACTTTATCACAACATAATGTAAACGCCAGAAAATACCACCAAGCTTTAAATAAAAGAGGAACATTTCGATGAAGAAACCCTATGTAATTGGAATTGGAGGAGGAAGTGGATCTGGTAAAACTTCCTTTTTGAGAGCAGTTAAAAATGGATTCTCAGATAAAGAGGTTTGCGTATTCTCTATGGATGAGTATTATCGTCCTCGTGAGTTACAAAAAACTGATAAACAAGGAGTTAAAAATTTTGATTTACCTTATTCAATTGATAAAAAGGCATTCAGGAAAGACCTTGAAAAATTAATTAACGGCCAATCTGTAAACCGAAAAGAATACACGTTTAACAACGAAAATGTAAAACCTAAAGAACTAACTTTCTTACCTGCAAAAGTGATTCTGGTGGAGGGGCTTTTTGTCTTTCACTATAAAAAAATCAGCCAATTACTCGATTTAAAAGTCTTCTTATTTGCAAAGGAAAATCTGAAGGTCATCAGAAGAATAAAGCGAGATGGCCAAGAGAGAAACTATCCGCTTGAAGATGTTTTATATCGCTACGAAAATCACGTTTTACCATCCTACCAGAAATACATTCATCCCTATCAGGATGGAGCCGATATCGTGATAAATAACAATATTAATTATGAAAAAGGGCTTGAAGTACTACAAGGATTTATCAAAAACAAAATAAACCTGTAATTGGCAATTAATTTTCAATGACATTTTACCGGTCAAATTTTACTTGGCTTTTATCACCTAATTTGGAAAGATCGACCATTCTTCGATTTGAATTAGGATCGGAATATTATCTTAGCGTCAATTAATCAAAAATAGACTATGCCTAATTTTTCAGATACCTCACTCAGAAACATTGTAGAGTTGCGTGGAATAGACCAATCTTATGACAATGGGAGAGTCGAAATCATAAAAGGAATGGATTTCCTAATTGAGGATAAACCAGCGCAAGGACAATTTGTAGTCATTCTTGGAATGTCTGGGTGTGGAAAGTCAACCGTTTTAAGATACATAGCTGGACTTCAAAAGCCAACAGCTGGGGAGGTTCTGATAAATAATAAAGAAGTTTCGGAAGAGAATAGGGTAGCAATGGTCTTTCAGCAATACAGTTCTTTGCCGTGGCTGACGGTTTTAGATAATGTTTCTTTGGCGCTTGATTTCAAAGGAATTTCTGCCAAGGAAAAGAAAGAGAAAGCCATGGAAATGATCGAATTAGTTGGGCTGGCTGGGCATGAAAATAAATTCGCGCAATATCCTACTTTATCAGGTGGTCAATTGCAAAGAGTTGCCATTGCCAGAAGTTTGATTGCTAACCCTGAAATCTTATTGATGGATGAGCCGTTTGGTGCTTTGGACATCAACACGAGACTTCAAATGCAGGATCTCTTGACCAGCCTTTGGCATAAATTTCATCCAACCATCATTTTTGTGACGCATGACATTTCAGAGGCCGTTTATTTAGGTGATGATATTTATATCATGAAATCAGCTCCTTCTAGGTTCGTAGAACACATTAAAGTCGATTTGCCATTTGAAAGAACCAGAGATATTAAAAGAAGTGAAAAATTTGTTGGCCTGGTACATGAAGTAGAGGATGCAATGGTAAGGGTTGCAGAAATGGGTTAATGGATTGATAACCAATCACTTAAAAATTATATCTTATCCAATCTTCTTCTCAATAAATGGTCGGCCAAAACTAAAGCGGCCATCGCTTCAACAATTGGAACTGCTCTTGGCACAACACATGGGTCATGTCTTCCTTTTCCTTCAACAGTTACCTCTTTTCCAAATTTGTTTATTGACCTTTGCGATTGAACAATTGTCGCAACAGGTTTAAATGCTGCCCGGAAATATATAGGCATCCCATTAGAAATACCTCCTTGAATGCCTCCAGAGTTATTTGTTTTGGTAATAATATTTTCACCAGAATTTTCAAAAATATCATTATGCGCTGAGCCGAGCATTTCTGGCGCTTTGAAGCCGCTCCCAACTTCAAAACCCTTGCAAGCATTGATTGAAATAATTGCTTTTGCTAAGTCAGCATGTAGTTTATCAAACACTGGCTCTCCCAAGCCAATTGGACAATTTTCAACTACGCAAGTAATTGCACCTCCAATTGTATTGCCTTCTTTTTTTATTCTTTTGATTAAGGTTTCCATTTCTGTAGCCACTTGCTCATCTGGGCAGCGAATTGGATTATTTTCAATTTTAGAAAAATCTAAATCCTCAAAAGGTTTTTCCAATTTAATAGAACCTACCTGAGAAACGAAGGCATGGATTTTAATTCCTGAATTTTTAAGAAAAAGTTTGGCAATAGCTCCAGTTGCTACGCGACAGGCAGTTTCTCTTGCAGAAGATCGCCCACCCCCTCTGTAATCTCTAAGTCCATACTTTTCATGAAATGTAAAATCTGCGTGAGAGGGGCGAAATTTATCAGCAATATGGGAGTAATCTTTTGATCGTGCATCTTTGTTTTTTATCAAAATTCCAATAGGAGTTCCAGTGGTTACTCCTTCAAAAACACCCGATAAAATTTCAACTTGATCTGTCTCTTTTCGTTGGGTAACTAATTTTGATTGACCAGGGCGACGACGTGCCATTTCATTTTGAATAAAATCCATATCAATTTTCAAACCTGCAGGACAACCATCGATGATGGCTCCGATTGCCGCTCCATGAGACTCTCCAAAAGTGGTTATTCTAAAGACTTTTCCAAAGGTATTTCCTGGCATTTTAAAGATGATTAATGCAGAAGCAAAGGTGTATTTAATAATTAAATATTCCTACTCGTACGTTTCCATTTTCTAATTCTAATACGAGCATTTTTGAATGGAGAAGATGTATTTAACTGAATCATTCGTCCCATCGGGTAATGCTTATACCAGTTTTCGGTATATAATTTTTCGTCATCTGTTTTTTCAATTAATGAAATAATTTGATTGGTATTTTTGCTCAGTTTTATAGAAAGTTCTTCAAAATTTAAGTCTTCATAATCCCTATAAAATCTTTGAGCAAGAGCTCCCAATTCAGTCCATTTATATCCTTTCTCAGGAAAGTGAACTTCTTTTTTCTGCTCAATACATTTGTTCCACTTTAGAACTAAGTTTTCCCAACCAATTAAATAAGCTATCAAATTATTAATTGACATTTTGGTGTTTTTTGCATGGCCTTCCAATTCAGTTTTTTTAGCTTCTTCATCGGAAATATCTTCCAATTCTTTCATCAATTTCAGATAATGAAGCTTAATCTCAGACAAAAGTTCTTGCTTATTTCTTGGTATGGACACTTCAGTAATTTTTCAATGTCTTCTAATTTGTCACCTCAAACACAAACAAATGAGGGCTTTATCACGTGTATAAATCTATCTTTGTGTCTCTTTTTTATCACCTAATTGAAAAAATGAATTTAAGAAAATTATTAGTTCTTTCAATCTCAGTTTTGATCTGTGGTTTTACCTATGCTCAAAAAGGAACTATTCGTGGAAATGTTTTTGAAGAATCCTCTGGTGAACCCTTAGGATTTGTGAATATATTTTTAGAGGGAACTACTTTTGGTACGACAACTGACGAAGATGGTTTTTTCATCTTAGCCAATATCCCTCCAGGGGCATACAAGTTAGTTGCTCAATTCATTGGTTATGAAAATACCACGTCGGAGGTAACACTCAAAGCTGGTAAGATCAATTATGAGCGAATAATTCTAAAAGAAGGAGGTATTGTGTTAGAAGGGGTAGAAGTTTCCGCCAGAAAGGAAAATGCAAAAAGTGAAGTGCAGGTATCACAAATTACGGTTTCCAAAGCCCAAATTAAATCCCTTCCTTCTACAGGTGGAGTTGCTGATATTGCTCAATATTTACCAGTATTGCCAGGAGTAATTGTCAGTGGTGATCAAGGTGGTCAATTATATATAAGAGGTGGGTCGCCTATTCAAAATAAAATACTTTTAGATGGGATGACTATTTATAATCCTTTTCACTCGATAGGTTTTTTCTCTGTTTTCGAAACGGAGGCAATCAAAAGTGTTGATGTATTGACTGGTGGATTCAATGCAGAGCATGGCGGAAGAATTTCTGCAATTGTTGATATTAAAACGCGTGAAGGAAACAAAAAACGACTATCAGGTAGAATAGGAGCAAGTCCATTTCAGGCAAGAGCAATCATTGAAGGCCCAATAAAAAAATTAGATGACTATGGAGAGAAAGGTAGTTCTTCATTTTTATTGACAGCAAAACGCTCTTTGTTGGAGGAGACTTCAAAACAAATTTATAGTTACGTTGACTCATCAGGGCTTCCTTACAATTTTACGGACGTTTATGGAAAACTTTCTTTTGTTGCCAAAAATGGTAGTAAATTAAATTTGTTCGGCTTTAATTTTAACGACAATGTAAATTTCTTAAATGTAGCCAATTTGGATTGGGTGACGAACGGAGGTGGCTTAAATTTTAGCCTGATTCCTCCAAGTTCAAATATTTTGGTTGGCGGATCCGCTGCGTTTTCTGATTATAGCATTTCATTAGCTGAAGGAACAGATCTACCAAGAAACAGTCAAATTCAGACATTTAATGTAATCCTTGATTTCAAATACTTTGGAGCAAATAGTGAAGTGAAGTATGGATTAGAATTCAATGGTTTCAATACAGACTTTAGTTTCAACAATTTTCTTGGGCTTACAATAGAACAAAGAGATTTTACAACCGAGTTAGCAGGTTTTGTTCAGTATAAACAGAAAATTGGTGACTTAGTTATTGAGCCCGGATTGCGGCTGCAATATTATGCCTCTCAATCAGATGGCACTTTTGAACCCCGATTAGGTTTAAAATACAATATTACTGATCGGTTACGTTTCAAATTAGCAGGTGGATATTATTCTCAAAATTTAGTCAGTACTGTTAATGAACGAGATATTGTAAACCTTTTTGTTGGTTTCTTGGCTGGGCCAGAGGAAACAATTTTTAAACCAAATACTACGACTCCAACCGATCATCGTTTACAAAAATCCATTCATGCAATTGGAGGATTGGAATTTGATGTGACAAAAAACATTGAATTCAATGTAGAACCTTATTTCAAAGACTTCACTCAATTGATAAATCTCAACCGTAATAAATTGTCGGGTTCTGACCCAAATTATGCTACAGAAACTGGTGAAGCTTACGGAATCGATTTTTCTGTTCGGTATGATAAAAATGACACCTATATATGGGCAACTTACTCAAACGCTTATGTCAATCGAGACGATGGACAGCAAGTTTATCCAACCAATTTTGATAGAAGGCATAACATCAACCTTCTTGTAACCCAAAATTTTGGTAAGGATAAATCATGGGAAGCAAGTGCAAGATGGAATCTTGGAACTGGATTCCCATTTACATTAACTCAAGGTTTTTTCTCTTTATTCAATTTTACCGAAGGTATTTCGACCGACTACATTTCAGGAAATCCTGAACTGGGGATTGTGTTTGATGAGAAGAGAAACGCGGGAAGACTACCAGCCTACCACCGATTTGATATCTCTTTGAAGAAAAATGTTGAGTTATCGAAGACTTCAGAGTTGGATGTGGTTCTAAGTGTAACGAATGTTTATGACAGAGAAAATATCTTCTTTTTCGATAGAGTTAGATATGAACGAGTCAATCAACTGCCAATTTTGCCAAGTATTGGTGTTGATTTTGGATTTTAATGTAATTTCTAAGATAGAATTAAAAACGGGATGACTTCCATATTGGGAATCATCCCGTTTTTGTTTTAAATTTGGAGAAATCATTTTTAAATGAGATTATATGTCTTCATTCTGTTGGTCTTTTCGTTCTTAGGCATGAAAGCGCAGACGCCTAAGACCGATACGGCTGTCATTACAGCCCCACCTGATTTTTCGGTAAGAATGATGGCAGAATGGGAAGAATTACAATCCATTGCAGTCACTTGGGATTTGGAGTTCGCCCCTTTTAAAAAGAAAGTTTTAGCAGATATTATCAAGGCCGCCAAGGAAGAAGTTGAAGTGCTAATTATTTGTGCTGGAGCTTTCTCAAATGATGTAACGGGCCGGGTCGAATGGGAACTGAGAAACATGGGGTTTGAAAATACTGATAATCTAATTTTTACGGAAGCTGATTTTGATAAACGTGTATGGGTGAGAGATTTTGGTGCTCATACCATTTACAAAAATGATGTTGAGCAACGACTTTTATTAGATTGGATTTACCCATCTAACAATCCTTCTGCCGATGAATTTGCCCCAATTTCTATGTCAGATTTTCTGAGCGGAACTGATTTATATACTACTTCAATTGCGCCTTATGATTTTAAATTTGATGGTGGAAATTTATTGACCGACGGTTTAGGTTTAGCAATCGCTTCCACTCATTTGTTAGAGGACAATATTAAATATGATGAAAGCACGATTGATTGGATAATGGAATCGTTTTCAGGTGTTGATAATTTTATTAAGTTAAAAAAACTTCCTTTTAACGGTATTCATCACGTGGACATGTATATGAAAATGATAGATGAGGAAACCATTTTGATTGGTGAATTTCCTGATTCAATAGCCGATGGGCCTCAAATAGAGGCAAATATTGAGCACCTGCTTTCAAACTATAAAACCCATTTTGGAAACGATTTTGAAATTCATCGAATACCGATGCCTGCTGACCAAAATGGATTATACGCAGATGAAAGAGATATCCCTTGTAGCAATCTTGGAACAGGATGCTACTATACTTACACCAATGCGTTATTTATTAATGAATTGATTTTGGTGCCAATTTATTTTGATGGAGAAGGGACAGACAAAGTAGCTCTTGAAATCTGGGAAGAACTTATGCCTGGCTATAAAATTGTTGGAATTGATTGCTCAGAAATCATTAAAGAATATGGAGCAGTTCATTGTATTACCAAAGAAATTGGGGTGGCTGAGCCTCTAAGAATTGTACACGAAAAAGTAAAATCCATTTGTGATAATGAAGAGAAAGCGGTGAGTGCGAAAGTCCAACACCTGTCTGGAATTGAAAAGGTAAATATCAATTTTTCCGTAAATGGCTCTCATACTTTTCAGCAAATTCCAATGACTCAATCTATTGATAATCAATGGATTGCAATCTTTCCGTCGTTCTCAAAAAATGACACTATTTCTTATTTTATTGAAGCTTTCGCCAAAAATGGAAAAGTAATCAATCGCCCAATAGTAGGGGAGAAAGGGCCTTGGAAATTTAATGTGGATTGCAACCTTTCTTCAGTAAATAAAAGTGAAGTTCACCGTCTAAATATTTCCCCAAACCCTACCAAAGGTTTTTTAAATATTAGTTCAAAAAATAACGAGAAAATCAAAGTCGCTTTATTTGATCAACTTGGTAAATTGGTATTCACTCAAGATGAATTAAATACTCCAAGCAAGATTGATATATCTAATTGTCAAAACGGAATTTACAATTTGAAAATTCAGACAAAAGATTTTATTTCTACTCAAAAAGTAGTGAAACACTAATAAGCAAACACCATTCGTTTTTGAGCTAAAATTTTACCATCCATTTCAATTCCATAAATAAAAGTACCTGAGGAGTTGTAGCCATGAGTATATAAAACCTCATGGTACCCAACATGCAAATGCGCCTCAAAACGTTTGATGGTTTTTCCAGTTAAATCCTTTACGAATAGAATCCCATTTCTGGAGGGCAATGGTTCCTTTATTTCATAATTAATAAAAGTTGCCTCATCAAATGGATTGGGTCTATTTTGAAATAATTCAATCACTTTTTCATAAGAAGGTGGTAATGGCTCGTCGGTTCCAGAAACAGTTAATGGACGAACCTCATCTGAAAAACAACTTTCAATTCCGTTTTCGTCAATTGCGGCAACACTTACAAAAACTATATTTTGGCTGGCTGTTAATTGAAAAGTAGTTGTTCCTTCAAGGGTGAAAACTTCATCAAAATCATTATTTAGTAGTCTCTTCCCAATTTTGTACTTACCATAATTCAATGGGTCAGTTATGGTCACTGTAATAGTCGAATCCACTCTTGTAGCTGTGAACTCAGGAGTCACTACCCCCTGTGCAGCAGCAACAACTGCCGTTCCATTGATGACAATATTTCTCGCTAAATAATTTAAATCAACAAAAAAACTATCAATCTCCCCGTCGTTGTCGGTATCCTCACCTAAGACATCTCGAATTGAATGCTGCCGATCATGATAGTCCGGATCTGAAACATCCGCATTTCCATGTTCATTTGCAGAGGTAAAACGCATTGCTGTAAATCCATTTTGTCTAAAAGGAATGTGATCGCCGCCTCTTCCAGTTCTATCCTCGGCTGACATTAAAGTAATTTGCATCGGAATACTAACTATGGGCCTCAATTCCTCTTCGTATTGCAGCTTAATCCATCTTACAAATTGCTTATTTCTCGAAAACAAAGAACCGTTGGAAAACAACCTTACTTGGGTAGAGTCAACATGATTAAAACCAGGGCAAGAGGGCGCAGAAGAAGTTTCGCCACATATAACTCCACCAATTACATCATTATTAAAAACCCCTTTAATTGGAATCTCTTCGTTTCTACAATAATCAGCAAATGCCTGTGCACCCAAAAGACCTTGTTCTTCCGCTGTAGTTAGTAAAAAAACAATAGTGTGATCGTAAGTAAACTGGCTCATAATTCGTGCTAATTCTAAGACCAGTGCTATTCCACTTCCATTATCTTCTACTCCTTCTGCCAAACATTCCACGTCACATAAACCTTCGCATCGGCTATCAATATGCGCCTCTACAATTATGATTTTATGATTATCAACGTCATTTCCAGGCAAAATGCCGAATATATTTCGATGTTGGTTCATTCCACATATTTCTAAATCAAACTGGAGATAAGAAGGAATTAATCTATTTTCATTGCGCTCTGAAAATTGTTTAAATTTTGAAAAAGCCCATCTCCGAGCTGCTCCGAAACCACGGGTGGTTGAAACCGTATCTGAACCCGAATTTCGAGTTTCAAAACTTGACAACACCTTCAAATATTCTGTTATCGAATCTGTATTGACTTGATTATCAATATTTTCAATAATAGTTTGAGGATGATCGATAATATTCGATGCTTGAAAGTCAACTGGGTTAAAGTTTCCCTTCAAAACATCATCGGCCAATTTGTTGGTGACTAAAATGTTGTTTTGAGCAATTGAGATAATTGTTCCAATTGAAAGTAAAAAAAGGAGGAAGTTCTTTTTCATATTTTTGAATTTTATCAGATGAAAGTACATCTTATTTTCAAAATAGACAGGACAAAACGGATACAAGTGTTACTTTCGCGCCCAATATTTCCCAAGCATAACTTTATCTATGGAGAGTACAAAGGTTTTAATTGTTGGAGCTGGACCAGGTGGATGTGCCACTGCCTTAAAATTAAACAAACAAGGCATGGACTGTGTCCTTGTAGATAAGTCAACTTTTCCAAGAGATAAAGTCTGTGGGGATGCCATTAGTGGCAAAGCCATTACAGTTCTCAATCGAATAGATCCAGGTATCATTAAGCGTTTGAAGGGCTCAAAAACGGCAATTGATATTTGGGGGATTCGATTAGTAGCGCCCAATGACAAATCTATTGATGTTCCTTTCAAGTCTTCTTATGATAAAGATGCGGAACCCTCACCAGGGTACGTAGCCACGCGTGTTGACTTTGACAACCATCTGGTAGAAGAAGTTAAGAAATGTGAGTTGGTCGATTACCGTGAACAAATTGACATTTCAAAAATTGAAAAGACCGAAACTGGCTTTTACGTCGAAGATAAGTCAGGTGATTTCAAAATGGAATGTAAGGTTTTGCTAATGGCCAATGGAGCTCAATCTCAATTTACTCGTAAATACGTGGGTATCGAAAAAGACCCCGCGCATTATGCAGCAGCAGTGAGAGCTTATTATAAAAATGTGAAGGGTTTTCACCCTGATGGATTCATTGAATTACATTTCATTGAAGATTATATCCCTGGATATTTTTGGGTTTTTCCGCTCCCTGATGGAAGAGCAAATATTGGTTTGGGTTTGAGAACAGATTTTGTTTCAAAAAGAAAATTGAATCTAACCAAACACATGAAAAAAATCGTTGCAGAACATCCAGTTCTGAAAGAACGATTTGAAGACGCAGAATTGCTTGATAAAATTGTTGGATATCCACTTCCGCTGGGTTCCAAAACCTACAATATTTCTGGAGACAATTTTATGTTGATTGGTGATGCTGGACATTTGATTGATCCATTGACAGGGGAGGGCATCGGAAATGCAATTTACAGTGGTTGGATTGCTGCCGAACAAGTTGAAAAGTGTTTTGCTGAGAATAATTTCTCCGCTGCATTTATAAAAGATTATGATGTTCGTGTAAAACGAGTTTTGGGTGTAGAAATGAAGTTGAGCTATCAATTGCAACGATTATTGGCTTATCCTAAATTATTGAATTTCTTTGCCAATCGACTTTACAATAGTAAAAAATTGATGGACGTGCTTTCAAGAATGTACACTGATTTTGATTTAAGAAAACAGTTAGTAAATCCTATTTTTTGGATGAAACTGATTTTCAAGAAAATCTAAAGAACTGCATCAATTAATTCTTTGACATATTCAGTTTTAGGCTTTTCAAAAATCTCGGAAGCGGCTCCAATTTGGACAACTTTTCCATCTTTCATAACCATAATTCTATCACTAATTGATTTGACTACTGCCAAGTCATGACTGATAAAAAGCAGGGTTAAATTCAACGCTTTTTGAAGAGATTTTATGAGATCCAAAATCTGTCGTTGAGTGGAAACGTCAAGGGCTGACACACATTCATCACATATCAATATTTTTGGATTCATTGCCAAAGCTTTTGCAATGCATATTCGTTGTTTTTGCCCTCCAGAAAATTCATGAGGATATTTAAAATAATCACTTTCAGTAAGGCCAACTTTCATTAATAATTCAACAGATTTTTCTCTGTGGTTTTCTTCTTTATTTAGCTTAAAAATTTCTTCCAACCCAAGTCCTATTGGTTGTCTTGGATTCAAGGAATTCATTGGATTTTGGAATATTATTTGAATTTTGTTGGAAGGTATATTTTGTTGATTATCAGTTGATTGTACATTAAAAACTACTTCTCCATCAGTGGGTTTTACCAAATTTACAATTGCTCTTCCTACTGATGATTTACCTGATCCAGATTCGCCAACAATTCCTAAAATTTCCCCTTTAAAAACGTCGAACGAAACCAAATCAACAGCTTTTGTTTCACTTGATTTTTTAAGTGAAAACCAACTTTGATTTTTATAGGAAATGGATAAATTTTTCACTTCCAATAAGACCTCATTTTGTGAATTAGGTGTGTCAAAATTTTGAGAGAGAGTAAGGTGATTATTAATTAAATTTTTGGTGTATTCATGCGTTGGAATATTCAAGATTTCTTGCGTATTTCCTCTTTCTAAAATTTCTCCCTTTTGCATCACCAAAATCCGATTTGAAATATAAGAGACTGCTCCCAAATCATGTGAAATAAACAAAATGGAGAATCCGAATTGCTCTTTGAGCTCTATCAATAAATCTAAAATATTTTTCTGAATGGTGGCATCCAAAGCTGTTGTCGGTTCATCTGCAATTAATAATTTAGGCTTTTGAGCAATGGCAATCGCTATCATTACTCTTTGTAGTTGCCCTCCAGAAAGTTGATGAGGATATTTGTCGAACGCAATCTCAGGTAGTTTTACAGATTGAAGCAATTCTTTTGCTCGATTTATGTTGGATTGCCTATCCTCTAAGCTTAGGATTTCAATAATTTGGTTTCCACAAGTCATTAAAGGATTAAGCGAAGACATCGGCTCTTGAAAAATTAAACCAATTGACCTTCCTCTTAGATTTTCAAAATACAATCCAAAATCACTATCTACTAAAGACTTAGAGTCAAATGACAAGGCTTTATGAGTAACCAAAGCCGAAGAAGGCAACAATCCAAGCAAAGACAAACCAGTCATAGTCTTCCCTGAGCCAGATTCTCCAACAATCCCTAAAACCTCACCTTTATTTATTTTAAAAGATAAATTCTTACAAGCATGCACCACAGAATCCTCATTTTGAAATTGGACATTGAGCCCATCCACCAAAACCAAAACATCTGATTCCTTCATTTGACCAAAATTAGAAATATTTCTTTCATCAAAAAACTTCCTCAACTAGATTAGATTTATAAATTTGCAATCCCAAACATGAGAATCAAATTAGAACTACTTACACTTAAAAATAGTAACATTGCCACTAATTAAATCAATTTCAGGTATCAGAGGAACGATTGGAGGAAAAAGTGGAGAAAACCTGACTCCCATTGATATTGTCGAATGTGCTGCTGCCTACGGAACTTTCATCAAACAAACGACTGGAAAGAATAAAATCATCATTGGCCGTGATGCTCGTATTTCGGGTGAAATGGTTTCCAATTTGGTTGTTCAAACCTTGAGAGGAGTTGGATGTGATGTGATTGATTTAGGGCTTTCTACAACTCCTACAGTTGAGTTAGCGGTACCGATGGAAAATGCAGGTGGCGGAGTAATCTGCACAGCAAGTCATAATCCAAAACAATGGAATGCCCTCAAATTTTTAGATGACAATGGTGAATTCATTTCTGCGGAAGGAGGAGCGACGATTCTCAAAATGATTGCTGAAAAAGCCATTCCATTCGCGGGTGTAGATGAATTGGGAAGCTATGAGGCAAAGTCAGATTATATCCAGAAACACATTGACCATATTTTAGAACTCGAAACAGTTGATGCCCAATTGATTCGATCTAAGAATTTCAAAGTTGCAGTTGATTGCATCAACTCTACAGGTAGTATTTCAATTGTTCCTTTATTGGAAAACTTAGGATGTGAAGTCACTGCGCTTTATGATGATTTGAGTGGAAATTTTGCTCATAATCCTGAACCACTTCCTGCCCATTTAGAGGCACTTTCTACAGAAGTTATAAAAACAGGAGCTCATTTAGGAATATCTGTCGATCCTGATGTGGATCGATTAGCTTTTGTTTGTGAGGACGGAGAAATGTTTGGCGAGGAATACACTTTAGTTGCAGTTGCAGATTATCTTTTAGGGCTCACTCCAGGAAATACCGTTAGTAATCTTTCCTCGACTCGTGCCCTAAGGGATGTTACCAAAAAACATGGAGGAACCTATTCTGCATCAGCAGTAGGAGAGGTGAACGTGGTTAATAAAATGAAGGAAGTAAATGCAGTTATTGGGGGAGAAGGGAATGGAGGAATTATTTACCCAAAAACGCATTACGGTCGTGATGCGATGGTAGGGGTTGCACTATTTTTGACTCATTTGGCGAAAAAGGGTTGTTCAACTTCTATGTTGAAAGCTTCCTACCCAAAATATTACATGACCAAAAATAAAATTGCACTGACGCCTGAAATTGATGTAGACAATCTCTTGGAAAAAGTAGCGATTCAATATGCCAATAAAGAAATCAATACAATTGATGGTGTAAAAATCGATTTGGAAGAAGGATGGATTCACCTTCGAAAATCAAACACCGAACCTATCATTCGTATCTACACAGAAGGCACTTCTGAAACAAGTGCCCAAAACCTTTCTGATAAAATAAAAACTGACATTAGTGCCATTTTGAAAAATAGGTAAATACCCAAAAATCAGTTTTTTCTAAAGCCAAAAATTTGTAATTTCATTCTCGAATTGAGAAAACAGATAATTATGAATTTGACCAAGTCCGTTAAAGAGAAGAACTCCCGAGTTTCTTTGGAAAAGCACTTCGAAGTTTTTCGTAATAATATTATTGGAAATGATGTCACTTTTCAGTCACCTTTCGGCGAAAAGAAAATCATTTATGCAGATTGGACGGCCAGTGGGCGAATGTACAAACCCATTGAGGAGTTGATGATGAATGATATTGCACCAATGGTTGCAAACACGCATACAGAGACCTCAGTGACAGGCTGCACCATGACCCATGCTTATCACAAAGCACAAAAAATAATCAAAAAACATGTTGGCGCAAGTAATGAAGATGTCCTAATCTCAGCAGGTTCAGGAATGACTGGTGTGGTTAATAAATTTCAACGTATTTTAGGAATGCGTGTTTATGAAAAATATGAGGTTAAGATTTCTGAAAAGACTAAACCAATAGTCTTTGTGACCCACATGGAACATCATTCCAATCAAACTTCATGGATTGAAACATTGGCGGATGTGGTGGTGATAGGTGCAAATGAAGAAGGTTTGCCAGACTTAAATCATCTCAAAGAATTATTAGCAAAATATAAAGATAGAACGACCAAAATAGCAGCCGTAACTTCATGTTCAAATGTGACTGGTGTTTTTACTCCTTATCACGAAATCGCCAAAATCATGCACCAGCATGGCGGTAAATGTTTTGTAGATTTTGCTTGCTCTGGGCCATATATTGACATTAATATGCATCCAGCTGATCCAATGGAAAAATTGGATGCCATTTACTTTTCTCCTCATAAATTTTTGGGTGGACCAGGCACTACTGGTATTTTAGTATTCTGCTCTTCTTTGTACAAAAACTCAGTTCCTGACAACCCTGGAGGAGGTACGGTTGATTGGACAAACCCCTGGGGTGAGCATAAATATGTGGATGAAATCGAGGCGAGAGAAGATGGGGGAACACCTGCATTTTTGCAAACCATTCGCGTGGCTTTATGTATGCAATTGAAAGATAAAATGGGTACAAAAAATATCCATGACCGTGAACATGAACTTTTAGAAACGGTTTGGAATCGTTTTGATAAAATTCCTAATGTGCATGTTTTGGCGGATAATATCAGGCATCGTTTAGCAGTTATCTCCTTCTATATCAATGACTTACATTATAATTTGGGTGTAAAATTATTGAATGACCGTTTTGGAGTTCAAGTACGAGGCGGATGCTCTTGTGCTGGAACTTACGGCCATTATTTATTAAATGTTTCTCCTGAATATTCAGGTTCAATCACTTGCAAAATTGACCAAGGCGACTTGACTGAAAAACCGGGTTGGATTCGCATGTCTTTGCATCCAACGACTTCTAATGAAGATTTAGAAACAATCATTTCAGCAGTTGAACAGTTGGCTGCTAATCATCTGGAATGGGCAAAAGATTATGATTACAATCCGCTCAGTAATGAGTTTGTTTTTAAAAACAACACTGTTGATGAAATGAAATGTGTTGAAGGGTGGTTTAGTTCTGATTTGGTTTAACACCAAAATATTCTAAAAAAAAGAGTCGAATACCTTACTTGGTGTTCGACTCTTTTTCGTTATCCAGATTATTAAAATTTAATCGGCTAAACTAATTCCATTTTTCATAATCTTAATCAAACGCTTCTTATACAAATTTCCAACTGCACGTTTGAAAGCTTTTTTGCTCATTTTGAAATGTTTCTTAATATCCTCTGGAGATGACTTATCATTGAAAGGAATAAAGCTGCCTGTCTTTTTTAGGGTATCCAAAATTAATTGAGCGTCGGGCTCCACCATTTCACCGACAAACTTCCTTAGACTTACATCAATCTGCTTTTCAGCTTTTCCAGTTTTAATTCGTTTGACAAAAGCATTACGAGTTTCTCCAATTTCAATTTCTTCAAAAACATCTTGATGATAAAGGAGCCCCAAGTATTCATCATTAATCACAACTGAATATCCTAAATCGGTTTTCTTCCAAATTTTTATTTCAACCTTTTCACCTTCTTCTATGTCCAATTCGTCATTGTCTAAAACTAAATGCAGACGCGTAGTTGCTGCAATCCTATCCGTAACTTCATCAAGAAAAATGAAGACTAAAACTTCTTGACCTTCTTCCAATCTTATTTTTGGCTGTTCCTTATAAGGAATCAATAAATCCTTTTCCAATCCCCAATCGGCAAAAGCACCTGTATTGGAAACTTGTTTCACCTTCAATTTTACGAAATCACCAACCGTCCCGAATGGCTTCATTGTTGTGGCAATCGGACGATCATAAGAATCTTTGTAAACAAAGACTTCTATCTCTCCACCAATTTCGATATTATCTGGCACCCATTTCATTGGAATCAAAACATCATTTCCTTCCTCGTCACCGAGGTAGTAGCCGTGTTCAGCTTCCCTTAAAACTTCTAAAGTGTTGTATTCTCCTAATTCCATATAGTAGAACCTAAATTTATTTGGGTTAAGTTTTTCTGCGAAAGCAGTAATTTTATAAGTAGTTGAAAATCAATTAGATAGAGGTACGTAATTTACTTGAAAATCAAAAAGTTGATTTTTTTTAACCCAAATAAATTTGGGTTCTACAGCATGTCGAGTACAAACTTAGCCTCATCACTCATCATTTCCTTCGTCCACATCGGATCAAAAACCACCTGTAAATCTACATCAGTTACGCCTTCCACTTGAATTGTTTTTTCTTGAACTTCTAAAGGCATTGAATCTGCCACAGGACACATCGGAGTGGTCAAAGTCATTTTGATATCCACCTTTCCAGTATCATCTACATCTACAGAATAGATCAAACCTAACTCCCAAATATTGACTGGAATCTCTGGGTCGTTGACCGTTTTGATTTTTTCTATAATTGCTGCCTTGATTGCTTCTGTGTCCATACGTAACGCGGAGCGTTGCTCCGCGTATTTTTGAAAAAAATTAAAGAATAGAATTATTAAAGTAAAATTCAATTATGAAACCACTTTCTGAAGCGGCTTTCGTGGAGCACCGCTCCGCGTTACGTGAACTTTAGCGCGTACATCTTCATCTGACGTACCATACTCAACAATCCATTCGAACGGGTAGGAGAGAGATGCTCTTTTAATCCTATTTTATCAATAAAATATAATTCTTGCTCTGCTATATCTTTTGCGGGTTGATCGGTCAAAATCCGAATCAATAACGAAACGATTCCTTTTGTAATCACTGCATCACTATCTGCTGTAAAATGAATTTTCCCATCTTTCTCCGCTGCATCCAACCAAACCTGACTTTGGCAACCTTTGATTAATTTATCATCTGTTTTGGCAGATGGATCAATCATGGGAAGCTTTTTTCCTAAATAAATGATGTGTTCATATTTATCCATCCAATCATCGAAGAAGGAAAATTCGTCTATAATTTCGTCTTGTAGTTCGTTTATTGTCATCTGTATCCTACGAATGTCTATGTCTCGAATTTCGTAATGAGGAGCGGTGCTCCGCAAATTTTTGAAAAAAATTAAAAAATCAACTTACTAAAAAATCATTTTCCGAAGCGGCTTTCGCGGAGCACCGCTCCGCATTACGTGAGCATTCTTGCAGCACGTTTTACACCTGCCACCAAAATATCTATATCCTCTTTTGTATTATAAACTCCGAAAGAGGCTCGAACAGTTCCTGGCAATTTCAATAATTCCATTAACGGTTGCGTACAATGATGGCCTGTTCTAACTGCAATTCCCAATTTATCTAATATCGCTCCGACATCATAAGGATGCGTTCCTTCGATAATGAAAGAAACGACACTCGCTTTATTTTTGGCATTTCCGATAATTTTCAAACCTTCAATCTCAGAAAGCTTTTCGGTCGCATATTCTAAAAGTTCGTGTTCATGTCGAGTGATGCCTTCATGCCCCAATTCTAATATATAATCTGCTGCCGCTGCCATTCCAATTGCTCCTGCAATATCAGGTGTTCCTGCCTCAAATTTGAAAGGCAAAACATTGTAAGTCGTCTTTTCGAAAGAACAAGTTTCGATCATTTCACCGCCGCCGTGATAGGGTGGAAGGGCATTGAGCCATTCCTCTTTTCCGTAAAGGAAACCCATTCCTGTTGGGCCATACATCTTATGAGCGGAGGAAACATAAAAATCAACATCCAGGTCTTGAACATCAATTTT
>CALDSS010000189.1 GCA_937924495.1 uncultured Saprospiraceae bacterium
GAAATAAAACTCTTAATTGATGAATATTCCAACTCAAAAAAAGAATTTCTTCCTAAAGAAACTCTAAAATAAATATGGATAGGTTTATTAAACTTCGCCTTAAATTAAAGACGCTATTTTAATAGATTATGCGAATCAGGAGTTGAATTTTAATAGCACCTTGCTTCAGCAAGGTGATTAATTGAATAAATAGGTGGCTTTAGCCGAAAATAAAACGAATGTTTGGCTAAAGCCACTCATTGCTACCATTTTTGCACCAAGCTAAAGGGTGGCGCTATGAATTTGATATTTGTACCCTTGTAAGGTGATAAAAACTATTTCTCAACCCCTGATTGGCATAGATTGTTATCCGGAGTTACTCCAAAATCAAGTTTACTAAACTTCGACTTTTCTCCTGTACATTGAAAGGGAAATTTTTCGGTCATAGCCACAGTATTCTAATATGTTAGCAATTGATTTGACAACTTTATTCTATCCTAAACAAAAAATACATTCTATCAAAAATATAATCCCTAACTTTGAAAAAATTCTACATTTATGAAAAATATATTTACACTTTTATTAACCATTTTCTCATTTTCATTAATCGCACAAAGTCTTACTCTAAGTCAAGACACCGTTTATTTAAAGTTTGATGAAAAAATTGACTACGGTGATTTTTTCATAACGAACAATTCATCAAGTGAAATTGGCATTGATTGCACTATCAAACCACAATGTTACCATTCTGATGATGATACAATGATTGCTATTTGCTTTGGTGCTTTATGTTTTTCGCCCGTCAATATGGAGACTACATTCGGAGAATTGACCCAAGATGCACTCATAACGATTCCAGCTGGAGGGGTTGACAATACCTTCAAATTTGAACCTTTTTCAAATAATGCATTCGGTTCTAACTGGGAGGTGACTTTCTTTGATAGAAACAACCCAGATAATAAAGCAACATTGATTGTTTTCTTTTCTAATTGCCAATTATCAAATACAGAGGAGGCATTCGAAAAACTTGGATTTACCATGTTTCCAAACCCAGTTCAAAATCAATTGAATTTGGATTTTGTCTCTACCAATTCTGAAAAAAGACTGACGATTTACAATTTGATTGGACAGCTTATCAAGCAAGAAAACATCGGTTCAGGCCACTCTAATTTCTCAACTGATGTTTCCAACCTTTCAAATGGCAACTACTTTATTGAAATTGCTGATGATGCGGGGTTGAAATATGTCCAGAAATTTTCTAAAATTTAGTTGAGAATAGCTTAAAATATACCAAAAAAGGGGTTGCAATTTGATTTGCAACCCCTTTTTTTGATGAGATAAAAGTTATAAATGAATTACTTCTCCGTAAGCTGCTGCTGTAGCTTCCATAATCGCTTCACTTATTGTGGGATGAGGATGAACGGATTTTAAAATCTCATGGCCTGTGGTTTCTAATTTTCGAGCGACAACCACCTCTGCTATCATTTCGGTCACATTATAACCAATCATGTGAGCGCCTAACCATTCTCCATATTTGGCATCGAAAATAACCTTTACAAATCCTTCAGGTGCACCAGCCGCTTTTGCTTTTCCACTTGCCGTGAAAGGGAATTTTCCAACCTTAACTTCATACCCAGCTTCCTTTGCGGCTGCCTCTGTGTATCCAACAGAAGCAATTTCTGGACTACAGTAAGTGCATCCAGGAATATTATTATAATCTATTGGCTCAACATGGTGTCCAGCAATTTTTTCTACACACAATATACCTTCCGCAGTAGCTACGTGAGCCAATGCCTGACCAGGAGTTACATCACCGATTGCAAAAACGCCCGCAACATTCGTTTGATAAAATTCATTGACTTGAATCAATCCTCGGTCCGTTTTTATTCCTAAAGTTTCCAAACCGATATTTTCAGTATTGGGCGTTACTCCGGTTGCGGAAAGCACCACATCACAGTCAATGACCTGCTCTTTACCATCCTTTCTACTCTTTACGGTCACTTTACAACCTTTACCTTTTGTATCAACTTTTTCTACAGAAGAATTAGCCAGAATATTCATTCCTTTTTTCTTATAGATTTTAGTCAACTCTTTGGAAACGTCTTTATCCTCTCGCGGCACCAGACCTTGTTCCATATATTCCACTACGGTAACTTCAGTTCCAAGTGAATTATAAAAATAAGCAAACTCTACCCCAATGGCACCAGCCCCTACTACCACCATTTTCTTAGGCTGTTTTGGCAATACCATCGCTTCACGATATCCAATTATCTTTTTTCCATCAATAGGAAGATTTGGTAATTGCTTTGCTCTTCCTCCAGTTGCAATGATAATATTGGTGGCAGAATATTCTGTTTTTTTGCCTTTATCATCAGTCACTTCTACCTTTTTGCCTCGTAGCAATTTCCCAGTTCCCATCACCACATCAATTTTATTTTTTCGCATAAGAAATTGAACGCCTTTACTCATTCCTCCAGCTACATCACGGCTTCTATTAATAATTGCCCCAAAATCAGCTGTTGCCTTGCTGATTTTAATTCCATAATCAGCTGCATGTTGAGTGTATTCAAAAACTTGAGCAGACTTCAACAAAGCTTTGGTAGGAATACACCCCCAGTTTAAGCAAATACCCCCTAAGGATTCTTTTTCAATTATGGCTACTTTCATACCCAACTGAGATGCTCTAATGGCCGACGGATATCCTCCTGGGCCGCTTCCGATAACTATTAAATCGTAATTCATTCTATCTTATTTTTGCATTTGTAGAAAAACGGCGCAAAGATAGAATTGTTGAGGAGAATCTATCAAACGATTATTTAAAGAATAAATATATTTGCCCTGATTGATCAAACATATTTATTATGAGAAAAATGGGGGCATTTATTTTTTTAGTTTTCACCTGCTTTTTAGCAAATGCACAATGGAAAAAAGTAAAGTTTATTGACAAGCCTTTAACCACCATCTCTGCCACTCCTGAGGTCTCAACTATTTTTGTTGGAACCAGTACTGCTGAGATTGGAAGAAGTATTGATGGCGGTATTCGTTTTGAATTTAGGAAACTGGAATCAGAAGGCTACATCGAGGATTTTTTATTTGAAAATGAAAAGATTGGTTATGCTGCGGGTGGTTGTATGGTTGATACAATTGCTTGCGCTGCAAATACCATTTTCAAAACCACAGATGCAGGCACTACTTGGGATTACATCCACAAATCCGAGGGCATTGGTAAGATAATTCATCTTCAAAAAACAGAGGATGGGAGACTTTTCGGCCTAAGTGAATTTGAAGGAATCTACTTTTCAGATGATGATAAAACGTTTCAAAAAGTAATTATTGATCCAACGCTAACAAAAGGTAGTTTCGTTAATTTTCAAATGTTTGAGAATGGAATTGGCTACATTTCCCATAATTTCAAGACTCGGAAAAGGCTATACAAAACACAAGACAATGGTGAAACTTGGTTTAATATTTTTGAATCAGAATTGCCAAATTTTACTGCCGAGTTCCATTTTGCAAATCCAGATTTAGGGTTTTTAAAAATGGCAAAAGGTGCATTTTTTAAAACCGAAGATGGTGGCTCGACTTGGACTCAAAATCAAGTGACGTCAGAGCTTCAGACTATTAATCAAATAGAATTCTTAAGCGACCTCAAAGGATATTTCATTTCAAGAAATGGAGGAAGCCTCCGTGGAAATTTATTCAGAACTGAAGACGGAGGCTTGAGTTGGAATCAAGAACTTGGAATGGAAAAAACCTTTTGGTCTGACCTTCATTTAATCGACGAAAACCAAGCATTAGCCATCGTGGACAACAATAAAATTCTAAAGAGATTTTCTACTGAAACACTCGATAATAATACCATAAAAGCCTACCCGAACCCATTCAAAGAAGACTTGACTATTAGAATGGAATATTATTATAAAAATTACGTGCTCGAAATTTACGACTCTTTTTCAAGATTAGTGGCAAAGGAAAGGATGATTGATTTTGAGAATGTCTTGGATGGTAGTTTTTTCAAAAACGGATATTACTATATGCGAATTTTGAAGGATGATTTAGAAATCGTTCATAGCCAAGGGTTTGTAAAAATGTAATCTTAGGATTTCGAGAGATCGAGAATTCGGGATTTCGAGAAAAATCATTTATTTCTCGAAATCCCAATCTCCCGTAATCTTAAAGTTACTTTCTTTGCCCGTTCGTAAAATTCACTAACCGAGCCGTTGGATATTTGTCGATAACCGCATTATTCATAAAATAAACGGCAATTCTATCATTATTGAAATTTCCCAAAAGGTAAGAAAAAGAACCATCAGGTCTTTTTTCAATTGTCACAGAACCAAAATCAGAGAAAATCGGATGCTCTGCTGTCAATTCAGTAAATGAGTTTATTGCTTCCACCATAATTCCATTATAGTCTTGAGCTAATAGAAAATGCTCATACTTAAAATTGGAATTATTAGAAGGAATATTCGCTTCTTCAACAATTTGAGTTTCTCCATAAGTTGCTCCTCCTACTTGAGTTTGTCCAGTTGATTGAATTCCAGTCGAACCTTTTGAAGTCATTTCAACTTCCTCGTATGCATAAGCTGGCTCAGATTCAATTAAATCTGCTTCATCAAGCATTGTTATCACTTTCTCAATTTTCTCAGATTCTGTAACTTGAGGTTGAACGGGAGTAGTTACTACCTCTGTAGTTACTTGAGTTGAAGGTTGAGGTATAGTTTGATTTGCAACAACAGGAGCAGTTTCTATCGTTGTATTAATTTCACGCTCTGCTGGCTGCGTAGTCTTTTTATACGTATCAATTTTAGATACATCCACTACTCTATCAATTGAAACGAGTCCACCTGTAGTTTCTTGAATAGCAGTACCGTCCTCTCCTATTTTCACTACACCACTTCCAAAGCTTCCGACATTATCCAAAAATTTCTCCTCAGCGACTATCATTCTCAGACTTTTCCAAGCCATTTTTTGCGGCTTAAATCCAATGATCTTTAACTCCGTTCTTCTGTTTTGTTGATGTCTTCTTTCAGAGCACTTCACCCCATTCTTACATCTATTCACAAGCTGCGTTTCTCCATAACCTTTTGATTTAATCCTTTCAGTTGAAATTCCACCAACACTTGTGATATATGAAACTGCAGCTGATGCTCTTTTATCGGAAAGATCCAAATTATATTTATCACCTCCTCTTGAATCCGTATGCGATCCCAATTCGACAATAATATCAGGGTTGTCATTCATCAAGACAACTACCTTATCTAACTCTTCAGCCGCTTCGGGTCTAATGTCCCATTTATCCAAATCGTAGTAAATGTTGTCCACTGCGATTTTGGTATTCAAATCTGCTCTATCCATTTCAATATTGGCAAGCAGCGTTCCCATTTCAAAACCATGGGTCAACACATCTGTAACCCCTGGTCCAGCCTGTTTTACACCATCAATACAAACAATACATCCATTGATATTCACATAAGCCTCAATCCTTTTGGCCAAATACCCTTCCTTTCTCACCATGATTGTATAGTGATTTCCTTGCTCAAAGGTGTAGCTGAAAGCAGGGTCAGGATGGTTTTCTAAAACCAACTCTTCCTTATCTGTGGTGTTATTATAAATTTCAATTAAAGAGCCTTGAATCGCATCTACCTGTTGGTCTGGATTAGTTCTTTTCTCGGCAAGAGTCGCCTCAAAGAGATACCCAGGTTTCCGCTGCATCTCTAATTTAGTATAAACCTTCTGGCCTGGCTTTTCTACAACTGTAGAAATTTCAGTTTCGATGGTTTTAAAAATGTCTTTTTCACCTCGAATCAGATAAGTCTCCCCAGCAGGAAGTGTCAAAACAAATTTGCCAGTCGCATCCGAAAAAATGTCCGTGGCTACAAGAGATCTTATGGGGAGTTTTAAAGCAGTGATTTTGACTTCTCTCAAAAACCCTCGATTGTGCTCTTCGTAGGCATAACCTTCAACAACCACTTGTTGAGCAAAACCGATATTTAAAAACCCAAAGATTAAAATAACGATAAATGTTGAAACAGTAAATTTCATAGTTAGTGTAAGTTTGTTCAACTTGGTTAAAAAAAATTATTTTAGTGATGGTTAAAAAATAACTTGTCAACTTCTGCTGATTCTTTTTCCTTTCTCTGCGTTACAAAAAATGTCACTTTACTCGTAGAACTCCATTTTTGTGCCTTGATAAAGAAAAAAATAATCTACCCGAAAACAACAACTTTTTATTTACCCATCACTGAACATTTCTGACTTTAAGGGGGGATATTGCATTTCTAACGATTCTAATTTGTCAACAATTGTTTGTGCTACAATCAAATCTCTATACCATCTCTCATCTACCGGTACAATTGTCCAAGGAATTTTAGACTTATTTAAAATGTAATTATAACATTTTCGGTATTTATCCCAGTGTTCTCGCTCTTCCCAGTCTCCGTCATTGTGCTTCCAGTGTTTTTCTGGGTCTTCTATCCTTTCTCGCAATTCAAGCACTTGTTGCTCTTTAGAAAGGTGCAAATAAAATTTCAAAACAAGGGTGTTATTGTCAAATTGCAATAAATCTTCAAAGGCATTGATGGCAGCCATTCGTTTTTTTACGTGCGCCTCAGTAATCCAACCATGTACTCTTTGTATCAAAATATCTTCGTAATGAGAACGATTGAAAACCTGAATCATCCCTTTTCCTGGACATTGTTTATGAACGCGCCACAAAAAATCATGAGCAAACTCTTCATCAGATGGCTTTTTAAAAGAATGCACTTTAATTCCATTGGCTGGAACCTCTGCGAATACTTTTTTGACAGCACCATCTTTACCACTTGCATCCATACCCTGAAAGATGACCAAAAGGCTATGCTTCCCTTGCCCCATCATTAGGCGCTGCAATTCGCCAATTCTCTCCGCTAACTTTTTTGTTTTTGCCTGTGCTTTTTTCTTGGTAAGACCTTTGGGAGGACGAGTTGAAATGGTGGATAAATCTATCATCGAGCAGTTTGTGTTAATAATCAACAGAGCAAATTTCGTAACTCTTTCGGAAAGGTAAAAGAATTTTAAAATTTATTAACTTTTTTAAAAGGTTGAGATTCAGATGATTGGATGGATTTAATTCAAAAATTTTCTATTTCAAAAAAAACCTACCGATTCATCTTCCCCCTTTTTACCAAATACGACTGCAAAATCGGACGATACCCCGCATTGATATCAGCTTCTACAAAATCGATTCTATATTGAAGGCATTTCATTTTGAGCTGGTCGGTAAACTTTTTCACTTGTTCCACATAATAGTCCTTCACCTGATTGGATTGTAATTTGACTTCCTCCCCAGATTCCATATCAACGAAAATATAAGGACGGTTTTCAAACTCAAATTCCAACTCTTTGGACTTATCGGTTACATGAAAAAGAACTACCTCGTGCTTGTTATGCTTTAAATGTTGTAGCGCAGAAAAAATCGCCTCATTATCTCCTCCATGTTCAAACATATCACTAAAAATCATGACCATTGAACGTTTATGAATACTATCCGCAATTTGGTGGAGCGCATCCGCAGCAGAAGTCGTTTTGTTCTTTTCTGGATTGTTTATCAATTTATCCAAATAGGTCAACAACAACCGATAATGAGATGTGCTCGATTTAGCTTTGGTGTGCTGTCTTACCTCACTATCAAAAATAGAAATGCCGAAGGCATCACGTTGTTTTTTCAACAAATTCATCAAAGCCGCTGCCGCTAACGAACTGAATTGCAGCTTGTTAGGAATTCCGCTTTTATTCAATTGTCCTTCTGGAAAATACATGGAAGAAGAAGCATCAATCACAATCTGACATCTCAAATTCGTTTCTTCTTCGAATTTTTTGACAAACATTTTATCCGACCGAGCATATACTTTCCAGTCAATATCCTTGGTGCTTTCCCCTTGATTGTATAATCTATGCTCCGCAAATTCCACCGAAAAACCATGAAAAGGACTTTTGTGCAAACCAATAATAAATCCCTCAACCACTTGCTTGGCGAGCAATTCCAAATTCCCTAAATCACGTACATCAAAATTATCAAGTAATCTCATATCGAAAATGAATAAATTATGGAATGACGAATGAAAAAATCAAATCATTGATTACCAAAACGCAAATTAAGGATATCTGTTGCGAAAACAGAAAGCCCTTGCTTTATTCCTAAAGCAAGGGCAATTCCAAATTTCTTAATTGCTATTCTTTCTTAAGAAAGTGCAGCATCAATTTTCGCTTGTAAAGCAGCTTTTGTAGTCGCACCAACGTGTTTGTCAACTACTTCTCCATCCTTGATAATCAAAATAGTAGGAATGCTTCTCACTCCGTATTTGAAGGAAGTGTTAGGATTGTGGTCAACATTCACCTTTCCGATCAATGCCTTACCATCATATTCAGTTGATAGTTGCTCAATGATAGGAGTTATCATTCTACATGGACCGCACCATTCTGCCCAAAAGTCAACTACTTGAACTCCTTTGGCATCAAGGACTGTTTCTTGAAAATTTGTATCCGTGAATTCGAATGCCATAATTAATTTATTTTTTTGATTAAAGTATTCTGATGAAAACCCATCAGGGTTGAAAAAGTTTACGAAACTATGAATTAGGTATTAAATTATTAAAAATTGAGCCTATTCATATCTTCCAATATTATAACGTAACAATCTGTAAAATAGTTAAAAGTTCTTCTTGGGTTAAAAATTGTTCGTACAATAAATTGATACCATCTATCTCATTTTGAATCAAAACTGCCGGAATATCTCCTTTCCAATCTGATTGATTAGTCAAAATTGAAATATCTTCTAAATAGAAAGCAGGAGCCGCTAAATTATGACGACGCAAGTACAAACTCATCTGCTCATGACTTATATCTTTATCGGCAATGAAAAGGTGAACCAATTCAAAGGTATCTTCAAATTTAGCGTGCATTAATTCCAGTTTCTGAGTTTGGTTCAGCCACTTGCCATCTGCTGTTTTATTTATATTAAAAACGATAGTTCTCCCCCCTTCTAAATATTGATCTAATTTATCTTTTTGGAATATTTTCAAGGTTTCACCCTCTGCATCATGCAGTTTCTTCAACTCCTTTTTGGAATATTCAACCGAGCTTTCTTCGATTTGATGAGGTGCTATCTCCTTGTCTATCAGTGATTTAGGCTCTCCACAACCAAAAATCAAACTAACAAAAAAGACCATTTGTAGTTTTTTCATAAAAGAGATAGTTCCAAAAATATGCCTGAAAACTATTCCTGTTAACTTTAACCCAAATTTAGTAAAATGAGGTTTTTAATAATTTTTGGAATATTCTTCTTTTCGAGTGCCCTTTTTGGTCAGGGTGTTCTCAACAATTTAGGCAATGGGAAAGCCGCAGGTTTGAATGGAATGAACACCACGTTTGAAGGTATTTATTCACTTTCAGGCAATCAAGCAGGTATTGCTTTTGAAGAAAAATTTTCCGCTTTTGCTTTCGCAGAACAACGATTTTTGCTTCAAGAATTGACAGGAGTGAATGCCGGTGCTCTTCTTCCTACCCAATCAGGAAACTTCGGAGTTTCTATTGGGTATTTTGGATTTCAAAATCTAAGTGAACAAAAAGTAGGGCTCGCCTATGGAAGAAAACTTTTACAAAATCTTTCAATCGGTGGTCAGTTAGACTTTTATAATTTCCAAACTGGAGATTTTGGAAGCGCTTCTACTTTTACTTTTGAATTTGGAATGCAATATCTTTTCAATGAACAATTAACCATTGGCATTCATACACTCAATCCAATCAGAGCCAATTTGAATGAAGAAGAACCCTTGACTTCAAACTTTAAGTTAGGACTAAAATATTCTGCCTCCAGAAATGTAAAACTATTTACTGAACTGGAAAAAGATTTGAATTTTGATCAAGTTTTCAAAGCTGGATTAATTTATTCTCCTATAAAAAGTCTTGAATTTAGAACGGCAATTGCGACCAACCAAACCACCTTTTCTTTTGGATTGGGTTATAAAATGAAAAATGGAATCGGTATCGATCTGGCGACCAATTACCATCAGATACTGGGTTTTACTCCTTCGGCGGGGTTTGTCTATCAGGTAAACCGTCCACCAACAACCGAGCGTGACCGTCAAAATTTATAAGTGTTTTTATCCCATCTGGGGTAAGGTAAACATTTAATATGCGAACGGTTCCGAGCTTGGCATCGAGATTAATACCATTTGGCAAACCAGGCGCATCTAATTGATTTTGGATTATGGTTTTCATCTCCGTAATATTATGATTGATTTGCTCTTCAACACTGGCCTGAATCATAGATTTTATTTTTTTCTTGAAAATCAAACCCACTCCTTTCATTAAAATATTACTGGTTTTCAAGTCAATTTTAAGGTCATCTAAAATTACGCTGTCTCGCGCTGGATCATACTTTGGTTCCCCTTTTCCAAATACTTTTCCATTATAAGCCCCACTCAACTCTGTTTCTACTACTAAATTATTTCCTTGACCAAAAAGGTTAAACCCTTCAACCTTCACTTGATTTTTACCCGTTCCGAAAGTTTCTCCCAGTAAATTCATTTTTGCAATTTTCTCTGCTTCCTCAAAAGGGACGAAAGAAATAATATTCATCTCCAATTTTTGATTGGAAGAATCTGCCCAGGAGAATTTTGGCAACTCTTTTTCGTAAGACAACTGCCCTCCATTGGAACTGATAACGACCGAAGGAGACATTAAAATCTGTAATTGGGTTTTTAAAGTATCCGATGAAGTTTTGACCAGCGGCAACAAATTTATGTCCGCAGGCCTTAAAAGTACCCAGGTGTTGAATTCTTTAGAGGCCTGAATTGGTTTTTTCATTTCTCCCCAAACAGAGGCTATCATTTTTTTTAAATCTAAATTCGTATCTATTTGGTTATCAATGGTTTGTACCAGTTGTTTTTGCATCTGACCAATGATTATATCGGCAACACCTTCAATTGGTATTTTTATAAAACCTGCTTTTAGAACTGGTTTTTTTATCCAATTGTGATGCAGCAAATCCGTGGTTGTAGAAATATCCCAATCTGGACTTATTGAATATTCTGAACGAAAATCCATTTCGATTTCTCCATCTGCCGAAACTTTTCCAAGCCCTAAGCTTTTGCTTATTTTCAACGAAAGTGGAATTTTAAAATCAATAGCGGACTGGCTGATATCTACTTTAATTTCCCCAGCCTTGTATGCTTTAACATCAAAGTCAGCACTACTCACAGCCGAGTTGAATAATGTATCTGGAATATTTTTATTAAGCGCCTTTTCTACTTTTGGCAAGTCGAGTTCCACGTCAATAAAAAACATAGATGGTTCCTTTTCTACTTCAAAAGGATTGTAGTATTCCATTGGGACAGCTAACTTTTGTGTCTTACAAGAAAGGAGGAGCAAGGTAAGAAGAACTGCTATACTCCAAAGAGATTGATGGTTCATTCTCAAAATGAAATTCAGGGATATTGAGTTTTCAATCCCAAAATAATAAAAAAACAATTACGCAGATTAATGATACCTTATTGAATTATGGTGGTTGTATCTCGATTAGTACTAATTCCACTAAAGATACCAGGACTGCTTGAAGGATTGGAAAAATCTATTACGTCACCATTAGAAAAAGGATTATCAGAATCAGCTTTGTTATGGTAGGAAACTAAGTAATCGTAATAATCTTTACCAATCGTATGTAACTCCGTAATTACTTGACCATAACTTGACTTATCTCTTAAATAGTCTAACACTCCTGGTTCAAATTGAACTCTATAAATTAGCTCTCTCGAACCGCCCACAAATGACCGATCGGTTAATAAAATTCGTCGTTCATCAAAATATTGAATACCTGGGTCGCGTGGACTAAATTTTTTTACTTTCATTGGCTCAGAGTCAAAAGGATCAATGATTCCATTATTATCCAAATCTAACTTTGCAACATGAAGAAAATTGATAATGAAATAGTTTTCTTCTAAAGGATTAGTATCCTCAACTGTAGCGGTGAGATGCATGGTTTCACTAATAAAATTTAGACTAACCCCACCAATATCATCTCTTTGAGTCGAAGTTACGTTAGAAGGGAGCGGAGCACTTCCGGTCCAGGTAGAAGTTCTAAAACCAGGTGCTTGGGCTTTTACAGTATAGGTTTTTCCTGCTTCTGCAATAAGATGGATTGATCTGTAGCAAGGAACGTTAGTTGTGTCATTGTGGTACTCAAGCGTCTCTAACAGTTCATTTTCATTAGAGTAAATTTCTACTGTTGCATTATCAAGGTATAAAATATCCTTTTGTTGGGGGTTTAGTTTGTACAAAACCACTCTAAAATGTTCTCCTTCATCAAATAAAGCATCCATTGCCAAACTAGGTGCAAGACCTGTGGGTTCCAACTCATCAGTAGGTATAGAACAACTCAATATTCCTAAGAGGAGAAATAAAAAAGTATGGTGGTAGGTTATTTTCTTCATATTGATAACGTCTTGGGCATTGCAAATCTACAAATTTAAAATTGAACGGAATAACTAAAAGCCGGTAAAAGTGGAAGAATAAATCGCTTATGAATTATTTCGTCAATTTCTCCTTGTTCATTTTCATCTCTTCTTAATTCATAAAAAATCGCATTTTTTCGTAAGTAAATATTATGAACACTAAATTTAATTTGCTGTTCACCAATCGTGCCAATCCATCGATAATCGCCTCCTAAATCCAATTTGTGGTAAAAAGGCATTCGTGCACCATTTCTAGTATCAAACCTTCGTATATTGATTGGCGGGAAATTTACAGGCGTAATAATAAAGTCACCAATTGGCTGAGTTATGGCCAATCCAGTACCAAAAGAGAAGGCGGCAGACAGGGTTAATTTCTTATTTATTTTACCCACTGCAAGCACATTGGCCGAGTGCCTTCTATCATATCTATAGGGGAATTCAGCACCATTAAAATTTAATTCTTCAAATTCCCTTGTTGACCTTGCGTAGGTATAATTAATATCGGTTTGCAGCCAACCTTCCCATTTTTTAGAATAATTCCACTCCATACCATAGGCCAAGCCTTTTCCAACGGTAGTAACGTCCTCCCAATCATTGGCATTAAATCTATAAACCAAAACATCTTTTACGTCAATCAAATTCCACATTTTTTTATAATAGGCAGATATCCCAAATTGGGCGCCTGTTTTAAGTTTAAAAGATTGCCAATACGAAACTTGATAACTCCTTTGCGGCCTAATTGATTTTGTAGAGGTAACCCAAATATCTTCGGGCAATCCAATAGTATAGGGGGAGAGCAAATGCAAAAACTGAGTCATTGACTCAAAATTCACCCCAGTAGCGGCCTCTTCATTTGCCTGCCAACTCACTCCTATTCGAGGTTCAAAAGCCAAATAACTGGTATCCTCTACATGATATTGAGTGCCAAAACCGCCAATTCTAAACTTTCCTTTTTTCAAAAAATTTTGGTCATAGCCAAAATAGGCACTAATCTGGCTGGATTGAATTTCTCCCTGTTCCCAAAGGGTATCCAACGCACGCTGAAAAGTATCTCGGTCAATATTTACATCTACATTATCAGAAAAAATATCGACTATGCCCGGTTGAAATTTAAATTGTTTTGCCTGAATACCAAAGCGAGTGGTTGCATCCGAATTATGATAATAATCAAAATCCAATTTAACCGTTCTGTCTTCAATATTAGAATTGAATTGTTGTCTATTGCTCTGAATTTCTATGATTTCCTCATTCTTTCGAATAATTACATCTCTGTCTTCCTTTGTCTCATTAGCAAACTTGCTGTAAGTCATTGTGAAATTTGAAAATAGCTTTTTTGTCAATGACCTATTCCATCTAAATGAGCCAATATTATTACCCCACCGTTGATTATAGCTTCTATCAAACTGCGCCTTAAACAAAACCGATGTATCCGCACTAAAGATATCCTCGCCAACATCATCTCGAAAAATATCGGCTCCTGAATAAAAACTTAAATGGAAACGATTTTTAGAATTTGGCGAGTAATTGATTTTAGAATTTATATCGTAAAACCAATAATTTATCGTTCCATTTATTCCATCTACGCTTCTTTGACTTGCATAATATGCTCGTGTATAAAGCCCTGTCAGTGAGGCACGTCCACTAATAAAATAGCTCGCTTTATTTTTGATAATAGGCCCTTCTGAAGAAAATTTAGTCGATAGCAATCCAATTTCAAATTTATTTTCATTCTCCAGTTTATTTCCATCTTTTGTTCTAACATCGATAATTGAGGAAAGCCTACCTCCATACCTCGAAGGAAACCCGTGCGAATAAAAACGAATATTTTGAACAGCATTGTGGTCAAAAATGGAATAAATACCCCAAGTATGTGCAGGATTATAGACAGGAGCATCATCCAATAATATTAGATTTTGGTCAGCTCCTCCTCCTCGCACATG
The DNA here is from genome assembly GCA_937924495.1 of uncultured Saprospiraceae bacterium. Lineage (GTDB taxonomy): Bacteria > Bacteroidota > Bacteroidia > Chitinophagales > Saprospiraceae > JAGQWW01. The sequence goes on from CALDSS010000189.1 coordinate 14,411, forward strand.
CGTCCCGCCTATTCCCTCCGCCCCAGTCTGCACACCAGGCTGAAAATTTATCACTCTCATCAAATCTGTTTCTCCTCCGAGCGCAGGCATAAGCTCCAAAGCCATTTTATCAATCTCTGTAATTGGTTCTATATAATCAGGAGAATATCGCTTCCCAGTGATAGTGACAGACCCTAATTCCGTTTTAGATGGAGTCAGTTGAATCGTAATTATTTTACCATCCTGAAGTGTCTGTTTTACAACATAGTCCTCATAACCAAGATATTGGATTCTTAGACTTTGGATACCACTTGGAATTGATAAACTAAAAAATCCAAATCGGTTAGAACTCGTGCCTTGCAAGTAATTATCCTCTGGAAAAATATTGGCTCCAATCAAGCGCTCACCTGTCGTAGAATCTTCAATGTATCCATAAATGGTTTGGCGTTTTTTGAATTTAATAGTCAGGTCTTTGTAAATAACCACCTGCTTTCCAATTTCTTTAAAAGCTAAATCTGTATTATTTAAAATTTTAGTTAAAACAGTCTTTAATGGTACTTGGTCTTTTTTATAGCTCACTTTCCTTTTAAGGTTAGAAAGTTCTGGACTGTAAGAAATTATAATATCAGGATGTTTTTTCAGAGTTTCCAAGGCATTTTCTATTGACACCGCTTCAAAATCAGCATCAACAACGACTTCCAAGGGAGATTGACCAAAGAGCCAACCTGAAAAGCAAAAGGCCAAAATGAGTCCGACATTTTTTTTCATAGAAAAAGAGGTGATTTCTGGGAACAAATGACGTAATTCGCGCCGTCTTTCCCAATTTACAATAATTTTCTATTAATTATTTCCTGTGAACGTAATTTGACAATTTTCTTGTAATTGTCGGCGTATGCTTTTTTCAAAAGTCAAAAAATGAACAAATTAAAATTCAATTTAGCTGGAGCAAAGTCCTTTTTAAAAGAAGGAGAATTGGAAATGTTGGAACCCTACGTGGCCCAGGCCAACAAATTATTACTTTCAAAAAAAGGCCCTGGAAATGATTATTTAGGTTGGGTTGATTTGCCAACAAAATATGACAAAACGGAATTCCAAGCGATCAAAAAAGCAGCGGAAGACATTCGTCAAAAAGCAGAAGTTTTGATTGTGATTGGAATCGGAGGCTCCTATCTTGGAGCAAAAGCTGCAATTGATTTCCTCAGCCATAGTTTTTACAACAACCTTCCGAAAGAGAAAAGAAATGGACCAGAAATCTATTTCGCTGGAACCAATATTTCTTCGACCTATCATGCCCACTTGATGGAGTTGGTCGGCAAAAGAGATTTTTGCATCAACATGATTTCCAAATCTGGCACAACCACTGAACCGGCCATTGCTTTCCGTTTTTTCAAAAAGAAATTGGAAGATAAATACGGAAAAGCAGAAGCCAAGAAAAGAATTTTTGCCACAACGGATAAAAATAAAGGCGCACTAAAAACACTCGCTAAAAAAGAGGGCTATCAGACTTTTGTAGTGCCTGATGATGTGGGTGGAAGATTTTCTGTTTTGACAGCAGTAGGTTTGCTTCCAATCGCTTGCTCAGGTGCAGATATTGATGAGTTGATGAAAGGAGCAAAAGATGCCATTAAAGATTTTAAAAAGCCTTTCGGCGAAAATGCATGTCATCAATATGTGGCTGCAAGAAATGCCCTTCATCGCAGTGGAAAAGATATTGAAATGTTGGTCAATTACGAACCACGTTGCACCAATATTGCTGAATGGTGGAAGCAACTCTACGGAGAAAGTGAGGGCAAAGACGGCAAAGGAATCTTCCCTGCCTCAGCTAATTTTACAGCTGATTTACATTCAATGGGACAATATATTCAGGATGGCAAAAGGCATTTATTTGAAACGATTTTGACCATTAAAAAACCTGAGAAAAGTTTAAAAATCAAGGAGGAGGATTTAAACCTTGATGGTTTGAATTACCTTGCTGGCAAGACCATGGATTTCGTCAATAAAAAAGCAAAGGAAGGTACTATTATGGCTCATATTGATGGCGGCGTTCCGAATTTAGAAATTGAATTACCAGCCGCAACTCCTTATCATTTGGGTTACTTATTTTACTTTTTTGAAAAGGCTTGCGCCGTGAGTGGCTATCTATTGGGCGTCAATCCATTTGACCAGCCCGGTGTCGAAGCCTACAAAAGAAATATGTTTAAACTCCTTGGAAAACCGGGGTATTAAAAGTTCAAATTCAAGACTCAAGGACAAGTTCGAGGACTTAAAAATGAATCTTGATTTTGATAAAGATTTTGGAATTTCAACTCCATCCCTTTCTCCTTAACAAAGGGAGAGGCTGTTCCAAAAACCGATTGTAATTGGGCAGCGAGCTAGTCTCGCTGCTTTTTTTTTATCTTCGATTCAAAAAACATGAAAGAAATTTTAGATGAGGATTTCAATAAAAATGAAGAGCTTGATAAAGATGAATTAACTTCAAATATTTCATTAAGAACCTTTATTTATCTAATATTTATGCTCGTTGGAGGTGCTATTTTTCATGCAGCCTTTGTAAATTCTGAGCTGCCAATTATTGCATTGGTATATACCAGTGTTGGCTTTATGATTCTCTGTACTGTTTTAAGTTTAATTCTTGAGGTTTTTCGAGATTTCTCCAGGAAAAGAAAAGAAGCAAAAACTGGTAAGTTTACTAAACAAGATCCATTATGGTTTAAAACTATCGAAGGAGGGTTCTCAATTTGGATACTTCTGATGAGTCTGAACATTTTGGGACAAGTTTTTAATTAAGATTATAAAATTTCAATTCTATGTCAGGAGGAAATTGGAAAGATATGTTTTCGGGAATTCAAAAAGGTGATTATGAATTGGTTGCTTTTCATTTGCGTTCAGGTGTTGATCCTAACTATCAGCATCCTGAATTTATGACCACTTTTTTGTTGGAAGCGATTCGGAAAGAGCAATTTGAAATTGCGGAATTGCTATTGAAAAATGGAGCAGATCCAAATGCCAAAGAAATTTGGGGAGAGGACGATCCCCTTTCTCTTGCACAATCCAACGGCAATCAAAAAATAGTGGAATTGATAAATAGTTTTCTAAACCAATAAAAAATGCCCCTCCCCGCCGCAGCAGGAAGAGGCTATCCCAAAAACCGATTACTTCTTCACAATTGGTTTGAGAAAAAGTGGATTTAGAATTTTATCATTCGACCAACATGGGTTTGGTTTCCCCAAATCAGTTGGTACAAAAACAGGCCATTCGCTGGCAAAACATCGGCTGGGATGGTTATGGTAGATTTTCCCTTAGTGTAAGTATTTGTAATTTGAGTGATATATTTTCCTTTTGTATCAAAGATTTTTAGTTGAACTTCAGCGGCTGACGGCAATTCTATTTCAATATGCGTTTCGGTTGAAAATGGATTTGGGAAATTAGGTGTTGCTGAAAATTCAAGAACTTTTTCATTTGAGAATTCGAGATTGACATTCAAATATTCATCCTCCAAACCGTAGGCTTCCGCAAGTAATTTTTCTTCGGAAATACTAAAATGATTTTCTAATTCACCGTTTGATTTCGGTTTCAAAACAAGAGTAAAAAGAATGGCTTCACCTGATAGTTCTGGGTTTATCCAGGAGGTCTGAATGAAGCCATCTGTCACACTATTAAATCCAAAATTATTTTTTGTCAATAAACCATATTCGATTTTTATAAATTCAAAAATTTCTTTTTCAAAGTAAAAACCAAATTGTAATCCAGCAATTTCCCCAACCTCATTTGTGGTGATTGGAATTTCGATAATTTCTCCTTTTTTGAAAATTTGATTCTTTGCCTTGAGTGTAAAAGCTCCTTTGAACTTTCTATCCTCAATTAAATTGATATTATTCGGATTGACATCCAAAGTCACATCACCCACCTTGATAGCAATAAAATCTGCATCAAGCACTTCATTGGTCAAATTGTTATAATTGATTGCTTCTGGAAAAGGAGTTTGCCATGGATTGAGCGGATTATTGAAAATATGATTTTTGGAAACGAAACGCCAAGCAGTGTTTCCATTTGGAAATTTATCTGCCACCCTCAATACCATTTTACGCAACGCCACTACGTCCAGCGTAGAAACTGAATTACTCAAATTTGCATCAGCTGCAATAATTTTATAAGGTGAATTGAGCAGTTGAACATTCAGAACATGCTTCTGTACCAATATCAAATCAAAAGTAGAGATGCCAACATTATGCACATCATCGCGCATTGGAGTAACCGTAAAATCATCTCCTAATGTTAGATTATCAAATTGATAATGTCCATCATTTGTGGTCATCATCATCTGGGTTAAATCTCCACTGAGCGCCATTTGCACCTTGCTGACCGTTCTTCCATTTTCCATTTCAATTACACCACTCAATTTGGATTTGCTTCCTGAGCAATTATTGAAATTGTCTTGAATTTCCACCCAAGTGGTACAATAATCCCAGTTATTTTGATTGTCGCTGCTCACCTCTCCTACCCATAACTGTACAAACTCAAGCATGCCGCTACTTGCACACGTGAATTGAATAGAATCAAAAATCGGTGGGCTGGAAACATGGTCATCTTCAGTAATAAATCCATCTCCATTGGTATCCGTAATTCGGTTGAGACCAAACTTTATCGGATTACAATAATCATAACTGCTTGCATTAAAATCACTTGCCCAAAGCGCTGCAATTCCATTTCCACTCAGGTCGATAGAAAGACCAGAATGACAAACAGGAGTAGGTGCTTTGCAATCTATAATTTCAAAAGTAAAATTGATTCGAGAGGTATTTCCACAATCATCAGATACATTAAATTCGACAGCATGGACGCCCAAAGGATGACGACCAATTAGCGAGTCATTTCCCGTAAGGTCAAAAGTGCCATCACTAAATAAGTCTAATTTCCAGCGAACAGAAATAGCATCAGGCGTACAAAATTCCATGACCTCAGGCATCAAACGAACCATGCCTGAACAATTTACCTCATCCAATTCTCCTCCACAAAATTCGAGATTGGAGGGAGCAGTCAAGTCAGGGGCATGGCTATCAAAAACTTTGATGTGTTGAGTATATTCATAAAACCCAGTTGAGATTTGGGAAACATTTCCATCTCGATAGAGCAAATTTCCATCGGAGGTTAGAAAGAATCCATCAAAAAGTCCATCATTGTTCAAATCTTGACGAGCAAGAATTGTGGGCTGACTGACGCCATCATATTCGCACCAATTGACAATTCTAAAGGTTCTAAAAATGGTTCGGCAAGAGCCATCATTTGTAGCGAAAAATTCCAAATCTTCTTTGTTGATGGCTAAGATATCGCAGCCATTTTCAGCGAATGCAAGGGTATCTGGAGTTGGAGCAGTACAATCAATTGAATAATCATCTGGGAAAGAAATTTCATAATCGATTTTGGACTGAACCATAATTTGTTGGCGGCAATTTCCCAAAGAGGTATTGCCATGAATATCATCAGATTTGAAATTTCGGGTGATTCTTCCCACTCCACAATTATCTAAAACAACTGTTGGAGCCAATTCTCGAATGGAAGCTTCACAATTATCTGTCGCAATTGGAAATCCAAAATTTTGGTTTAAAACCGTTGAATCAGAATAGTCTAAATTATCAGGAATGAGATCACAAGATGTCCACACATCAGCAGGTGCAATACATTTTGGTCGAACATTATCGTAAATTATAACATGTACTTCACATTCATTGGCATGAGGTAATAAAGTGTCTAATTCTACCATTCCTGCGCCTGGGTTCACATCATAAACTCGAACCACAACATCAACTGTATCACCAATATCCGTACAACAAAAGTTTATTCGATCATTAAAATAATCTTCGTCAGATTCATAACCACTACAGGGTTCTAATCTTTTAATTTTAAAATAAACTCGTCCACAATTATCACGGCTTGCCACATCAAAATTATCGGCTGGTAAAGTAGTGGTCACCCCATTGTTCAAACTGACTACTGTAAACTCTCGACAGATGGCCACAGGCGGTATTCCATCAATTACTTTGATTTGAATGGTAGTGTCTCGAACATTGCCACAATTATCTGATGCAGAGTAGGTTACATCATGATATCCACGTTCAAGATAAGGCGAAGGAATATCAAAACCAATAAGGTTTCCATTGGCATCCAAAATCGGTAGGCCCTCTCCTACCGATGTAAATACACGAATCATATTAATTCCTGAACATTGGTCGAAAACCAATGGTATATCTAATCTTCCTTCAGCTGCGCAAACTGGATTACTTCCATTTACATACTGATTGGAAACTAATTCATTATCGAAATTTTGAAATATAATAGTGGGTGGTGTTTTGTCCTCCACTTTTATGATTTGAATATCTTGAATTATTTCATTTGTACAATCATTCAGCAAAGTCCAAGTTCTTAATATTTTGAAAGTATTGGTTTTATCAACTCCCGGACAAGCTTCTATTTTTTCATCGGAATAAGTCACGTTGTAGGGACAATCTGTTCCTTTTACATTGGGAATACCAGAACCCGTCAATTGCAAAATATCAGCATCTTCCAATCCTTCAATTTGTGTGTTTGCATTTGGCCCCGTTGGGTAATTCACTATTTGAATCGTATCATGAATGTGCTGAGAACTATCAATAAAAGTCAAAAAAGCAGGTTCGTAATTAATGGATAAATTACAAACTGCGGTTTGATTATCAGTCTCGGCTGTTGGTGTATTTAGTGTGTTGAAAATCGGATCACCAATAATTGGAGTTGACAGATTTTCCAAAACATTAGGTAAAAGATCGGTGAGTGGATTATCAAAAGTATCATCGAACGATGGATTCAGAGGCACATCCAAATCTTCACCATCTGTCCATGAAGAAAATGCATCTTTTCCAGGAAAATCGTCCTCTGCATCAAGCATTGGATTGTTGAGACATTCATGCAAAGAGGTAGCAGAAATAATATTTGGAAAAAGGGCAAATTGTTCGCAAGTCCAAGTTACATCTTCAGGAAAGGTCGGAGTTGCTTGTCCAATTTCAATTATCTGATCACAAGTGCCTGAAATATTTCCATAAAAATCTATCGCTCGGTAGGTTCTTGTAATTATAGAAGTTCCGCAATTGTCCAGTTGCTTCTGTTCTTGGACAAATATTATAGTTGGATTGGAATCACATGCATCGGTCGCTAACGGCAAATTCACCTGATCGGGGTCATTGAGACAGGTCAAGATATGAGTAGAACCACAATCAATTTGAGGGCCAATTTTATCTTGAACCGTAATCGAACTCCAACATTGATTCCCAGAAGAAATCTCAATCACCTTCACATCAATCACTTGACCAATATGATTTCCATTTGCAACGGGTGAAGAAGGCAAAGTCTGACCATTAATTTTTAAAACTACCTCAAAGTCATCATAATTTGGATAGGTTCCTTCCAAAATCATATCTGGAAAAATAGGCGCCTCACAGGCAGTATTTAATGAAAGTGCAAGTCCATTATTACAGGCAAGAGAATTGCTCTCTGGCCAGCAAGTAGCTTCAGAGGAATTTCCAATGAAATTACTAAAACAAACTTGATAGAAGACTATATTGGTAAGCACCAAAATGGTCCATTTAATTTTGAATACGTTCATGTAAATCGTTTTTGGGAACTTTCGCTCATGGCAAAAGCTTCCTAGGCCGAGCATAAGGCTCAACTCAATTGCTTGATCTCAATTAGAAATTCATTTAAGAACATCCAAAATCAAACATCTTTACAGAACGGTACGAAAGGGGAAAGAAGCAAAAAGATGAGGAAGAAATGACAAAGGCAGCGCCCGGGGAAGAGCACTGCCTCAACATTTTATCTTTTGATGTTACCAAATATGGTAAAAGCTTTTTGCATACGATTCTGGGATGTAAGTATATCGGTTTTATAATTAAGTAACGAAGACTTCCTAAAAAGTCTCCGCTACTCTCTTTGTTCGATTCGGTTTACTTCAAATGATTTTGTTGTGGATTATAATTTGTTAGTATGTCCATAAAGGAAAATACATTTATTTGAAGTCCTTTATCCAAATCGTGCTACAAAGGTACATGAAGCACAATCTTAAAGCCTACCCCAAATTGGGTATTTAATCAATTAAAGGAAATTAAATTCTTTTGATTGAGCAAAAAAAAAGAGTATAAAAAACTGATTATCAGTTAATTACACTCTTTTTTTATCAAAAATTATAATTGTTAAAATATCATAAAACTTCTAATAATTCTACTTCAAATACCAAAACCTCATTATTTCCTATGACACTGCCAGGGGGTGGGTTATTGCCATACGCCAAATCAGGAGGAATAATTAACAACCCTTTTCCACCTTCTTTAAACAATGGAATACCAATTGTCCACCCAGGAATGACTCCTTGCAAGTTGAAAGGAGTTACCTGAGCCGCAGGTGTTCCTTGGTTCGCATCAAAGGGAGTTCCATTCAATAATTCGCCTCGATAATGAACTTTTACATTATCCGTTTGAGATGGTCTTCGACCAGTACCCTCATTCTCAATAATGTAATAAAGACCTTCATCTGTAATCTGAACATCAAGGTCATTATCAGATACATATTGTTCAATTAATTCGATCGGATCATCCTTTGAACAAGAGGATAGAATCGCAAAAGCAAACGCTAAAAAGAGTAATTTCTTCAAATTCATTATGTGTTTTTTATCTAAAAATAAATCAATTTTTGTAAAGGTCGTCTGGGTCAAAATAGAACGTATTTGAATCCGTAAACGATGCCGAGCCAGTACATCGTGCGAATATTAATAATTTAAAATCGCCTACGCTATAAATTTTCCTTAAACTCATCAAAAGTTTGCGTTTTATAATGCCCGCCTGCAACCCAACTCAATTCAGGTAAGATCCCATCTGGTTTTTTAAACCCTGGAGAAATCGTAATTCTATCCAATTTCTCGTCTAAATATACAAAAGAAGGATATCCCAAACGGCCATCTAAAAGGGCAACTGCCAATCCATGTGCACCTCTTCTTCCTGCTTTTGTAAACTCAAACTTAGTTCCTCTAAATTCAATAGGTTCTTTCTGTTCTGCATCAAATTTCACCGCATAAAAATCTTTAGAAATAGCATTGATAACCTCTTTGTTTCTAAAGGTAGTGGCATCCATTCGTTTACACCAACCACACCAATCTGTGTACATATCTACAAAGATTTTTTTACCCTCTTTTTTATTTAAAGCCACGGCCTCTTCCCACGTAACCCAAGTAATTTCAGTTGCATTCATAGTTGCGTCTTCCGCGACTTTGGCAGTAACTTCTTCTTTTTGAGTTTCTTCTTGAGGTACAATGACTTTGTTATCGTAAACAATTCCTTCTGGTTTGCGATCACAGCTTGTAATCAGCAAAACAGTCAAACAAACCAATACAAGAAAATTAATAGTATTTTTCATCTTATAAATATTTTTCTAAATATGAGAAATAGAAAAACTATGCCGAAATAGTTTTTGCATCTTCGCGGCTTAAATTTAAAACAATCCTTTAAATCCGTTGTCTTCCATCTTGAATACAAATTCTTTTCTATGAAAAAAGTTGTAGTAGCCGTAGGTGGCTCAAGTGGATCGATTTACGCAAAGGTACTTTTTGACAGATTGTCTCAATTGAAAAGTCAATGGGAACGAATTGGAGTGGTTATGAGTGACAATGCCAAATTTAACTGGGAGTTGGAGCTAAAAAACAAAGAATACGAAAAATATAATTTCGAATTTTTCGATAAAAATGACTTTATGGCTCCTTTTGCTTCTGGTTCGGCAAAGTTTGAAACAATGATTGTCTGTCCTTGCTCCATGGGATTGATGGGAAGAATTGCCACAGGCATATCAAATGATTTAGTGACGCGAGCAGCAGATGTGATTCTAAAAGAACGTCGAAGGCTGATTTTAGTCATCCGAGACACCCCATATTCGTTGATACACATTAACAATATGAAAACAATTACGGAGGCTGGAGGGATAATTTGTCCTGCAACTCCTTCGTTCTACAGTGGGCCAAATAACTTCGAGGAGTTAGCGGCCACAGTTGTAGATCGAGTGCTTGACTTGGCTGGTTTTGACCTGAATAGTTATAGATGGGGAGAAAAACCAACCGAATAGCATTCAAAATTCAATAAAAAAATATTTTAAATTATGTGAGTTTTAGAACTCACGGTAAACTATTTCTAAATGAAAAAATTATTCATACTATTAATTTCAATTACATTTTTAAACCTTAACATGACGGGACAAGATTTACAAAACGAAAAAGATAAGGTCAGTTACGCTTTTGGTCTTATCATCGCCAACAACCTAAAAAGCCAAGGAGTAAAGGAAATCAATCCTGATGCAATGGCTAAAGGAATTCAGGCAGCATTAGCAGGAGATAATTCAGTAATGGATGCAGGAGCAGCTAATCAAGTAGTGCAAGCCTATATGATGAAAGCGCAAGAATCTGCAGGTGCAGAAGCAAAAACTGAAGGAATTGCTTTTTTAGAAAAAAATAAAACTAAGGAGGGCATCCAAGTAACGGCAAGTGGACTTCAATACGAGGTTATTACAGCAGGTAAAGGAGCAATGCCAAAAGCAACGGATAAAGTAACAGTCCACTACGAAGGAACCTTAATTAGTGGAGAAGTTTTCGATAGTTCATACAAAAGAGGTGAGCCAACTTCTTTTCCGTTGAATGGCGTTATCAAAGGTTGGACAGAAGGTCTTCAATTGATGAAAACCGGTGCCAAATATAGATTCTACATTCCACAAGAATTGGCTTATGGCCCAAGAGGTGCTGGTGGTCAAATCAAACCTTATTCAACTTTGATTTTTGATGTTGAATTAATCAGTATCGACTAATGAATTCAATTTCAAAGTAAATAATACAAAAAGCTGCTCAATTCATTTTGAGTAGCTTTTTTTATTCTCGGATGCACTCTTATCTTTCCGCTCTGTAAGCAGTTGGACAAATTGAATTGTAGAAAAATATGTGGATGATTTTTGTTCCAATTGCCTAATCGTTTCTCTGAGATATTCTTCAATGAAAAATAAACATACTCAATGTACAAGAACGTAAAAAAACAACTTAAGGCTGAACTTAAGGAAATCAAAGATTCTGGTTTATATAAATCAGAAAGAGTCATTAAAACTCCTCAAGGAGCTGCCATCAAAACAGAGAATGGAAAGGAAGTACTTAACTTTTGTGCCAATAACTATTTAGGACTTTCGTCTAGTTCTAAAGTGACTCGTGCAGCAAAAAAGGCGATTACGGAACGTGGTTATGGGATGTCCTCCGTCCGATTTATTTGCGGCACACAAGACATTCATAAAGAGTTAGAGCAGAAAACAGCCGATTTTCTCGGTATGGAAGATTGCATTCTTTATGCTGCTGCTTTCGATGCCAATGGTGGACTTTTTGAACCAATTTTGAATGCGGAAGATGCTATTATTTCTGACCAGTTAAATCATGCTTCTATCATTGATGGTATCCGTTTGTGCAAAGCGAAAAGATATAGATACGCCAATAATGATATGAATGCCCTTGAGGAAGTTTTAAAACAATCTCAAGATGCACGAAGACGATTAATCTTTACTGACGGCGTATTTTCTATGGATGGAAATATTGCTCAGTTGGATAAAATCTGTGATTTGGCGGATAAGTACGATGCCATGGTTGGAATAGATGAATGTCATTCTACTGGTTTTATGGGCAAAACAGGAAGAGGAACCCACGAATACAGAGATGTCATGGGAAGAATCGACATCATCACAGGCACGTACGGAAAAGCGCTTGGTGGAGCTTCAGGAGGTTTTACTGCTGCTCGAAAGGAAATAGTAGATATGCTTCGACAACGCTCACGTCCTTACTTGTTTTCAAATACCGTTGCTCCTTCGATTGTGGGTGCGTCTATTGCCGTTTTGGACATGTTGAGTAGTACCACAAAATTGAGGGATAAATTAGAAAGAAATACAAAGTACTTTAGGAAAGAAATGACAAATGCAGGTTTCGATATTTTACCGGGGGAGCACCCCATTGTTCCAATCATGCTTTATGATGCTGTTTTGTCGCAAAAATTTGCGGACGCACTGCTCAAAGAAGGGATTTATGTAATTGGATTCTTCTACCCCGTGGTGCCAAAAGATCAGGCACGAATTAGGGTACAACTATCTGCTGCTCACAGTCGCGAACATTTGAAAAATGCGGTTGCAGCATTTACTAAAGTTGGAAAAAAATTAGGTGTGATTAGTTAATCTTCATGGTTCTTGGACAAAAGTCGTGGAGCACAAAATCTAAAAAATTTTCATCAAAGATTTTCGAGATCGAGAAATCGAGATTTCGAGACGTGTTTTGTTCCCGAAATCTCGATCTCCCGATTTCTCGAATTCATTTTTAATAAGTTCTACGGTATTTGTCTAAGAACCATCTTCATTAACCAAATCAACTAAGTCTTTTCCTGCTTTAAATTTTACTCTTGAACGTTCTCCTACTTTGACCTTTTCTAATGTTTTAGGGTTGATAGCGGTGCGTGGAGGTCGAGTAGTTACACTGAAAGTTCCGAATCCCATTAGGGTAATTTTCTTTTTATCCTTCAGAGCATGGCTCATGCAATTTAGAGAAGCGTTTAAAATTTCAGTGATTTCAGATTTCGAGTAATTCGTGTCTTCGCAAATTTGTGTAATCAGATCGGCTTTATTCATTTCCTTGTTTGTTTAAGCATAAGGTATTTGGAACTAAGGTCAAAAATACGAACAAATAAAATTCTTTTTGATTTATTTAAAAAATTCGCAACACAAAATATTGTAACTTGCGTTTTCGAATTAAATATAACTTACGTTTAATGAAGTCATTAAAGAAAGCACTTTATTTATCATTTTTTTTATTGGTTACGGCGGGGTTCTTGACCACTCAGCAATCTTGTAAGACAAAAGAAGGATGTCCTACAAATGAGTACACGTCAAAGACAGACAAAAAGGGCAACTTTAAAAGTGGACGTTCGAGCTCCAATTTATTCCCAAAAAAAATGCGAAAAAGTGTAAAAAAGAAGAAAGGTTAATCTCCTTTCAAGCCATTCAAAAATAAATCCTCCTTTATGCAAATTGGTGTTTTAGGTTCTGGTGCTATGGGCGCTGGCATTGCTCAGGTTGCAGCTACTGCTGGCCATGATGTTATTTTATTTGATAAAAATCCAGCCGCGATTGAAAGAGCAAAAGAAAAATTGCTTAAAATTCTAAATCGATTGGTAGAAAAAGGGAGACTAACTGACCCTGAGGCAAAAGCGATTTTTGGAAGAATTTACTTTGTTGATAATATTTATGCCTACAAGGATTGCGGATTAATAATTGAAGCAATCATCGAAAAATTAGAAATCAAAAAAGATGTTTTTGAACAGATCTCCGATGTGGTTTCAAAAGATTGCATTTTAGCATCCAATACCTCCTCTCTTTCTATAACTTCAATTGCTGGAGCAGTAGATCATCCTGAAAGATTCATTGGAATTCACTTCTTCAACCCTGCCCCTTTGATGAAATTGGTGGAAATTATTCCTGCCATGCAGACCTCAAAGGATACAACAAAAAGAGCAAAAGACCTTATTGATTCTTGGGGCAAATTAACAGTTCTGGTAAAAGATACTCCTGGATTTATAGTCAATCGCTTGGCTCGACCATTTTATGGCGAAGCCATTCGTATTTATGAGGAAGGCTTTGCTGATTTTGCTACTATTGATTGGGCAATGACCGAAATTGGAGGCTTCCGAATGGGGCCATTTACGCTCATGGATTTTATTGGAAATGATGTGAATTATGCGGTCACAGAATCAGTATGGACATCCTTTTATCATGACCCTCGATACAAACCTTCGTTTACACAAAAACGACTTTCAGAAGCGGGTTGGTTAGGTAGAAAAACAGGAAAAGGATATTTTGATTATTCTGAAAATGCCGAAAAACAAAATCCTACAAAAGATAAAGTTTTGGGAGCGCAAATTCTATGGCGCATTTTGGTTATGCTAATCAATGAAGCAGCTGACGCGCTTTATTTAAAAATTGCCACAAAAGAAGACCTTGATTTAGCCATGGAAAAAGGGGTAAACTATCCGAAAGGATTATTGAGATGGGCAGATGAAAAAGGAATCGTGCATTGTGTAGAAACCTTGGATAGGTTATTTGATGAATATCGTGAAGAACGATATCGATGCAGCCCTTTGCTTAGAAACATGGCAAGAGAAGGAAAGAAATTTTATTCTAATCCAGCTTGATCATCTTTGTCCCCTTTTTCTTGCCCCCTTTCTAAAATTACGAAACTTAAGCCTATCATCGCGAATAGCAAGGCAGGTGTAATCAAATCTTCAGGCCAGGAAATATAAAAGAAACCCAATTCGCGAAATAGCCATAATGACATCAATAAGATTATCAATGTTACAGAAATAAGATACCCCTTTCTGTAGTGTTTTGAAAAATTCATGGTCATGAATGTAGTTTTATCATACTGGGGTTGCATGCAAATTGCGGACTTTTTTGCAATTTTTCTAATCAAACAAGTTTCAATTCAATTCTCAATCATAGATTTACCCAAAAAATCGACAAATGAGACATTTATTTAATGTAATCTTTTTAGGCTTTGCCCTTACCTCTCTTTTTGCTCAAGAATCTATCGATAGGAGTTTTGCTTTCCAAAATGACGCAGCAAAAAAATACTCATTATACATTCCTTCGGGTTATGATGAGGCCGTCCCATCAAAGATGATTTTAGGACTTCATCCGCTAAATACCAGCAGATGGAACTCAACTTCTTGGAGAGATCATCTTATTGATTTTGTCGAGACGAACAATTTATTATTGGTCTGTCCCGACGGTGGTGTTGATGGTAGAATTGACGACCCCATTGATACTGCCTTTACAACTGTGCTCTTGGATTCAATGGCGCTTTGGTATAATGTCAATCCTGAGAAAATCTTTGTAATGGGTTTTTCGTGGGGTGGTCGAACGACTTATTCCTATGGCCTATCAAATGCCGAAAAGTTTGCTGGTTTTATGCCAATTGGAGCAGCGGCAGAAGCATTTTCTGGAAATGAATCTTGGTTTCAAAATGCGAAGGATAAACCATTTTATATAATTCATGGAAGTACGGATTCACCAACCCGTAGATTCACTCCATTTGTATCAGCACTCAGAAACAATGAAGCATGTGTAGAGACAAATTTATTGCAAGGTGTTGGCCATACCGTAGATTTTTCAAATCGTCTCCAAATCTTCACGGATGCTTTCAATTGGTTGGATAGTCAAGAATGTGGAACTTCTTCGATTCAAAATATTCTTGATACTCAAATTAATATTTATCCGAATCCGACCTCCAATGGAAAAATGATGAAAATCGACTCTCCTTTTCCAATAAAAAATATTGAAATTTTGGATATGAAAGGCGCGGTTCTTTATTCTATCGCCAATTCAAATCTATTTGAGATTGATTCTTCCAAAAGTACAAATGGCGTTTTAATGGTAAGAATTACTACCGATGAAGGGACCCTTATCAAAAAGATAATTTCTCAATAGAAAAGACTATTTAATAAATTCACAAAAGAGGTTTCACCTAAAATTTAGCAAGGTGAAACCTCTTTTTCTTTTAAGAGTATTCATTAAATAATAGGAAAATTGAAGCAAAAATCCCTTTTGAAAAATTACCTTTAGCTCTTTAAAATTGTAAAATTATGGATAAAAGAGTCGCCAATGTTCAAGCCGCCTGTGAAGGCATTGAAAGCAATATGACTTTAATGCTCGGGGGTTTTGGGTTATGCGGAATCCCAGAAAATTGCATTGCTGAACTGGTTAAAAAGAATGTGAATGGTCTCACTTGTATTTCCAATAATGCAGGCGTTGATGATTTCGGTTTAGGGCTGCTTTTGCAGAAAAAGCAAATAAAAAAAATGATTTCTTCTTATGTGGGAGAAAATGATGAATTCGAACGCCAGATGCTTTCTGGTGAGTTGGAAGTGGATTTAATCCCACAAGGTTCACTAGCAACGCGCTGCTACATGGGAGGAGCTGGTATCCCCGCTTTTTTCACTCCAGCTGGTTATGGAACCGAAGTCGGAGAAGGAAAAGAAGTTCGTTGGTTTGATGGTAAACCACACTTATTAGAAGCTGCTTTAACTGCTGATTTTGCAATTGTAAAGGCTTGGAAAGGAGACCATTTTGGTAATTTAATATTCAAAGGTACTGCGAGAAATTTTAACCCAATGATGGCCATGGCAGGTAAAATCACTATTGCCGAAGTGGAAGAATTAGTAGAACCCGGAGAATTGGATCCTAATTTCATTCATACGCCCGGTGTATTCGTTCAGCGTATTTTTCAAGGTGAGAAATACGAAAAACGAATTGAGCAAAGAACCGTGCGTACTCGCCAATCTTAATTTTTGAATCTTTTAAAGGAATAATTATGCTTAGTAAAGATCAAATAGCTCAAAGAATAGCAAAAGAGCTTCAGCAGAATTGGTATGTAAATTTGGGCATCGGTATCCCTACCCTAATTGCCAATCACGTACCCAAAGGAATTGATGTCATTTTTCAATCAGAAAATGGAATTTTAGGAATGGGGCCTTTCCCATTTGAAGGAGAAGAAGATGCAGATTTGATAAATGCAGGAAAACAAACTATCACAGCAATGCCGGGAGCAGTCATTTTTGATAGTGCCACAAGCTTTGCCATGATTCGTGGCCAGCACATCAATCTTACTGTCTTGGGTGCAATGGAAGTTTCGGATAGCGGAGATATTGCCAATTGGAAAATACCAGGAAGAATGGTGAAAGGCATGGGAGGTGCAATGGATTTAGTTGCCTCAGCAGAAAATATCATTGTGGCAATGATGCATACCAACAAGAGAGGGCAATCAAAACTATTGAAACAATGTTCTCTTCCATTGACTGGTGTAAAATGTGTAAAAAAGATAGTTACAAATATGGCTGTCTTGGACGTAACCCCTCAGGGTTTCAAACTAATTGAACGAGCTCCGGGAGTTTCGGTAGAAGATATTCAAAACGCAACCGAAGGTCGATTGATTGTTGAAGAGGAAATCCCAGAAATGATATTTTAATTTATTTGAATAGAATCTTTAGGTATTTTTTGTCCTAATCTTAGAAAATTCAAATTTTCTTTTTGATACATTTTAATTAATCATATATTTACGTCCATTGAGAAAGCAAAAACGAACACTATGTGCAAAATTAAGTTGTTGTTCCCTCTTATTTTTTCATTCTTAATTGGAATGGATACCCTCCATGCTCAATACCAAACATCAGGCGTCAAAATTGAAGGCTCTTGGGACTTACATGTTGAAGGTAATGAGGAAAACTCCGTTTTAGTCATCGAACCACAAAATGGGCCAATTGCAATGGGAACTTTAGATGGTTCTCCTCTTATTATCAATAGACACGGAGATAATATCAACTTCGTATGTGACAGAAAAGAAAAAGGAAAAAGAATAAGGGTAAGGTTCATTGGGTCAATAAAAAACTCTAAAATTTCAGGAAAGATGTATTATCATCCTGGAAGATATGAAGGCGTTTATGTAGTCTGGAAAGCTTCAAAATTAGAGGAGTACACTTCAGAGAGAGATTAAAAAACTTCATTTCAATGAAATAAAAAAAGCGTTCTGAAAAATTTCAGAACGCTTTTTTTATTTCTAATTGATTGATTATCAAGCCAATACCTCCGCTACAATGTCTGCTGCTTCTTGCAACAAAATGGCTGAACGAACTTCCAAGCCCGATTCATCAATTAATTTCTTAGCAATATCCGCATTGGTGCCTTGCAACCTTACAATAATTGGTACTGGAATATTTCCAATGTTTTTGTAGGCATCAACAACACCCTGCGCTACTCTATCGCAACGAACTATACCACCAAAAATATTTATTAGGATTGCTTTTACTTCTGGATCTCTTAAAATGATACGGAATGCTTTTTCAACTCTTTCTGCATCGGCCGTACCACCTACATCAAGGAAATTTGCTGGCTCACCTCCTGACAACTTGATAATATCCATGGTCGCCATTGCCAAACCTGCCCCGTTCACCATACATCCAACATTTCCGTCAAGGTTTACATAATTCAACCCATGACTTTTTGCTTCTACTTCTACTGGATCCTCCTCGTCCGTATCTCTCATTGCTGCCAATTCAGGATGTCTGAAAAGCGCATTATCGTCTAAAGAAACTTTACAATCTACTGCAATCATATCATCATTCCCAGATAACATGGCTGGATTGATTTCAAATAAACTGGCATCTGAACCAACAAAAGCAGCATATAACTTAGTAATGAATTTTGACATTTCTTTAAATGCTTTTCCACTCAAACCAAGGTTGAAAGCTACCTTTCTTGCCTGAAACGGCTGCAGACCCAAATGAGGATGTATCCACTCCTTGTGAACCAAATGTGGTGTTTTCTCTGCTACCTCTTCGATATTCATTCCACCTTCGGTAGAATAAATGATTACGTTGCATTTCTTCGCTCTATCCATCATGATAGAAACATAGAATTCCTTACATGATTCGAAGGTTGGAACATAGCTGTCTTCTGCAATCAATATTTTTCTTACCAGTTTTCCTTCTCCTTCCAATCCACCTGGCGTTTGAGGAGTTTTTAACATCATACCGAGAATATTGCCAGCATGTTCCTTTAATTCATCAATGTTTTTCGCCAATTTCACTCCACCGCCTTTTCCTCTTCCTCCTGCATGGATTTGAGCTTTAACCACTACTACTCCACTTCCAGAGTCTTCTTTTACTTTTTCGTAAGCTGCAACTGCTTCCTCTAAGTTTGTAGCGATGATTCCTTTTTGAATGGCCACACCATAGCTGGCAAGCATTTCTTTACCTTGATATTCGTGTAAATTCATTTATCGTATTTATCAGATTAATTGCTTCTATTAAAAAATTCGGACAAAAGTAAGTTTTCCTTGTGGTTAGACAAAAAAGCAATGGTATGGTTTTTTATTATTTTTAAATAGAATCTTAAGATTCTTTATTTTTATACATTTGCGTTTTCAACAATATGAACCTAAGCGTCTAAACCTCGTAGAATTACATATAAATCATACAAATGGGTGCAGTAATATTTTGGAGTCTTATATCAGTTATATTTTCTTTTTTATGTTCAATTTTGGAAGCAGTGCTTTTGAGTGTCACGCCAAACTTTATATCAAGTGAAGTAAGAAAAGGTACATCAACGGGACTTATGCTTCAAAAATATAAAGAAGATATTGACCGACCACTTTCAGCCATTTTGACCTTGAATACCATCGCTCATACTGTAGGTGCCATCATGGTAGGTGCTGCAGCGGGAGAAGCATTTGGTGAAAATTACGTAAACCTTGGATTCATGGAGGTCAGTTATGAAACCATCGTTGCGGTGGTCATGACTCTTATCATTTTATATGCTTCGGAAATTATTCCGAAAACAATTGGAGCAAATTTTTGGAAATCACTTGCCCCATTTACTGTTCAAACTTTAAGAATTTTGATGTTCCTACTCTTCCCATTAGTTTGGGTGAGTAAATGGATAACCAAGTTTTTGAAAAAGCCACAGGTAAAAAGTGTTTTGAGCAGACATGATTTTGCAGCAATTGTAGAAGAAGGCAGCGTGGGCGGAAGTTTAGATGAGAGTGAGGCAAAAATTATTAAAAATCTTCTTCAATTCGAAAAACAAACTGTGCGGGACATCATGACTCCAAAAACCGTTGCTTTTATGGGGAATCAGGATGAAACTATTGAAGAGTTTTATAAAGCCAATCAACCAATTCGGTATTCACGAATTCCAATTTTTGGTGAAACAAGAGATGATATTATCGGTTTGGTTTTGAAGGATGAGATCCTCAAAAAAATTGCAGATGGTGGTGGCGAGGGAACGTTGAGCTCCATTAAAAGAAATGCAAATTTCACCCAAGATGACAAACCACTTCCTGCTTTGTTTCAAGAGTTAACAAAAGAAAAAAACCACCTTTTTGTGGTAACTGACAATTTTGGAGCAGTCGTTGGTCTGGTTTCAATGGAGGATTTATTTGAAACTTTACTGGGGCAAGAAATTGTTGATGAATTTGATAAAGTGGAAGACCTTCAAAAATTAGCTGAAAAGAAATGGGAGGCAAAAAAAAACGGTAATTAGTGAAAATTTCATCTTGGATTTGAATAAAACAATCCTCAAACCCATTGCGGGTTTGGGGATTGTTGATTTTAAGGGACTTTGTCAGTATATCCAGAAATTGCCCTATGGAAGAAATGCAAGCCGTTATCGGCCCGAACTGGTTCTAACACAGAAAAAGGGAACATGTAGTTCAAAGACGTTCTAATTGAAAAGTGCATTCAGCCAGAAGATGTAGCTGAATTTAAGGTAGAATTTCATCAATCTTTTTTAAAAGAGTGGGTAAAAAAAGAAAAACTCAGCATTAACTTTGATGAGGTTTGGAAAATACGAGAAAAATATATCCGCAGACTTGAGGGAAAATAAAAAAGTGCGTTCCTATGTGAGCTGTCTCAAAAAACCTCCTTCAAAAATAAATTTTGTCGTTAGATAAATGGCTATTGATATTGCATTCTAAATTCATAAGCTATTGAATAAAAAGTTAATGAATCCTTTCTGTTCTAACAAGGGGATATTTGTCTTTAACTTTCGCAACCCTTGTTACCAAAATTAG
>CALDSS010000190.1 GCA_937924495.1 uncultured Saprospiraceae bacterium
GCACGACTTTAGGCTAACAAATATTCGTGGAACGACTTGGAGTCTTGCCACGAACGAAGGTGTCCTTTCCTAAAACCCCATACTCCTACCAATAATCTCTTTCATAATTTCATTCGTTCCACCATATATTTTTTGGACACGCGCATCGCGCCAAGCACGGGCGACTTTGTATTCATTCATGTAGCCATACCCGCCGTGAAGTTGAAGGCAATCATCAATCAATTTGCATTGCAAATCAGAGACCCAATATTTGGCCATAGCTGCTTTTTCAGCAGTTAGTGTTTTGGCATTTAACTCTTCGATGCATTTATCGACGAAAGTGCGGGCGATAGTCAATTCAGTTTGCAACTCCGCTAATTTGAATCTTGAATTTTGGAAAGAACCGATAGGTCTTCCGAAGGCCTGCCGGTCTTTGCAATATTGAATCGTTTGCTCCAAAGTCGCTTCCATAGCACCCATTCCGGTAACGGCAATTGAGAGGCGCTCTTGCGGTAAATTATGCATCAGGTAATAAAAGCCCTTTCCATCCTGACCTAATAAATTTTCGAAAGGCACTTTCACATTATCAAAAAACAACTCGGCAGTGTCCTGTCCTTTCATACCGATTTTATCTAAATTTTCACCATTGGAAAAACCTTCCATGCCTCGGTCAACAATGAAAATGGCAAATCCTTTGGAGCCCAATTCTGGTTGAGTTTTGACAGCCAACACCACAAAATCACACATGATGCCATTGGAGATAAAAGTTTTTGAACCATTCAAAAGATAATGATCATCTTGTTTGATGGCTGTAGTTTTCAAACCTTTCAAATCACTACCCGCAGCAGGTTCTGACATGCCCAGTGCACCAATCCACTCTCCACTGGCAACTTTGGGCAGGTATTTTTGCTTTTGTTCTTCATTGCAATATTCCAATAAATACGGCACCACAATATCATTCTGAATCGCAAACCCAGGCCCAGTTCCATTCACGCGCGCCAATTCTTCTGAGACGATAGCATTGTAACGATAATCGTCCAACCCCATTCCACCATATTCTTCAGGAATATAAATACTTAGAATTCCCAACTCACCTGCTTTTCGCCAAACTTCTCGTGGCACTTGCCCTGCTTTTTCCCAAGCTTCATAATGTGGTTCGATTTCTTTTTGCATAAATGCGCGAACGGCATCTCGGAACATGACGTGTTCCTCTTCCATCATATAATCTTGCATGGTTTACGGTTTTTGTGATACAAATCTAATAAATCAACGATGACAGATGATACGTCTAAAAGGTAGTGATTGTTGGAAAGAATGGTATTTTATGATGTAAAACAGTTTTGAAAAGCAACCATAAGACTTTTATCGAATTCAAATTGCGAACTGTTTTGATCAGAGTGGTTGAGGTTGAATTGATATTTGATCAAGTGTTTTATTCTAACCAATTTAACCACATAACCCTAAAACCATTTATTAACTACCTAATAAAACTTAAATTATTTAACAATAGAGAGAAGGTAAGAAAATATGGTTCTTAGACAAATACCGTGGAACTTATGAAAGATGCATTCGAGAAATCGGGCGATCGAGATTTCGGGAACAAAACACGTCTCGAAATCTCGATTTCACGATTTCTCGAACTCTAAAATCTTTGATGAAAAAAATTTAGATTTTGTCCTCCACGACTTTTGTCCAAGAACCGAAAATATTTACGAATGATTTTTGACTAAATCTCCTACAAGGTCTTTGGTGAAAACGCCTACATATTTATCCACAACTTTTCCGTTTTTCATAATCAGGATGGTAGGAATGCTTCTTATGCCGTATCTGACTGCGAGCTCTTCATTTTCATCGACGTTTACTTTTCCGTAAGTGGTATTTCCAATTTCAGTTTTTGCTAAATCATTCATGACTGGCCCTGTCATTTTGCATGGGCCACACCAAACTGCCCAAAAATAGACGACGGAAATACTTTCATTATCAAGGATGGTACTTTGAAAATTTTGGGCGTTTAGCTCTATAGGTTTTGGCCCTTTGGTCAAGTTTGATTTCGAGGAAAAACAGTTTGAAAGGCACACACTTAAAAGAACAAAAAAAACTGACTTGTACATTTTATAAATTAAATTATTAAGCTTTGGCTGCTTCTTCATTTTCGGCTGCAATTCGTTTTATAAATCGCATGATCGTTCTCATTTGGTAGAATTCTTTTTTATCACAAAAATCTATCAACTCCTCCACCGCTTCCATTTTTTTGGTTCCATTAGTAGAAGCAATCAAAAATTCTTTTGGTTTATGACTAAAGCCTTGGATATACCTTACCACATTCGTTCTGATTAGTACTTCGCATTCCTCGTCTGACAAATCTTTGGTAATAGATTCTAATGACGACTCACGCGCATCAAACGAAATTTCCTTTTCAGAAGGTTCGGGATAACCGATTTCCTTGAAGTATTTTCTTAATTCACGTTTCTCTTTTAACCTTCGAATAATTTCAATAGGCTTGGCGTCAGTCATATTCTTTATTTTTAAAGCCTAATGATACAACAAAGAATGACTAACCACTAAAAAAAAGGGTAAACCTTGTAACGTTTTCTAAAGATGCTAAATATTATAAGCGTAAATGCTGAAATCTATGTAAACGACAAAACATAGTTTTACTCAACCTAATCTCTTCCTTTCTTTTGGGGCTTTTAAAATTGTAAGGTGGCAATTTTTCTAATACGAATATTAATATTGAAACTGGCTATATTCAGAGTTGAGAGATATTTTGTAAAGAATAGCGCTTGAAAAGAAACCACATTTAAAAATAGCGTCTAACTTTACAGGTAATTAATTTTAAACAAATAAATATTATGTCAGATCAAGAAACATTTGTAGCCAGTGAAGAGGCAAAAGGTCAAGCATTAAAACTTCGAATTTTTGCTTTTTTAGCATGGATTGCCGCTATGGGTGGTCAGGTTTATGCTATTTTTAATTTGATTAGCAACGATAAACTTATGTGGCTCATCGGAGCGATTGTAGTGATTTTTATTTTGGCCTTTACGGGGTCAACCCTTTGGAAAAAAGCCAATCGTCTCGATCCTGCTTCAGAAAAAAATCCAACAAAATTCTTTATTCAAAATCAATTGGGAGCGATTATGGGGATTTTGGCTTTCTTGCCAATGGTGGTTATGATTTTATCAAACAAAGAATTAGATGGTAAAACAAAAGGGATTGCTGGTTCAATTGCTGCTATTGCGATGGTTGCTGCAGGTGTGACGGGAGCAGATTTTAACCCACCATCTGTAGAGAAATATACGGAGGAGATAAGACAAAAGACAGCCGAAGCACAAGAAGCAGGAATTGATGCTGGTAATGTATACTGGTTAACAGACGGAACAAGAGGGAATAAATTCCATTCCTTCCAAGATTGTCAGTACTTAAAAGGTAAAAATGTCAGTAATGGAAGCATCAAAGAATCTTTCGAACATAAGGGAAGCTCCGAATTGTGTAAAGTATGTAAGAAGAAATCAATGAAGCGTAAAGTGCCTAGTCTCGAAGATGTGAAGGAATTGGTGCCTGCTGGATAGATTGAAAAAAAATTCAGAATCAGAAAACCCGAATACTCGCTTGAGCATTCGGGTTTTATTTTTTAATTTTCCGAACTATCCAATCTCCAATTCATGACTGGCATTTTAGGCACCATAGCGGTTTTCTTGGCGATAATACTTTCAAGACCATTCACCACCTTGGTGCATGAATTAGGGCATGCACTACCAGCATTGGTTTTCACCAAAAATCCAGTTTCAATTTACGTTGGTTCTTATGGAAATTTAGACAAAAGTTTTCATTTCAACTTGGGTCGATTAGAAGTATTTTTCACTCCGAAGCTTATAAATTTAGAACAAGGACTTTGTTCCCATCAAGGAGCCAAAACTATTGGCCAATCCATGATGATTGTTTTGGGTGGTCCAGTTTTCTCTCTTTTGCTCGGATTGCTTTTTTGTTGGCTCATTCTTTTTTACAAAGACCAACCTATGATTGCATTTGGAATGGGTATTTTTTTGGTGTCAGGTATTTTTGATTTTATTGGAAATATCCTTCCCAACAAAGAGCCCATGATTATGCACAATGGTCGAATGATGTATAATGATGGGTATCAATTTCAGCGATTATTACAAACTTCCAAATACCCGCCCTCCTATTTTGAAGCAATGGAAGCGATTAATAAAAACGAATACGAATTAGGTTTGAAGAAACTAATGGAAACGGCCGAAAGTGGAATTACCAATGGACCATTGTATCAGGATTTGATGCAGTTACTGACGCATCCGCGCTACCCTACCTCTGACCCTGCTCAAGCCCTTGCATTTCATGAGCGATTTAGTGGGCAGTTTAAATTAGAGAGTGGAGATTATTTGCAGGTTGGAAATTTGTATCTCAAAAATGGAGATGATTACAGAGCCATTTCAAATTACAGCAAAGCCATTGAACTCAACTATAAAAATATTGAAGCCTTGTATCAGCGAGGAAAAATTCTACAAAAAGTAGGCTATGATAAAAAGGCATTAGCCGATTTTACAAAAGTAGTTTTGTTTGACGAACAATATAAAGAGGTTCAGAAATTGATGAATAGTTTTTGATTTATACCTTCGCCAAAATTCAACAAATTAATTATGTCTGACGAATCAAAACCATGTCCCAAATGCCAATCTCCTTACGGCTATCTACTGCTGGGAGAATTATACGCCTGCCCAGAATGTGCCTTTGAATGGAATCCAAAAGCAGATGCAGAGGCAGACAAATTGATTGTAAAAGATGCCAACGGTAATCTTTTGCAAGATGGAGACACGGTGACTATTATTAAAGACTTAAAAGTAAAAGGCGCCTCTGGCCCACTCAAAGTTGGAACCAAAGTCAAAAACATTCGCCTGAGAGATGGCGACCATAATATTGATTGTAAAATTCCTGGGTTTGGGGCTATGGGATTGAAGTCGGAATTTGTGAAGAAGGCATAAAGACTATGTAATGAGAAAAAATAAGGCGTGTCTGAGACACGCCTTATTTTTTTTGAAAAAACCGTCCTCCGCCTACCGTCCTCCGTGAACCGTTCCTTACCTTCGCCTCCTCAATGGAGAATCTGATGCGATTGCTCGAAAAATATCGCGACAGCGAAAAAATCGAGCAGATTTTAGAAGGGCTGAAATCAGAGGAGCCGCCTCGTTTATTATTAAATGGACTGGTCGGTTCGCAAGAATGCTTTGCCCTGACCGGAAGTTTACTCGCCCAACCCAAGCTTCACCTTTTTATTGGAATTGACAAGGAAGACGCTGCGTATATTCAAAATACGCTCACAAGTCTGATGGCGCAAAAGCCAGCCCTGTTTCTACCCGATTCGTTCAAACGCCCGATGCAATTTGAAGATCTGAACAATACCAATGTATTGAGCAGAGCGGGTGTTGTCAATCAATTGCCAGACAACGAGCACATCGGGAAAATGGTGGTTACTTATCCCGAAGCCCTTTTCGAAAAAGTAGTTGCACCCAATGTTCTTGCCGAACAAAAAGTCGAAATCAAAAAAGGTGAAAAACTCGATGTGGACTTCTTGATGGAAGTGCTGCTCGATTATGGATTCAATCGAGAGGAGTTTGTTTATGAGCCTGGGCAGTTTTCGATTCGTGGTGGCATCGTCGATATTTTTTCTTATGGAAATGACTATCCGTATCGAGTTGAGTTGTTTGACGATGAGGTCGAAAGTATTCGGACTTTCAATCCAACCGATCAATTGTCTGTACAGAACATTGCGCGCGTGGCCATTGTCCCCAACTTGAACACCAAATTTTCTCAAATAGATAAAGTTTCTATTTTTTCTATCCTTCCGGAAAATACGGTGATTTGGATCAAAGACTATCAAGTGTTGATTGACAAACTGACCATCTGTTTTGAAAAAGCAGAGCAGTTTGCCAAAAGCATTTCGCAGTTGGATGAGTCGGAAGTGGCGGAAATTTTTAGAGACCGAGCCTTCATTCGCCCCCATGAAATCGCGGAAGACATTAAGACCTTCCCCATCGTTTTTCTAAAAAAACCAGATAGTGAAATTCGCTCCCTGCTCGGCATGACGAGTGATAAATTTCACACCATTGATTTCAACTCAAAACCACAACCGAGTTTCAATAAAAACTTTCCACTGCTGATTGAGAACTTGCATGAGAACTCTGCCAATGCATTGGAAAATTATCTCTTTACAGAAAACCCGCGACAGGTTGAGCGATTCTATGCCATCTTCCAAGACCTAGATGCCAACGTTTCTTTTCATCCTGTGGTGAAGGGGATACATCAAGGGTTCATTGATTTTGATCATGGCGTTGCCGTTTATACCGATCATCAAATTTTTGAGCGCTTCCATGCCTATCGTTTACGAAAAGGATTTTCGAAAGATCAAGCGCTCAATCTTAAGTTGCTGCGCGAGTTAGCACCGGGTGATTATGTGACCCATATCGACCATGGTGTTGGAAAATTTTCCGGTTTAGAAAAACTGGAAATCAATGGTCAAATTCAAGAATCTGTTCGATTAGTTTATGCCAATAATGACTTGCTTTATGTGGGAATTAACTCGCTGCATAAAATTTCCAAATATTCTGGTAAAGATGGCAACGCACCCAAAATTCATAAACTCGGATCGGACTCTTGGGAAAATACCAAGCGACGCACCAAGAAAAAAATAAAAGACATTGCTGCCGATTTGATTCGGCTATACGCCAAACGAAAAGCCTCCAAAGGACATGCTTTTCCAGAAGATGGTTATTTGCAAAATGAGTTGGAAGCGAGTTTTATTTATGAAGACACGCCCGACCAATTCAAAGCTACGCAGGCCGTGAAAGAGGACATGATGAAAGAGCATCCGATGGATCGCCTCATCTGCGGAGATGTTGGTTTCGGAAAAACAGAGGTCGCTATTCGCGCGGCCTTCAAAGCGGTTTCGGATGGAAAACAAGTAGCGATTTTGGTACCCACCACCATCCTCGCACTGCAACATTATAAAACGTTCAGTGAACGAATGGGTAATTTCGGTATCAATGTCGAATACGTCAATCGTTTCAAAACAGCGAAGCAAAAACGCGAAATCTACGAACGCACCAAAGAAGGAAAAGTAGAAATCCTAATCGGAACCCATGCCATTTTGAGCAAGGATGTAGGCTTCAAAGATTTGGGATTATTGGTGATTGATGAAGAGCAAAAATTCGGCGTAGCTGCAAAAGAAAAACTCAGAAATCTAAAAGTCAACGTCGATACTTTGACGCTGACTGCCACGCCTATTCCTCGGACGTTGCAGTTTTCATTGATGGCAGCGCGTGACCTTTCAGTGATGCGGACGCCCCCACCCAACCGTCAGCCGATACACACCGAGCAGCGAATTTTTAGTGAGGACGTCATCAAAGATGCGTTGCATTATGAGTACTATCGCGGCGGACAAACTTTCTTTGTGCACAACCGCGTGAAGACCTTACCCGACATTGCAGCACTCATCCAACGCCTTTGTCCTGAGATGAATGTGGCCATGGCACATGGACAATTGGACAGCAAAAAACTGGAAGAGACCCTTCTCAAGTTCATTGATAAAAAGTACGATGTGCTGGTTTGCACCAACATCATCGAGACGGGTTTAGACATCTCCAATGCCAATACGATGATTATCAACAACGCCCATCATTTTGGGCTGAGTGACTTGCACCAGTTGCGCGGACGAGTCGGTCGTAGCAACAAAAAAGCATTTTGTTATCTGTTCAGTCCGCCACTGAGTGTGCTGACCAGCGATGCCCGCAAACGCCTCAAAACCCTCGAAGAGTTCTCTGACCTCGGTAGTGGCTTCGAGATTGCGATGCGTGACTTGGACATTCGTGGGGCAGGTAATTTACTGGGTGGCGAGCAGTCGGGTTTCATCACCGACATTGGTTATGATACTTACCAAAAGATATTGGAAGAAGCCCTCGAAGAACTAAAATCAACCCAATTCAAAGAAATATTTAAAGAGGAAAATGACGCGAAAAGAATCTATGTCCGCGATGTAAATGTGGACACTGATCTTGAAATGCACCTCCCCACCGAGTACGTCGAATCTACGCAAGAACGTCTCAACCTCTACACCGAAATCAACCAACTAAAATCCGAAAAAGAAATCGAGGAGTTCACCAGCAAACTCGAAGATCGGTTTGGTAAAATACCAAAACCGGTTTTCAATCTTTTCAATGCATTGCGCCTGCAGTGGCTCGGCAAGCGGCTCGGCTTCGAGCAAGTCATTCTCAAAAAAGGCAAGTTGCGTTGCTACTTTATCACCGATGCACAGTCCGCCTACTACGATAGTCCGACTTTCCAAAAACTATTTCAGTTCATCGCGACCAAAGGCCCACAAAAGGGTTTTACCATCAAAAAGTCTTACAAAAATTTATTATTGGCGGTGGATATGGTGAGAGGCTTGGGAAGTGCGATTGGGGTTTTGGAGGGACTTGAAAAAGTTGTTAGCCCGAAGGAAGCCGCTTCGGCTTAATTGCAATTATCTATTGGTTTACTAACTTAGGCTTATAAAAAGGTTTACTAAACTTTGAAAGTTTAGTAAACCTATGCTCATCTCAACAAAAGCATAAATTCAAAACCTATGAGAAAAATCGACTACTGGGAAAAGTTTGAAGAAGAATCCATATACCATCTTTATAATCGCGGCATCAACGGAACAACCATTTTTAGAATAGATGAAAACTATCAATTTTTTCTAAAAAAATGGGAGGCACTAATTCTCCCTTATTTCGAAACTTTGGCATATTGTCTAATGCCCAATCATATCCATTTTTTAATAAAAGTAAAACCGCTTTCAGACAAATTGACAAAAGTGATTTCTACTGAAGGCACTTCGAAAGCAATTCAGTTTCTGGAAAAGAAGATAAATCATAACACTTTTCTGGAAGACCAATTTAAGAGATTATTTTCTTCTTATGCTTTAGCTTTCAACAAACAAGAAGAACGAACAGGTAGTCTTTTTCAAAAAAGATTCAAAAGAGTTTCGATAAAAAATGAGGCAAAATTTTGGCACATTTTAGCCTACATCCATCATAATCCTATTCATCATAAATTTGAGTCCAATTATTCTTCTTGGAAATATTCTTCATTCAATTCTCTCCTCTCAAAAAAACCAACATTACTTTCAAGAGATTTAGTTTTATCATGGCTGGATAAAAATATTGATGTAAATAGAAGAGATTTTATGGAGCTGCATGAAAATTTTAAACTTGATACAGCCGAGAATTATTTGGATAGGGAATTCTAATTGTAGAATATACTCCCATCATAGGTTTACTAAACTTTGAAAGTTTAGTAAACCTGCACCAAAGCACAACGCTTAAGCCTATTTCAGTTCATCGCGACCACTGACCCGCAAAAGGGTTTTACCATCAAAAAGTCTTATAAAAATTTGTTATTGGCAGTGGATATGGTACGTGGACTGGGAAGTGCGATTGGGGTTTTGGAGGGTTGGATAAAAATATTGAGGTAAATAGAAGAGAATTTATGGAGCTACATGAAAATTTTAAACTTGATATAGCCGAGAATTATTTGGAATAGGTAATTCTAATTATTGAATGGGGCCCCTTTCATAGGTTTACTAAACTTTTAAAGTTTAGTAAACCTGCACCAAAGCACAACGCTTAACGCTATTTCAGTTTATCGCGACCACTGGCCCACAAACGGGTATTACCATCAAAAAGTCTTATAAAAATTTGTTGTTGGCCGTGGATATGGTTCGTGGGTTGGGAAGTGCGATTGGGGTTTTGGAGGGTTGGATAAAAATATTGAGGTAAATAGAAGAGAATTTATGGAGCTACATGAAAATTTTAAA
>CALDSS010000191.1 GCA_937924495.1 uncultured Saprospiraceae bacterium
TCCACTTCCATCATTCTCAAATAAGCAAGAAACTGCCCAGTATGCACTGTTTCATGATAGCAAACTCGAAGTAAATAAGGCCCCAATTTTCTCGGCCATTCACGAGCGCCTTTATCTTTTCTTTGAATTTCTATCGTTGAAAAATCTGCTTCTGAAAATTGCTCAACAAACTTTAAAAAATCTGCTCTAATTGGTTTGTGAAAATCTAATTCATCCTGAACACTTATCAACGGACGTTCATCATCCCAAACAGAATAGTCCTTGATGTCTCCCCTTTTTTCGACAATGAATTGAAACCATGCATCTGCTTTGAGTACATGCCGAACAACTTCGAGCATCGTCATAGCTTCAGGATCGGGTTTCCAATGAAATTTTTCCTCTGGCAGTGCCTCCCAAACACGTAAAGATTGACGACGCACTTCTTTCAATTGTCCCAGAATAAGCTGTTTAGTTGAACTCATTTGTTATTTTTATTGAAATCGTCCAACAACTTTCGTTCGCTTTTTGATAGACTTTTGATTCCTTTTTTGCTGATTTTATCGAGAATTTCATCTACAGTTTTAGAATTTGCTTGTCGCTTCTTGGTCATATCTTTAAGCTTCTCCACATTTTCACCCCAATAGCTTTCTATCATCAAAGTGTTCGGGTTAAAAATTATCATCGCAACAAAAAGGCTAATCGGCAATAACGTAAACATGACCATCCACCAATTTTCCCAAGCGATATCGGGTTCCATAAACATGGCAAATAGAATTCCTGCCAAGGCACCACCCAAATGAGCTTCATGACCAATATTTCCACCACCCGTTTTAATTCCAAAAATTGAAATGGCGATAAATAACGCAGCCAACAACCAACGTGGAAATTCGAAAGGCAACCCAATCAAAGAAATACCCTTGTCGGGAAAAAGAATGATGGATGCGAAAATAATCCCACTGACTGCTCCAGAAGCCCCTACTGCTCGATAGTTAGCATGGTTGCGGTGTACATACAACGCAAGCAAACTTCCGCCTAACATAGACCCAAAATATAAAATTATCATTTTCGGAATACCCAAAATAAGCTCCAACGAATAGGCAAAAGAAAGCAACGCAATCATATTGAAACCAAAATGAATCCATCCGATATGCAAAAACCCAGAGGTAAACATCCGACCATACTGTTTGCCCAATAAAATACCATCAATATCAAAAGCAAATTGCTCTTGATACTTATCGTCTCTGAGTCCTTGAAACGTAAACAATCCAGTGAGAATAAGAATAACTGTGGCTACAGCGCTTTCATGCATAGTTTAGCAATTAATGGTTACCTGTGATCATGGTCAAAGCAGTCATCGAATATCCGCCATCGGGCATGATTTCATATTTTTTGTAAGGGCTATATTCCCATTTTCCTTCTTTTTTAAATCCACGTTCTGTAATGGCCACACCAGGTTTTTCTGAATACACTCTAACAACAATGTCCACTTGCTTTAGCGTCTGCCCAAACACTGCATAGTCCGTATTTTCAGGTAAATCATATTTATCGTAGTCCTTTTTATCCAAATAGCTACAACTTGCTAGCTCAATCGTAAAGGTCGGATCTTTCAAATCTTCTGAATCGACATGAACTTTTCGCAGCTCTCTTTTGACACCGCCTGTGGTATCAATTCTGGAGATACAAACCAAATCAAATGGCTTTTTTGAAAACAAATGATTGGTAACCGACTTGGTGCTGACCGAAGTGGTAGGGGTCGAATTTGTAGTTGTTTTTGTCTCTTCTTTACAGGAAAAAAGAAACAACAAAAGAGAAAAAGTAATGAGCAATTCTTTCATGCGTAAATTTTATTGGCTAAGGTAAGGATGTAAACACATTTAGATAAAAAATAACGTATTTTGCATAGACTTTTATCAACATACAAAAATACGCCCCCGTGAAAATCAAAGTACCCTTTCTTACATTTTTCCTACTCCTTTCTTTTGCGCTCAAAAGCCAAGAACCTACTTTCTCTGACTCCATCATTTATTCTTTTGGTTTAAAATTAGATGAAGCTTTTTATGATGAAGACTCAGACTTCTTTCTAAAGCACTTCGATTCAAAATCATTTTATAATAAATTTCTAATAGAAGAAAAAAATGAAGACATAAAGAATTTTAATGAAGGTTTTAGTCAAAAAAATATTGGTGTTGCCTTCCATAAACAGATAGCTGGCCACTTGAAATTGGGCACTCTATACAACTTTGTCAATTATTATCAATTAGAGGATACCTATCACCTAATCTTTAGGTTATATGATGATGGCTCAATCAATTATCATGAATATGTAGTAGATTTTGATAGCGATAAACAGCCTAAAATTTCTGATATTTTCATCTATCTAACTGGCCAATTTTTGAGTGAAACGATGGCAGCAAATTATTACCCTTTCGTACAAAAATATATCGAAGACACCTCAGAAGGATTTGATAAAAGATTATTGTTAGATTATGTTTTAATCAAAAAAATAAATGAGCTTAGATTGAAAGGCAAAGTGGAGGCTGCCAAAAAACTTTATAACACAGGTATTTCTGAAGATTTCAAAAATTCAAGCATTGGCTTAGGGTATGCAACACAATTCATTGACCCAGAAACCGAACCGCTTGAATATACCATCCTGATGGAAAAGATTCTCGAAAATTCAAGTTCTCCAGCCTCTGTCTATTTGGTTTATATTGACTACCATTTCATGTCGGGAGACTATGACAAGGCGCTCTCAGCAATAGATAGCATTGGGCGCTACACCGGAGATGAATTCTTGGATTTGTACAGAGGGAATATTCATGTCATGATGGAAGATTACGAAGAGTCGGCTAAATATTTTGAAAAAATGATAGAAAACTATCCCCAATTTTCTGACACTTATGACTCATTATTAGCGCTTTATATCCAAATGAATCAACCCAATCGCATCACTACACTTTTGGATAGGTGTGCTGAAAACCTAAGTATTGAAAAGAAAGATTTGGTTTCGGTCTTAGAAAGTGATTTTCCAGCCGCACTTGACTTTGCTGAGGTTAAAAAGTGGGCAAAGACTAACTGATCATTTCATCAAACTTCAAAACAAACGCTTGGATCGGAAAACTATCTTCGGTTTCATCAAATTCTTCAACGACTTCAAGGCCGCCGATGTGTTCAATAAATTTCTCCTCTCCAATTATTTTTTTTAGTAAAATTTCGGCAGCTTCGATTTGAGAATCGAATTCGAGGTTGATTAAATTTGAAATTTCAAAAACTGCCACTACAAGGCCATTTTCTTCTTCTAAAACGCATTGCCAATCAGAGCCATCTACATCAATCAGACGCATTGCTTGATCATACATCTTAAATTTATAATCTGTCTTTTGAGGAGGCAAGGCAGGTAAAAACTCCCAATTCAGGTGCGCAGGCTGATGGCGAATAATCTGTTTGCTAATTTCAAATAAATCATAATCTCCATTGGGTGAAATAATAAATTGCAAAACGCCCTGCTTTCCTTCGCGCATCTCCCATTTAAATTGACCAAAATCCAAAACGCGATTGTTCATGGCCTCTACCAACAACTCAGTATTCACCGGTTCATCAGTGAAAAACTTGCGATACTGAGGTTCCATTTTTTGAAACCATTCCCAAAAGGATTCTATTTTTTCTGTTAATTGGTGCATTGATTGGCGTAAAACTAATCACCAAAAATTAATTCCCAATATTCTTTTCGCAAAGTCCCTAATTTAATGACCTTCGCACCTCATTTAAAAACCACCGATGCCCAACCGCGATAGAGATTTCTGGCTCATCCTTTTGTCCTTTTTCACTATTTATGTGGTTTGGGGCTCAACCTATCTGGCCAATGCTTGGGGGGTTGGTTCCATTCCTCCATTTCTATTGGCAGGAATGCGATTTTCCATTGCAGGATGGATTTTACTTTTGCTCTCAAGATTGACTGGCCCCATCCAATTCACCAAACAGCAATTGATAAATTCAGCAATTGTTGGGTTTATGCTTTTCACTATTGGGAATGGCTTGGCAGTCTGGGCATTGAAATATATTGACAGCGGCCTTTCTGCTTTGTTCGTATCACTTCAACCACTCATTGTTGCACTAATGCTCTGGGGTTGGAAACAACAACAACCCAAAAAAGCGACTTGGGCAGGGATTGCACTTGGCATTTCTGGAATGGCACTTTTAGTTGGCCAACCCGCCTTCATTGGCAGTACGATGGCTATGCTTGGCGTACTCGCAATTTTCACCGCATTGTTGGCCTGGAGCATAATTGCTATTTGGATGCCCGACGCAGACTTGCCCGAATCTACTATGACCCGAACGGCCTTGCAGATGATTACGGGTTCTGTTTTTCTACTCATCATCAGTCCATTAATTGGCGAGCTAAATGGTTTTTCTTTTCAAAATGTAGAACCTCGGGCCTATTGGTCCTTGCTTTATTTGATTATTTTTGGTTCACTCTGCGCCATGTCAGCTTTCAATTATTTATTGAGAAAGGTCTCTCCTACTAAGGTCGTTACTAATACCTATGTCAACCCAGTAATTGCTTTATTTTTGGGATGGCTACTCAATAATGAAGAAGTGACCGTGCAATCTATTTTAGCAGGTGCGTTATTGTTAGGAGGTGTATTTTTCATCATTCGAGCAAAAGGAAAAACAGTTCAATGAATATGAAAATGGTTCTTAGAAAAATACCGTGGAACTCATGAAAGATGAATTCGAGAAATCGGGAGATCGAGATTTCGGGAACAAAACACGTCTCGAAATCTCGGCTTCACGATTTCTCGAATTCGAAAATCTTTGATGAAAAAATTTTAGATTTTGTGCTCCACAACTTTTGTCCAAGAACCTTTTTTTTAACCACCTAACTGTTGGGCCATCTGCGCATCTTGCTGGCTTGCCGCTTGATTTCCAGTTTTGAAATAAGCTTCACTTCTTGCTCGATAGTATTGAGCTGCTCTGTTATTTATAGAA
>CALDSS010000192.1 GCA_937924495.1 uncultured Saprospiraceae bacterium
GAGTTAAATGATTACTCAGAGCCAGAACCAGACATTGCAGTTTTAAAATTTCGAGAAGATTTTTACGCGGAGAAACACCCTCTACCTGTAGATGTTATTTTATTGATTGAGGTAGCAGACTCCACTGTAGTGACTGATAAAAAAGTCAAAATGCCGCTTTACGCAAAATCAGGTATTCCTGAATTATGGATTGTAAATTTGCAGGAAAACGTAATCGAAGTTTATAAAGACAATGAAAGCGGAGTTTTCAAAACTCAAAAATCATTCAAAAAAGGAGATACACTTCCACTTTCAAATTTTGATATTTCTATCAAAATTGACCAAATCTTGCAGTAAGACCTACCACTTAATCGTAATCACCTCTTCCAAGTCAGGATGCAAACTATTCCCAACCGGGCAGTGATGCGCAGCTGCTTCGAGTAATTTCTTTTCTTTATCCGTGAAGGTTTTATCAGGCATTTGAATCGTTACTTCTAAGCGAGCGATACGCCTTGGATTGGAAGCCATAATTTTATTCACCTCGCATGTGGCGCCTTCTATGTCAATTCCTTTATCCAAGGCTTTGATTCCCATGATGGTTAAAATGCACGAGCCCAGACCTGTTGCGATTAAATCAGTGGGTGAAAAAGTTTCTCCTTTTCCTCGATTGTCAACGGGCGCATCGGTAATGATTTTATTGCCAGACCGCAAGTGCTCTGCTTCAGTACGGAGTCCGCCGTTGTAGATTATTTTTGATGTCAAGGTTGAGTTGATTGAATTGAATTAGTTAATTGAGTTAATCAAGTTGATTGAGTTGTCTTAATTAACTTAGTCAACTCAATCAACAAATTACTCTTCTTCCTCCGCTCTCAATGCCGCATCTCTCTCTTCCTTTTTTCTTGTGGCTTCCTGCTCGTAGGCTCTAATAATTTCTTTGACCAAACGGTGACGCACTACATCCTCAGCTGTGAGATTCACTCGCTCGATTCCACTTACGTTACCAAGCAAATCTAAAGCTATTTTCAAACCTGATTTTACTTTATACGGCAAATCAATCTGCGATAAATCACCTGTGATGATACATTTCGCAGATGGTCCCAAACGTGTGAGGAACATCTTGATTTGAGCATTGGTACAGTTTTGACCTTCATCCAAAATTACGAACGCATTATTCAACGTACGACCACGCATAAAAGCGAGTGGAGCAATTTCAATCGTCCGGTCGGCCATGAATTTAGCGAGTTTATCACCGGGGAGCATGTCGTCCAATGCATCATAAAGTGGACGCAAATATGGATCAACTTTATCTTTCAAGTCACCAGGTAAGAAACCCAAATTTTCGCCTGCTTCTACTGCCGGACGGGTAAGAATGATTTTTTTAACCAATTTATTTTTCAAAGCACGCACCGCCATTGCCACGGCAGTATAGGTTTTACCCGTACCTGCTGGTCCAATGGCAAAAACAATATCACTTCGTTCTGCTGCCTCAAAAAGTAATTTTTGATTAACCGTTTTGGCTTTTATTTCTTTGCCGCCTCTACCATGAACGATGGTCGGATTGTTACTCCCATTCCCTAATTTTGAATTAAACGGATTGTCACCATTCAACAAATCTTCGACCATTTGCTTGGGCAATTCTTTATGCTCTTTGAGCAAACGAACCATCAATTCAAACTTAGATTTTACTTTTTGTGTGGCTTTTTTATCACCAGCCAGTTTTAGCGTATTGCCACGAGAAGTGATATTTACCTCAGGATATGCTTGAGAAAGCAAATTTAGATTCACATTGTTGCGACCATATAGTTCTACTAAATCAAGGTCGTCAACAGTTAGATTGATTTCACTCAAATTTTATCTTTTTTCTTTCTCTATGAATCTCTGTTTCTTCTTTGTACCACACGTTGTCCCTAAAAATCGCTGTTTAGCTGAGACACAGAGTTGCACAGAGGACTCACAGAGTTGCACAGAGGGATTTACATTTTTATTATTTACATGACGATGAAAACATGATTAGGTCAATATTTGTTCCACAGTGAATCAAAGATATTTTATTCGTTTTTAATATTAAACTATTTTCAAAAAACTAATTTTGCAACATGAGTTCAATACATCAATTCAAAATCAAAGGTCTCCGTGAAGGAGAGATAGATTTTTCAGCTTTCGCTGGAAAGAAAATAATGATTGTCAACACTGCCAGCGAATGTGGTTTGACCCCTCAATATGCACAACTCCAAGAGTTGCACGAAAAGTATTTTGAGAAACTGGCCATCATCGGTTTCCCATGTAATGATTTCGGCGGTCAAGAACCG
This sequence comes from uncultured Saprospiraceae bacterium, assembly GCA_937924495.1. Taxonomy (GTDB): domain Bacteria; phylum Bacteroidota; class Bacteroidia; order Chitinophagales; family Saprospiraceae; genus JAGQWW01. Next base: position 2,289 of record CALDSS010000192.1, read on the forward strand.
GGCACGGAGGCAGAAATTGAGAAGTTCTGTGTTTTCAATTATGGCGTTACTTTTCCTTTAACGGAGAAAGTTTCTGTAGTGGGTGAAGAACCACACCCTATTTACAAGTGGCTCAGAACAGAAAGCCAAAATGGCGTAGAAAGCACGGAGGTCGCATGGAATTTTCAAAAATACCTTTTGAATGAAAAAGGAGAATATGTGAAAATGGTTGGGCCACAAACGGCTCCCATTGAGGAAGATGTTTTGGAGTGGGTAAATGGGTAATCGCCCATTTTAATGGGCTGATTGATGAAAAATCCTTAAATTGTCATAAAATCAAATAATGAACGTAGCTGAAATAAAAGATAAAATTCTCCCTACATTGATTCAACATCAAGTGAAGAAGGCTGGTTTGTTTGGTTCTGTAGTAAAAGGAAATATTACCTCAAAAAGCGATATTGACATTCTAATTGAACTTGGCACCAAGATCAGTTTATTAGACTTTGTAGGAATAAAATTGGAGTTAGAGGGCTTGCTCGGCAGAGCTGTTGATCTAGTTGAATATCAGGCCATCAAACCTAAGTTGAAGAAAAGAATATTAGCTGAAGAAATTAGAATTTATGGCTAAGAAGAAAAGAGACGAACTTGTTTTCTTCGAAGACATTCTCGATTCTATAAATCGAATTGACGAATACACAAAGGGAATATCTGAAAAGGAATTTGAAAAAAACACTGAAAAGCAGGACGCCGTTCTTAGGCGAATTGAGGTAATTGGAGAAGCAGTTAAGAATATTTCAAAAGCTACCAGAGCAAAATACCCAAATGTAAGGTGGAGAGAAATTGCAGGTATGAGAGATGTGGTTATTCATCAGTATTTTGGAGTAACAGTTGGTCTCGTTTGGAGGGTTGTAACTTCTGATATTCCTGATTTGAAAATTAAACTTGAAAAGATAATCGAAGAACAGTAAAGCTATATGGGATTAAAACTATCGATTACGGTTGTTGACACAAAAGGAAATCTGAAATTTGAAAAATCTCAAAGAGATTTTAAATCTGAAATTGTAAAAACTGAAGATCTTAGTCCAGACGATTTACATGTTGGATTTTATAAGGATAAGATCATCCTACTCAATGATAAATTAGTTGAAATCATTAATGAAAACCCTCAACTAAATTCCTTAGAAAAAGAAATTTCAGATAAATTTAAAAGCTGTGACATATTTCACTTGATACAATTTGATACAATAGGAATGGCTGGATATGTTATTATTGAAAATAAAATAAAAGTAAGAGCTAAGGCTGTAGTTGAAGGGGGCTTGTATTTAGATGATGGAAATCTAACTCCATATGAAATAAGTGTTGGTCAGACCTTTAAACAAGTCATATTTGAGGATTATCCAAGGGTTAAACCCAAAATTCTGAAGAATATTGAAGGATGCTCGCCAAAAGAAGAATTAATATACCTTTTAGCATTTAGAAATAAACTTATAAAAGATAATATCACATATTATAATGCTGGTCTGGAAGAGGAATTTATACACAAACTAATTCCACTATTCATAGATTCTGACTGGTTTGGATTCTGCAAATTTAATTATGTAAAATATACAGGAGTCAGTTATGGAAATAGAGATTTAAAAATTACTGACTATATCTCTAATGCATATCAAAAATTAAACTAACCCATGCTAATAGCCCAAACCCAAGTCCGCAATCAACTCCTAAACATGGCACACAGCAATCGTATGTCGCATGCGCAAATATTGCTTGGACCAGAAGGAGCAGGTGGATTAGCATTAGCATTGGAGGTTGCGCGATTTTTGGTTTGTACCGATAAAAAAGAAAGTGGCTCATGCGGACAATGTGCTGGTTGTGTGAAGTCCATCAAAAATATTCATCCTGACATTCATTTCTCTTTTCCGACTGTCGGAAGCAAGGTGACGAGTGAAGATTTTATGAAAGAGTGGCGCGAGGCGATTACCGAAAATCCATATTTCAACGCTTTTGATTGGTTGGGTAAAATTGGTGGCGAAGGTAAACAAGGCAATATCACAGCCCTCGAATGCAATCGCATCATTAGCCGATTGAGCTTAAAATCATTCGAAAATCCGAATAAAATTTTAATCATCTGGCTGCCCGAATATTTAGGAAAAGAGGGCAACCGATTGTTAAAGTTGATAGAAGAGCCACCTGAGAATACCTTTTTCTTGTTAGTAGCACATAGCACCGAAGATATTTTGAATACCATCCTATCGAGGTGCCAATTGACAAAATACAATGCCTTGTCTGATGACGAAATTGCAGATGCATTGGTGCGGCAAAAGGAGCTTTCTAAAGAGGAAGCCCAATCTATTGCACAACTTGCAGAAGGCAATTTTCAAGAGGCATTGAGCATTTTAGCACTTTCAAATGACGAATCTGACACGAATCGTAGCTCAATGTTTTTAGACTGGCTACGAAAGTGTTACCTTGGCGACGGCGTAGCGATGACCAAATGGGTCGAAACCTTCGCCAAAGAGGGGCGAGAGCCTCAAAAGTTCTTTTTACGTTACGGATTGCACTTCCTGAGAGAGTTTTTATTTTTAAAAACAACGGGTTCAGAAAAAGTGCGATTGTTGCCAACAGAACTCAAAACGGCACGTAACATGATGAAAGTCCTCGACTTCGAAAAAGTCGAGAAAATTGCTCAATTGTTTTCAGATTGCATCTATCATGTGGAACGGAATGCGAATCCCAAAATTCTTTTCCTCGATGCATCGATTCAATTGAACAAAATTTTTAAGAATAGAGATTAGATTTCGAGAATACGAGATAGTGAGACTTCGAGACCAAAATTTCCCGAATTCTCGATCTCCCGAAATCACGAATTCCATTCTTAACTTGAAACACGGTGATGGACTGAGAATGGGAATCTTGAATGAAAGAAAAGTCCATCCATTTATTTACTTAAAAGTTGACTTCAATATAATTATCCCAAAGAGTAAGAAGCCGACTTTGAAAAATATAATATATGGGCTGTTCAAGCGGCGGTTGTACCTCATGCGGTACAAGTAGCGGAGATAAATCAGTAGGCGGATGCAATAGTAATGGATGCTCTACCGGTGGCTGTAACCGACTCAATACTTACGACTGGCTTTCTGCCAACGAAATCCGCGACTCCGAAAAATTCGACATCATAGAAGTTAGTTTCAAAAACGGAGCGCGAAAAGACTTTTTTCACAACCCACCTTATACACACGCGGTCACAGGCGATAGCGTGGTCGTAGATACTGGCAACGGAAATGGTTTTGATATTGGAAAGGTTACCCTTTCGGGTGAACTGGTGCGTTTGCAAATGAAAAAGAAACGCAGCAACCCTGAACGTGTCAGCAATAAAGTTATTCGAGTAGCGAATGAGCGTGATATGGAACGATTGTTTGAGGCGCGTGAGAAGGAAAAGAAATCTATGATTCGTGCAAGAGTCATTGCTCGAACCTTGGAATTGAATATGAAGGTCGGTGACGTGGAATATCAGGCTGATGGAAAAAAAGCCACCTTCTTTTACACGGCTGATGGTCGAGTTGATTTTCGTGAACTGATTCGCCATTATGCAAAAGAGTTTCGCGTAAAAATCGAAATGCGGCAAATTGGTATTCGTCAAGAGTCCGCTCGAATTGGCGGATTGGGTTCTTGTGGACGGGAGTTGTGTTGTTCAACTTGGTTGACAAATTTCAAATCTGTCAATACCACAGCAGCTCGTTATCAAAACTTAGCTATCAATCAAGCAAAGTTGTCGGGGCAATGTGGACGATTGAAATGTTGTCTCAATTTTGAGTTGGATGCCTACATGGATGCTTTTGCTAATTTTCCTAAAAAAGCAGAAAAGCTACGTGCGCAATCTGGAACGGCCACACTTTTCAAAACGGACATTTTCAAACAAATCATGTATTACATGATGCAAGTAGAAGGTGGCCGTCGATTGACATTTGCGTTGGACATTCCAAGTGTCAATAAGATTTTGGATATGAATAAACGAGGGGATGCCCCTGTTGATTTCACCAGCTTACAATTTGTAGCTGAAACCGTTGCTGATGAAGAGGAGTTTGATTTTGACACCAGTGATTTGACGGGTGTGATTGAGCTTCCTGCTGAGAAACGCCGTAAAAAGCGTCCAAATAAAAATCGGAATAAAAACCGAAACGGTAAACCTCAAAATAGAGGGGGCAAACCAGGAGGCAACCGTAAACCATCTGATAAAAATAAACCAAGAGGCAATAAGCCAAAGTCTGGTGCACCGAAAAAAAGTAATCAACCAAAATCGGGGCAAGGCAAAGGAGGCCCAAAACCACCGCAAGGAAAAGGCAAACCAAACAGCGGCCCTAAAAATGAAAAAGGAGGCAACAAGCCATCCAACAATAACAGAAATAGAAATCGGAACAAAAACCGAAACAACAGGAATAACAACAATAATAATAATCAGAAGAAGTAATTCTTAATTAATTGAGAATTGGGTAGAAAAAGTCAGCTCAATTCTCAATTTTCCATTCTCAATTTATTTCAAATGCAATACGACGTTACAGTAATTGGCTCTGGTCCTGGCGGATATGTAGCTGCCATTAGATGTGCTCAACTGGGCTTCAAAACAGCCATTATCGAACGATACAATACCCTTGGAGGTACTTGTTTAAATGTAGGATGTATTCCTTCCAAGGCACTACTCGACTCCTCCGAGCATTTCCACAATGCCGTTCATAAATTTGACCAACATGGGATTGATATCAAAGGTGGCGTAAAAGTGAATTTACCACAAATGATTAAAAGGAAATCAGAAGTGGTAGATCAAACCTGTGGTGGCATCAATTTTCTGATGAAGAAAAATAAAATTGATGTCTTTCACGGGCATGGTAGTTTTAAAGATAAAAACACCATCAGCATTGCGAAAGAAGATGGAAAAACGGAAGAGATAACGACCAAGAACACCATCATTGCCACCGGTTCAAAACCTATCACTCCAGCGGCTTTTAATTATGATAAAAAACGCGTCATTACTTCTACTGAAGCATTGAACATTACCAAGTTGCCAAAACGTATGGTGATTATTGGTGCGGGCGTCATTGGATTGGAATTGGGTTCCGTTTATGCTCGATTGGGAACAGAAGTAGAAGTGGTAGAATTTGCAGATAGTTGCATTGCTTCAATGGACAAAGATTGTGGAAAAGAGTTGAGACGTTCGTTGAAAAAATTGGGAATGAAGTTTCATCTCAAGCATAAGGTGACGGAAGTAAAAGGTACCTCAAGAGGCGTAACGGTTGGCGTTCAAAAAAGAGATAGCGAAGATAAATTTGAATTAAAAGCAGATTACTGCCTGATTGCCATTGGCCGTCGCGCATACACTGATAATTTAGGTTTGGAAAATGTCGGAATTGCCAAAGATGATAGAGGAAGAATCGAAGTAAACGGACATTTGGAAACCAGTGTGCCAGGCATCTATGCCATTGGTGATGTCATCAAAGGTGCTATGCTTGCACATAAAGCAGAAGAAGAAGGGACGCTTGTCGCGGAACAACTCGCTGGTCAAAAACCACATATTGATTACAACTTGATTCCTGGCGTTGTTTATACTTGGCCAGAAGTTGCGGCGGTGGGTCAAACTGAGGAGCAATTGAAAGAGGCAGGTATTGCCTATAAATCAGGAAAATTTCCATACAAAGCGCTCGGTCGTGCGCGTGCCAGTACCGATATTGAAGGTTTTGTAAAAGTTCTTTCTCATGCAGATACAGATGAAATTTTGGGCGTTCACATGGTCGGTGCTCGTGCAGCAGATATGATTGCAGAAGCTGTTGCCTTGATGGAATTTCGCGCCTCAGCAGAAGATGCTGCGCGCATGAGTCATGCGCATCCGACGTTTACAGAAGCCTTCAGAGAAGCATGTTTGGGAGCTACGGGCGACCGCATGATTCATGTCTAAAGTAGCGCAGGCATCCTTGCCTGTGTATGCGAAACAAAAGCAACAATTTTTCTACTCTAAAATATTAGGAACAACTCTTAAGATATGCACAGGCAGAGATGCCTGTGCTACAGTTGCTTCGAAAACATCCATTCTAAAAAGTCCGGTTCTTTAAATGCAGGTACCCAACTGAGGTGATCGACACCCTCATACTCTGTGTATTTTACATTTGCATTAAATCGTTTGAGTTGCTTTGACATACGACGAGAATGACGGACGCCAACCACTGAATCTTCATCGCCATGAAAAATCCAGAGGGCTGTATTCTTAGCATAATAAAAAGTGTGATTTGGATTACCGCCTCCGCAAATTGGGATGGCAGCTGCAAATCGTTTTGGATACCGAGCTAACATTTCGAAAGTCCCCATACCGCCCATCGAAAGTCCAGCTATGTAAATTCGCTTAGGGTCAACAGCCTCTTCTTTAATCAGTTGATGCAAAAGCAAACTCGCCAAATGCAAGCTCCTCGTCGGACGCCCCAAATTAAGTGGAAACTTAAATCGTTTCCCGATTTTCTTCTTTTCGCGATACTTTTTCTTTGCCCAATAATCCTCTTTTGCACATTGCGGAAAAACGACAATGGCTGGATATTTTTCTCTATTCTTTAAAAACAAATCGGCTCCCCATTGCAATTGGGCTTCGTTGTCATTGCCCCGCTCTCCTGCCCCATGCAGAAACAACACCAGCGGATATTCCTTCGAGCTATCATACCCTTCTGGGAAAAGAATTCGATACGGTAAGGTCTTTCCTTTTGAGGTAAAAGTTTCTTTTTTGAAAAGGGAACGGTCTTGAGCTAAAAGCAAAAATGGAAAAATTGCTAAAAAAAATAGAAGTGATTTTTTCATGTTGAAATTATGTGGCAAAGGCAGCCTTGCCTGTGAGATGCCAAGCAAAAGCACTAAATTACAAATTTTCAAAAATCAAAAAAATAGGAATACCGCTCGGGCTCGCACAGGCAGGGATGCCTGTGCTACTTTGCTTTCATTGTCATCGCCTTGCTCCCCTGCCCCCATGCAGAAACAACACCAGCGGATATTCCTTCGAGTTATCATACCCTTCTGGAAAGAGAATTCGATAGGGTAAGGTCTTTCCTTTTGAGGTAAATTTTTTTTTTGAAAATAGAACGGTCTTATGTTAAAAGCAAAAATGGAAGAATTGCTAAAAAAAATAGAAGTGATTTTTTCATATTAAAATTATGTAGCACAGGCATCCTTGCCTGTGTATTGCCAAGCGTTATTAAATTAGTCTTAAAAGGTCACTAATATTTGAAACAGGGGTTGAGATGCAATTTAATAGCACCAAGCTTTAGCTTAATATAAAATGAATACGATTAGTGGCTTTGGCCAGACATTGGTTTTTTGTTTTCGGCTAAAGCCATCTTTTTTTTCAATCGTTCACCTTGCTAAAGCAAGGTGCTATGAAAAATTCAGAATATTTAATTTCAAAAAATCATCGTTGGCACAGGCAGGGAGCCTGTGCTACTTTGCAAAAAATAACTAATTTCGCCCCGACGTGTTCTTGAGAAAATGACTTATAAAAATTACCAAACAGAGTTGCTGCCTACCTTGCCGGATGACCCGGGGGTTTATCGGTTTTTGGATGAGGAGGATACGATTTTGTATGTCGGAAAGGCAAAGAATCTGCGCAATCGTTTGGGGTCATATTTCACATCTGGGAAGAACACGACACATAAAACGCGCATCTTAGTGCGAACAGCCAAGCGCGTAGAATTTACCATTGTCGAAACGGAAGCGGATGCCTTGTTGCTTGAAAATACGTTGATAAAACGGTTCCAACCGCGCTTCAATGTGATGCTCAAGGATGATAAATCTTACTCCTACATCTGCATTAAAAAAGAGCGATTTCCGAGGGTTTTTAACACGAGACGGGTCTTTCGAGATGGAAGTCAATATTTCGGTCCTTATACTTCCAAAAAGCGAATGCACAATATGTTGGAGTTGATTCGGGAGCTGTTTCCGCTAAGGAATTGCACACACAATCTTTCTGCAGCAAATATTGAAAAAGGGAAATTCAAAGTCTGTTTGGAATATCATATCAAAAACTGTAAAGGCGCTTGTGAGGGATTGGAAACGGAGGAAGAATACAATAAAAAGATAGAGCAAATTCGGAATATCTTAAAAGGAAATTTTGCTCAAGTGCGCAATCATTTCACCGAAGAAATGAACCGTTTGGCTGAGAATTTAGAATTTGAAAAAGCGCAACAGTTAAAACAAAAATTGACGGCCTTCACTGATTATCAAGGAAAAAGCACGGTGGTGAATCCAATGATAAAAGATGTCGATGTGTTTACCATTGCAGGGGATGAAAAGCAAGCGTATATCAATTATTTGAAAATAGTGAATGGGGCAATTATCAATACCTACACGCAAGAGTTGATTAAGAATTTGAATGAAGATGAGGCGAGTTTGTTGGCATTTTCTATTCCTGAAATTCGTGATAAATTTAACTCGATAGCTCCGGAAGTGATTGTGCCAATGGCTCTTGAAATTCCAAATCCGAACTTCACAATTACGATTCCTAAAATTGGCGATAAGCTACGATTGATTGAATTGTCTGAGAAAAATGTGCGTTATCATTTATTGCAAAAAAGAAGAGATGAGGCCAGTAAAACCCGTCGCCAAACTTCAGCCGAGCGCATCCTTTCTACCCTGAAATACGACTTGAATATGGATGTCATTCCACTCCATATTGAGTGTTTTGATAATTCAAATATGCAGGGAAGTTACCCTGTGAGTAGTTGTGTTGTTTTCAAAAATGCGAAGCCTTCCAAAAAAGATTATCGGCACTATAATGTGAAAACGGTGGTGGGGCCAGATGATTATGCATCGATGGAAGAGGTGGTCTATCGGCGTTATAAAAGGTTGTTGAATGAAGAGCGAGACTTGCCACAACTCATTATTATTGACGGTGGAAAAGGGCAACTTTCTTCGGCGGTAAAAAGTCTGAAGGCACTCGGAATTTTAGAAAAAGTGACTGTAGTTGGTATCGCCAAAAGGTTGGAGGAAATCTTCTTTCCAGGTGATTCGGTTCCACTTTATATCAACAAAAAGTCAGAGAGCCTAAAACTGATGCAGCAGGCACGAAATGAGGCGCACCGGTTTGCCATTACTTTTCATCGAAATAAACGTTCGAAAGATTTTACAAAAACTGAACTAACAGATGTGCCGGGTATTGGCGATAAGACCGCTCAAAAATTACTCAAACATTATGGCTCGGTTCGTAAATTAAGGAAAGCTACCTTTAATGATATTGAGGAATTTGCGGGAAAATCCATCGCAACTAAGATTTTTACTTACTTTGGAAAAATGGGGGACGAAGAGGAGTAAATCGGAGGATGAAAGGATTGTCATAAAATTATCATTTTCAAAGTCCTGCAATTGAAATTGCTTACCCCATAGAATTTCTTATAATTGTGAAATATCCCAAGCTGCATTTTGTTTATTGTGTCAAATATCCCAAGACAAATTTATACTTAATAGTGTTCATTCTAAAGAACAAATAACCTATGCGGATTCTACAACTTTGTAAAAAATTTCCATACCCACTCAAGGATGGTGAATCAATAGCGGTGACGCATTTGAGCAAAGCGCTCGATGATTTGGGCTGTGAGGTGACGCTCTTGAGCATGAACACCACAAAGCATTATTGTGATGTGACCAAACTCCCCAAAACTTACAATCATTACAAAGAGATACACGCCGTTCGAGTCAACAATAACACGAATTATTTGACGGCTTTTCTTAATATTTTTTCGAAAGAGTCTTATCATATCACCCGTTTTGTTTCCAAAGAATTTGAAGAAAAACTCATCGAAATTTTAAAGGAAAATACCTTCGATGTGGTTCAGATTGAAACGCCGATTCTTTCTTTTTACATCCCAATTATCAGAAAATATTCAAAAGCATTGGTGGCTATGCGCAGCCATAATGTTGAGTACGAAATTTGGGATCGTTATGCAAAAAATCAAACTTTTGCTCCGCTTAGATGGTATTGGAAATCTGTGGCTGAGAAGCTGCAACGATTTGAACAAAAGTATTTGAATGAATACGATTTGGTATTGGCACTGACGGGAAGAGATTTGAAATTGTTGAAGAAAGAAGGGTTGAAAAAACCGAATTATGTGATTCCAATTGGTTTGGATGTGCGCAATTATAAACCAGATTTTTCCTGCTATAAAAAGCCTCCGACCATCGGTTTCATTGGTTCATTAGATTGGATGCCCAATCAAGAAGGATTGAAGTGGTTTGTTGAAAATGTATGGGAGCAAATCATTGATTTATATCCAAATGTTGAGCTGCATGTTGCGGGCAGACATACGCCCAAATGGGTGAAAAATATAAATCAACCGGGAGTGGTGATTCACGGTGAAGTACCGAATGCAAAGGATTTTATCAATCAGCATTCTATTATGATTGTTCCGTTGTTTTCGGGTAGCGGTATGCGTGTAAAAATACTGGAAGGAATGGCCTTGGGTAGAGTGGTGGTGACTACTGAATTGGGGCTCGAAGGTATAGATGCAAAAGATTATGATGAAGTATTGCTCAGTAATTCCGAAGAAGGATTTTTGTACAATATCTCTAACTGTTTGAAAAATCCGAAAACCTTACCAGCCATCGGTCACAATGCTCAGGAGTTAGCTGCCCAGAAATATGATAATTTGCAGATTGGGAAGCAATTGGTTGCGATTTATCGGGAACATTTAGCAGTCGGCAGAGAACAGTTTGCAATCGGCAATTAGCAGTCGCCAATCGGCAATTTTCAGTCGGCAAATTGGCATAAAAAACAGGGCATTTGGGTCTATCCAAATGCCCTGTTTTTTAATTTTGCTAACTGCTAACTGCTAACTGCTAACTGCTAACTGCTAACTGCTAACTGCTAACTGCTAACTGCTAACTGCTAACGAACAAAAGAAGTCCATTCTTTCAATAATTGTTTTCTATCCACGGGCACAACGCCTACTTTTTCGCAGACCTGACCACCAGCTAAATTGGATAATAAGGAAGCCATTTTTAAATCTAAACCAGCTGCCAATGCAAGGGTGGCAATGCTGATGACCGTATCTCCAGCACCACTCACATCAGCAATACTTCTTGGAAAAGTCGGGAGTACTTTTGCCTCTTTTTTGTTTTCGTAAAAAACGCCTTTTTCGGAAAGAGTAATCAGGGTGTTTTGGTGATTTAAATTAGTCCGAAGTTGCTGTGCTGCTTTTTTTAATTCTTTCTGGTTGGGTTGGAGGTTAGGGGAAAGTGATTCTCTAATTTCTTTTAAATTCGGTTTGAAAAGTGTCACGTTTTTGTATTGGAAAAAGTTTTTCATTTTAGGGTCAACGGTAGTGATAATTTGCTGATTATGAGCGAGTTGTATCGTTTTTTTAATAAGGGATTTTGTTAATACACCTTTGTTGTAATCTTGAAAAAGAATTGCATCTATCTTTTTGTTCGAGGCTATTTTTTTAATTTTTTTAAAAAGTAATTTTTCTTCTTTTTCAGAAAGGTCATGTTGGTCTTCGCTATCTACTCGCAGCAAATGTTGACCACCTGCTATGATTCGTGTTTTGACTGTGGTGACGCGTTCTGAAGACTGATAAATTCCTTCCCACGGCAGTTTGTTAGCGTCCATTCTTTTCCTGAAAATGGATGCGTTTTCATCTTTTCCAATGGCACTAATTAAAATGGGATTGGCTCCCATCGCTTTGATATTCAATGCGACGTTGGCAGCTCCGCCCAAACGGTTTTCACTCGATTTCATTCTGACCACAGGCACAGGTGCTTCAGGAGAAATGCGTTCCACTTTACCAGTCAAGTATCGATCAATCATCACATCTCCGATAATGAGGATGTTCAATTTTTCGAACTTTTTGAATATTGATTTAGGACTTTTCATCTGCGGCGAAGGTAAGCAGTTGGATAAACTAAATAGTAAAAAACATGTGGCGCTTTATGCCCCACTTTTCGTTAAACTTTATTTCAATAACTGACGAAATGACTAATTGAATAAATAGTTAAATATGTTTTCGGTAGCACCTTGATTCATTTCAATATATTTTTCAGCTGCGCAGGACGCTTTTTCTAAGTTTTCCTTTTCTAATAATTTTTCAAAAATCAATTTAAACGAGTTTTCATTGTTAACTACAAAACCACCGCCTGATTTGACTAACTCAACAGCTTCCGTGAACTTCAGATGTTTAGGGCCAAAAATGACAGGTAAACCAAAAGCAATTGGCTCTAAGGTATTATGAATTCCTGATCCAAAACCACCGCCAATGTAGGCCAAAGTTCCAAATTGATAAATAGATGAAAGTAAACCGATATTGTTGATAATCAGGACTTTAGCATTGTTTTTTCTTCCAATTTCTAAATTGGTATAAGTATTTGTTGGAACCGTAAATCGACTTTGAATTTCACTAACATGGCTATTTTGAATATCATGAGGCGCAAGAATGACTTTCCAGTTTTCGGGCAATTTATGATTGATGAAATGGGCTAAAATTTCTTCATCAGGTGGCCAAGTGCTTCCACAAATTAGGGTGGGGGCGTTACTACAAAAACTTGCAATTTCGGGTAGCATTTTTGCATTTTTTGAAATAGCTAAAACTCTATCCACTCGTGTGTCACCCGCTACTGAAATATTTTGGAAATGGATACTTTTTAAAAGTTGAACCGATGATTCATCTTGAGTGAAGATGTGAGAAAAGGTCTTCAACATCTTTCTAAAAAAACTTCCATACCATCTAAAAAATGGATGCGTTGGCCTGAAAACAGAACTAATAAGAAAAGTAGGAATCTCCTGTTTTTTCAACTCCTTCAAATAAAAATGCCAGAACTCATATTTTACAAAAATGGCTTTTGTGGGTTTGACGACAGCCAAGAATCGACTTGCATTTTTAGGACTATCAAAAGGCAAATAGCAAATAAAGTCAGCGCCATTGTAGTCTTTTCTAATTTCAAAACCAGAAGGGGAGAAGAAGGTGAGAATAATTTTTTGATTGGCTTTTTCCGCTTTTATTTTTTCAATGAGCGGGCGACCTTGCTCAAATTCTCCAAGCGATGCACAATGAACCCAAATCCAGTTTCCTGAAAAATCTACGCTTTCTAATTTTTTAAAAACGTCTTTTCTTCCTCCAATCGCCAATTTAGCTTTTTTGTTGAAAAGCGAGGCGATTCGGATTGCGAGGTAATAAAATTGAGTTGATAAAAAATATGGAAATTCCAGAACGGATGAGTTTGATTTGAGTGCAAATTTAAAATAATCAATACCAAACCTCTTCCGTTGATTTATTTAAATAAAAAGGAAGCACCCAACCCAATCGTAATCCATACAAAATATCTAATCTGGATTCAGTATCGTACGATTTGGTATCAAAATTAAACCCTCGGACATTTTTGGTGAATCCTTGGGTTGATTCAACTCCTAAATAGAAATTTATTCTTCTATTTTTTGCAAAGTATTGATAGCCCACGAATTGATTTAGGGCAAAGCCATTGGTCAGTCGATCGTAGCCTTTTTTATATTCCTTTTTTAAAGACGCTACCGGCGTTTCAGGATCATCTTGAATTCTAATTCTATGTTGAAGAAAACCACCCCCTATTGTGATTCTAAAACCTGACCTTTTATTTGTTTTGGAAAATGGAATGAGTTTTCCGAAATAGGCAGTGCCAGCCAGACCCCTCATTCTCAAAAGAATACTGGCAATATTTCCATTATTGCCTATTAGAGCACCATTTTCATTTCTGAGGTTGGCCAAAACATCCTCTTTAATTTCATCTCCAAAAAACCAATTGGCATTTACACCCAAAATCCAGTTTTTGGTAGAAATATAATCCAATCCGCCTCCAAGTCCATTGGTTGTCCCGAATCTATTGGCCATATCGCCACTAGAGGATTGGTAGCCAAAATTAAGGTTGACGGTCAATAGATTCCCGCTATTGCCTTTATTTTGGGCAGACGAAATAGAAGAAGAGACCAAAAAGATAAAAAGGACTTGCCAAATTTTCATAAAATAAATTTTTTGTAAAAGTAATCCCAATCATAAGATTCTAAGAGCAAAAAGAGAATATCTTTGCGTTTGAATAAAATGACACCAAGAATATTCCCTGTCGTTCAGAAATCACCATTATTAATCAATAAATGAAATGACCATGACAATTGACCGTCCTTTATATATGGTTGACCTCAAAGGCCAATATCAAAAAATAAAATCTGAAATTGATACAGCAATCGCTGATGTGGTTGAAAGCGCCTATTTTATAAAAGGGCCATGGGTCAAGGAGTTTGCTTGTAATTTAGCAGGGTATAACAAATCAAAGTACGTTATTCCTTGTGGGAATGGTACAGATGCTCTCCAAATTGCGCTAATGGCGCTTGACTTAAAACCAGGAGATGAAGTTATCACGTGCCCTTTCACTTTTGTTGCTACGGTAGAGGTTATCTCCCTTTTAGGATTGACGCCAGTTTTTGTAGATGTGCATGAAGACACCATGATGTTGGATGAAACAAAATTGGAGGCAGCAATTACTCCAAATACCAAGGCGATTATCCCCGTACACCTTTTTGGTCAAATTTCCAATATGGAACCCATTATGGCGATAGCTAATCGTCATAATATCTCTGTTATTGAAGATAATGCGCAAGCAATTGGGGCGGATTATACATTTTCTGATGGCACCACTAAGAAGGCAGGAGCCATTGGGCATATTGGCACCACTTCCTTTTTTCCATCCAAAAACTTAGGTTGTTTTGGTGATGGAGGGGCTATTTTTACAGACGATGAGCATTTGTTTACGCGTATGAATATGATAATCAATCATGGTATGAAAGTGCGCTATTATCATGATGATATCGGAGTGAATTCACGTCTGGATAGTATTCAAGCAGCAGTTTTGGACATTAAATTGAAATATTTGGATGAATACGGATCGGCTCGAAAAGCCGCGGCAGAAAGATATAATCAGATGCTCTCTAAAGTTGATGGAATAAAAACACCTGCTTTAGCTTCAAATTCAACTCATGTTTTTCATCAATATACTTTACAACTTGAGCAAGGAAGAGATGAATTAGCTGAATATTTCAAAAAGGAAAAGATTCCATTTGGAATTTATTATCCAGTACCGTTGCATTTGCAGAAGGCTTATTCGGGTTATGGATTCAAAAAAGGGGACTTTCCAGTCTCTGAAAAACTATGTAAAAAAGTGATTTCATTGCCTATGCATACAGAGTTGGATGAAGAACTTCAAAACTTTATTGTCAAAAAACTTGAAGTAGGCATGCAAAGTGTCGTAAATTTGTAGCGAGTTACTTTTACCCTTCCTTTTTACCCTTGCCCACTAATTCATATTCAAACACATTTAAAAAATTAATTCTCGCGTGAAAAAAGTATTAATTACAGGAGCTGCTGGTTTTCTGGGGTCTCACCTTTCAGATAGATTTCTTGCAGAAGGATTTCATGTTATCGGTATGGATAACTTGATCACTGGTGACAAGAAAAATATCGAGCACCTTTTCCCATCAGAACACTTCGAATTCTATTACCACGATGTGTCCAAATTTGTACACGTTCCTGGTGACTTGGATTACATCTTACACTTCGCTTCGCCAGCAAGTCCTATTGATTATCTGAAAATGCCTATACAAACCATGAAAGTGGGGTCTTTGGGTACACATAATTTATTAGGGTTGGCAAAAGAAAAAAAAGCAAGAATGATTATCGCTTCTACTTCTGAGGTTTATGGTGATCCGTTGGTTCATCCACAAACTGAAAGTTATTGGGGGAACGTAAATCCAATTGGCCCCAGAGGTGTGTATGATGAAGCAAAAAGATTTCAAGAGGCACTGACGATGGCTTATAACACTTATCATGGTGTGGAGACCAGAATCGTAAGAATTTTCAACACCTATGGCCCACGCATGCGTGTAAACGATGGCCGTGTTTTGCCAGCATTTTTCTCTCAAGCAATCCGAGGAGAAGGATTGACTGTTTTTGGTGATGGATCACAAACTCGTTCATTTTGCTATGTTGATGACTTGGTAGAAGGAATCTATAGATTATTGATGAGCGATTATGACCAGCCAGTCAATATTGGAAATCCGGACGAAATTACCATTATGGAATTTGCCAAAGAGGTTTTGGCAATGGTAGGCAATCCAAAAGCGCATATCATTCATAAAGATTTGCCGAAAGATGATCCTAAGATTCGTCGCCCTGATATTTCTTTAGCTAAAAAAGTATTGGGTTGGACACCAAAATACAACAGGCATGAAGGTATGCTCAAAACTTATGATTACTTCAAAAAAGTAGTTGAAGTGCCTGCAAATGCATAAATAATTATTTCATCAATAGCAAAGCCGTTACGTTCTCGTAACGGCTTTTTTTTGGCCATTTCCTAAGAAGATTTTTGGTTCTTGGACAAAAGTCGTGGAGCACAAAATCTAAAATTTTTTTATCAAAGATTTTCGAATTCGGGAAATAGTGATTTCGAGACGTGTTTTGTTCCCGAAATCTCGATCTCCCGTAGCGTACCATAACTCTAAATAGCAAAGGTTGATGTCGTTATGCGCCACGATGAAAAGTTTCAACTCCTGATTCGCATTATGTATGCGAATCAGGAGTTGAATTTTAATAGCACCTTGCTTCAGCAAGGTGATTAATTGAATAAATAGGTGGCTTTAGCCGAAAATAAAACGAATGTTTAGCTAAAGCCGCTCATTGCTACCATTTTTGACCAAGCTAAAGCGTGGCGCTATGAATTTGATACTTGTGATAAAAACTATTTCTCAACCCCTGATTGGCATTATGTATTAATATTTTTGGACGGTTACACAAATGTCAGAAATTAGCTATTT
>CALDSS010000193.1 GCA_937924495.1 uncultured Saprospiraceae bacterium
AAAGCCTCTCCTTTCCGAAAAACAGAAGAATCACCCGTGAGTTTGCGAACCATCGGAGTGGCAGAAATTCAGCGCAACCCAGGTGGCAATCGAGATATTTCAAAAGTGATTCAAACCTTACCGGGTGTCACATCAGGAGGCAATTTTCGAAATGACCTCATCATAAGAGGCGGTGCACCGAATGAAAATCGATTTTATCTCGATGATGTGGAAGTTCCAAACATCAACCACTTCGCTACCCAAGGTTCATCTGGCGGACCCGTTGGTTTGATAAATGTCAATTTTATAAAAGAGGTCGATTTTTATAGCGGTGCCTTCCCAGCAAATCGGGGCAACGCGCTGAGCTCAGTGCTAAACTTCCGCCAAGCAGACGGACGTGATGATAGAATCGGTGGCACTTTTATGATGGGTTCATCTGATATTGGAGCAACCATCGAAGGTCCACTGAGTGACAAAACGACTTTTCTATTTTCAGCACGACGGTCGTATCTACAGTTTTTGTTTGAAGCGATTGGGCTGCCGTTTTTACCTACTTACAATGATTTTCAAACGAAAATTAAATATAAAATTGACCAAAAGAATGAAATCTACTTCATAGGTCTTGGAGCAATTGATCAATTTAAACTTAACCTTGATGCCAATGAAACGGAAGAACAACAATTTCTATTGAATAATCTTCCAGTCAGTCCACAGTGGAATTATACAAATGGTTTGGTTTACAAACATTATGATAAAAACGGATATTGGACAGTCGTTTTGAGCAGAAATATGCTCAATAATGAATCTAAAAAATATTTTCAGAACGATGACTCATCTGAGGACAATTTGATTTTAGATTATAAAAGTCAAGAGATTGAGAACAAACTGCGTGTAGAAAATACCACTCGCCTCAACTCCTACAAGCTAAACTACGGGATGAGTTATGAATTTGCCAAATACAATAACTCCACTTTCAATAAAATTTTCACCTCCAATGGTCCTCAGACCATAGATTTTGCCTCTGATTTCAATCTTAGCAAATATGCCATTTTTGCGCAAGGAAGCAATAAATTTTTGAATGAACGACTGGTCATGTCACTCGGTTTTCGCATTGATGGCAACTTCTTTAATGCCAATATGATAGACCCACTCGACCAGTTTTCTCCTCGTTTTTCATTGGCTTACGCCATAACCGAACAATTCTCTTTCAACTTCAATACGGGACGTTATTTTCAATTGCCACCCTATACCATCATGGGTTATCGAGAGGGTGACAAACTGGTCAATAAAGCAAACGGCATCAGTTTTATAAGAAACGACCAATTAGTAGCAGGTTTTGAATATAATACCGCTTCAAGTTCAAAAATATCCTTGGAAGGATATTACAAACGATATGCAAACTACCCCTTCTTGACACGCGACCAAATCAACTTAGCAAACTTGGGAAGCGACTTCGGAATCATTGGAAATGAGCCAGCACTCTCCACAGGAAAAGGAGAAACTTACGGTTTAGAATTTCTATTTCAACAGCGACTATTCAGAGGTTTTTATGGTATCGGAAGTTATACTTTAGGGTTTTCCGAATTTGAAGACAGAAATGAAGAATTGATTCCATCTGCTTGGGATCCACGTCATATTGTGAACATCACTGCCGGTAAAAAATTAGGCAAAAACTGGGAAGTTGGGGTCAATTGGCGCTTCCAAACAGGCTTGCCCTTCACACCGTATAGTAGTGATTCAGATTTAGTTTTAAATTGGGATGTAAATGGTCGTGGCATTTTCGATTATAACTTACTCAACACCTTGCGCACCGGCAACATCAATTCTTTCGATATCCGTGTTGACAAAAAATGGTTTTTCAAAAAATGGAGTTTAAACGTCTATCTTGATGTAGAGAATGTAAATGGCAACGCGGTCGGCTTTCCTCAACTCATCCTTGACCGACCTTTGGATGATGAAATGATGCCAATTGGCGGTGGCGTGATCGCCAATCCAAATGCTCCTGTGACCAACCAACGATATTTATTGAAAGAAATTAATGACGCAACAGGAAATGCTCTGCCAAGCATTGGATTGATGATTGAAATCTAATTAGTTAATTAAGTTGATCAAGTTGATAGAGTCCCAATTAACTTGATCAACTTAATTAACTCAATCAACTTAAAGCACACCAAGGGCTTCCAAATCTTTCTTCAATTGCCCACCAGGTTTAAAGTGAATTCCTTTGATGCCACAAGCCTCTGCTCCTTCTACATTTTTCAAAGAATCATCAATGAAAACCGCAGTGCTCTTTTTGATTTTGTAGCGTTTCAGGATGAGTTTATAAATTTTAGGATCTGGTTTTATCAACTTTTCGTCACCAGAGACGAGGATACCTTTAAAGTATTTTAGGAAATAAAAATCGCGCAAGGCAACAGGAAAAGTCTCCGCACTCCAATTGGTCAGCGCATATAATTTGTAATTCTGTTTTTTGTACAAATACTCCAAAATATCGACCGTAGATTGAATCGGTCCACCGAGCATTTCCTCCCATCTGCCATAAAATGCTTTTATTTCAGTTTTGAATTCGGGATGCTTTTTGACTAATAAATCCGTGGCAGCTTTTAACGTCCGCCCACCATCTTGCTGCACATTCCACTCAGGTGTACAGATTTCATTGAGAAATTTCTCCATCTTTTTCTCATCGTCGAAAATCTTTCGATACAAGCGACGAGGCTCCCAATCAATCAACACCCCTCCAAGATCAAATATGATAGTTTCTACTTTTTTCATTTTGAGAAATTTTTTAGAGCAAAATTGGTGTTTAGTTTTAGATGCGAAAAATTTAGGTTTTAGGTTCTGAAGAAATAAAATTTTTAATTCATAGCCTTAGCTACGGATTCAAAATTTCATGAAATCAGGTTCTAAAAAATCAATTTTGCAGTTTAAAATTAAATACCAATTTCGCTCTTACTTTTGTAACGTGTTTCGGCTTAAATAGGTTGTCAAATATAGACCCAGATTTCTGAACCACAAAAGACACATAAGGTGCACAAAAGAATATTTAAACTTTTGTTTTCTTTTGTGCCTTTTGTGGTTCAAAAAAAAACATCAATGGAAAAATTCAAAGAACACTTCGAGGCCAACAAAAGAATGTGGGATGCCCGTGTCGGCGTCCATGTCAAATCTGATTTTTATAAAGTAGAAGAATGGCTCGCTGGCAAGGACATGATCGAAAACATGACCCTCGATGGTTTGGGCGATGTTAAAGGAAAAAACATTCTGCATCTGCAATGTCATTTTGGCCAAGACTCCATCAGTTTGGCGCGTCGGGGCGCAAAAGTGACCGCGCTCGATTTTTCAAAACCAGCCATAGAAAAAGGACGAGCCTACAATGAGCAACTCGGCTTGGATGTAAAATTCGTTGAAGCGAATGTTTATGATATTCGAGAACATATTGAGGGGCAGTTTGATATTGTCTTGGCTTCTTTTGGTGCTATTTGTTGGTTACCTGATTTGGCGGCTTACGCCAAAATCGTAAAGGACTACCTCAAACCTGGTGGCTTCTTTTTATTGGCTGAGTTTCATCCATTCCTCTACCTTTTTGATTTTAATACTAAAAAAGTAGCCTATCCTTATTTTGAAAAACCAAATATGGAACCAGAGTTAGATGACGACGAAGGCACCTATACGGATGGCGGTGAAGCCATGGCAGGTGGCTCCTATTTTTGGCCGCACTCTTTGCAAGAAACCTTTTCAGCTTTTCTAAATCAAGGAATGCAAATTGAAGAATTTAAAGAATACCCTTACTCTCCGTGGAACTGCTTTCCCAATATGGTAGAGACTGGGAATCGAGAATATGTATTTGGCGGATTTGAGGTAAAATTTCCGCATACCTTTGTTTTGAAAGTTAGGAAACGGTAGAAGGAGGACGGCCGCGTTGCTGACGGCCACTTCGTTGACGGTGGACGGATTTTAGCGATCTTCGGTCGCGCTTATCTCCGTCCTCCGTCAGTGCAACGGCCGTCCTCCGTCCAGCGAAGCGACCGTCAAATCTTCCTTGCTATCAAATCCCTCACTGCCCCTTCCAATTTCGGAAACTGAAATTCAAAACCAGTAGCCTGTACTTTTTCAGAAGAAATGCGATTGCTATTGAGAATGGTATCGGCCATTTCTCCCATCGCCAAACGCATAGCAAATGCGGGTGCCGGCGCTAAAATCGCGGTTTTATTCATGGCGCTCGCTACTTTTTGGGTGAATGGTTTATTGCGTTCGGGGTAAGGAGCTGCTGCATTAAAAGTACCACTTACATCCTCGTTCTCGACCGCATGAATAAATAGATTGCATATATCATCAATGTGAATCCAAGAGTACCATTGCTGCCCATCGGCAAAGTAACCCCCAATGTTCGCTTTGAGTGGCAACATGATTTTTTCGAGTGCCCCACCCTTTGTGGAAAGAACAATTGAAATGCGCAATCGAGCAGTCCGCCAGCCAGTAGCCTTGACCTCATCTATTGCTTTTTCCCATGCCACACAACTTTGAGAAAGAAAGCGGTTATCGGCGGGTGGCGTTTCTTCTGTCACTAAATCTTCGCCTGTATTTCCATAATAGCCAATAGCTGAAGCAGAAACAAATGCCTTGGGTGTTTTCCCTGCCTTTTGAAAAGCATTTTTGAGCAAGAGTGTACCGTCAACACGACTATCAATAATTACTTTTTTGCGTGAAGCTGTCCATCGTTTATCAACGATACCAGCACCAGCAAGATTGATGATATAATCAGCCTTTTGGATGGCCTCCTCATCTATGGTTTTGTTTTTTAAATCCCAAGCATACGCAGGAAATCGAGCATCTGGTTTGGCTTTTCTACTAAGATGAAGAACTTCGTAGTTCTTTGCTTCCAGCAATTCACTCAATCTGCTTCCGACCAAGCCAGTGCCTCCTCCAATTAATACGGTTTTATTAGACATATTTTCTCAAAATTTACAATTAAGAGGATAACAGCAAATCAGAAATTATGTTTTTCTTTTACTGAGTTGTTTAAAATAGAAGATTATTTTGCCTCAAGTCAAGAATAATTTTTTGTCTTAATGTGAAAATCGTATTTTGGCCAAAGACTACTAAATTCGAAGTTGTAGCCGATACAATATTAAATCAATAATCCATTCCTTATGGCAATATTCAACCTAAAAATTAACGGAAAAGAAAAACAAGTAGAAGCCGACCCAAACACCCCAATGCTTTGGGTACTTCGCGATACACTTGGTTTAGTCGGAACGAAATACGGTTGCGGTATCGCAGCTTGCGGCGCATGTACCATTCATGTAGATGGCACAGCGATGCGCTCTTGTCAGATGCCCATTTCAAAAGTAAGAGACCAATCTATCACCACCATCGAAGGACTTTCCGAAAATGGAACGCACCCTGTGCAACAAGCATGGCTAAAGCATGATGTGCCTCAATGTGGCTATTGTCAAGCAGGACAAATCATGAGTGCTGCCTCTCTTTTGAATGACAATTCTAATCCGAGTGACAAGGAAATTGATGCCGCTATGAATGGCAACATTTGCAGATGTGGAACTTATACGCGTATCAAAGCAGCAATAAAAACGGCGGCGAAAGGGTAACACTTTCGTGGCACGACTCCAGGTCGTCCCACGAATTAGCGCATCCCCAAATCGTGGGACGACTTGAAGTCGTGCCACGATACTCAACTTTCATAAATTTTGCTAACTCAAAGAAACACAGGCAAGATGCCTGTGCTACTCATAAAAAATAATCATGGCAATTATAAAAACAAAAGTCGGAAGACGCTCTTTCATAAAATCGTCAGCAGTAGCAGG
>CALDSS010000194.1 GCA_937924495.1 uncultured Saprospiraceae bacterium
GAGGAACGCTTCAATATTTGGTCACATGGTTTTGGGTGTTTGCTCAGTATCGTGGGAACGGTGCTTCTGTTGATGAAAGCAAGTCAATTTGATGACTATCGTTTTATCGTCAGTTCCAGTGTTTATGGGTTTAGTTTGATAGTACTTTATGCAGCTTCTACGCTTTTTCATGGCACGAAAGATCAAGTGCTTCGCAACCGATTAAATATTTTTGATCATGCTGCCATCTTCGTTTTGATTGCTGGAACTTATACGCCTTTCACACTCATCACACTCGAAGGTCAGACGGGTTGGATACTTTTTGGAACGGTTTGGTCTATTGCGATTTTGGGTGTTATTTTTAAATTATTCTTTACTGGAAAATACACGCGTCTTTCTATGTTCATGTACGTTTTGATGGGATGGCTTATCCTTTTTGCTATCAATCCATTGATGGAAAATCTTTCGGAACAAGGGTTGATTTGGTTGATGTCAGGTGGAATATTTTATTCAATTGGTGCTGTGTTTTTCAGTTGGCATAGTTTAAAATTCAATCATGGGATTTTTCATATTTTTGTTTTGTTGGGTAGTTTTTGTCATTTTGTTTCTATCTATCAGTATGTGTTGCCTCTTCAATAAATTTTAAAGCTTCACCTTCTCATACAAATCAAAAACTTTAGAAACACAAGTCATGGTGTGTGGGTGTCGGAGTGATTCATTTTTGTAAAATACTTTCAACTCTTCTGGATCAATTTCGAGGACTTCAATATTTTCACCTGCATCTAATTCTTGAGCATCTGTTTTTTCGACGCCTACCGCTAGATATTGATGAATCATACCGCGCATATAAACTGGATTGGAATGAATATATCCGAGTGATGACCACTCGCCACCGCTGTAGCCGGTTTCTTCCAATAACTCTCGTTGAGCAGCAATCATAGGGTCTTCCCCTTTTTCAACTAATCCGCCTGGTACTTCGATAGTATCTTCTTCAATACCAAACCTAAATTGACGAACCATGACAATTTTCCCTTCTTTGGTGATTGCCAAAACATTTGCGGCATCTCTTGAGTGCATCACAATCATCCGCTCTTCCTTGCCCGTTCGTTTATTTAAATAAAAATCGAATCGACCTTTGAAGAGTTTAAGATCGGTGGTTTCTCCTTTACGGAGGAGTTTCCAAAATTTATTTTCTGCCATATTAATTTTATTAAAACACAAAGGTAATTTTTTGTAACCCTTGAAACATAAGTAAGTTTCGAAGCCACCTTCTGCAATATCAAGGTCGATAAAAGTCTATTTTTGGAATCAACATGAATACCTACCCGTAAACAAAGACATCTCATTCAAAAAAAATATCCATGAAATTCATAATCCGACTATCCTTTGCTTTTTTTCTTTTAGGAATTGGAACGCCAATATTTGCTCAATTTCAACAACAAGAGCAAATTGCTTTGACACATCTTCAAGCGCATCTTGGGGATTGGAATTTGGAGCAAACTGATATTGAAAATTTGCATTTGAAAAATGCCTATCAAGACGAAAAGACAGGGGCGACATACCTTTACTTTAATCAGCGATATAAAAATATTCCGATACAAAATGCTATTTTCAATGTGACGCTTTCTAAAGAAAACGAAGTGGTTCATGTCGGAAATCGTCTTTTTTCAAATATTGAAAAAAGAGTAAATAAAACTCAACCTGAATTGAAACCTGTCGAAGCGATTCTTGCTGCTATCGAGCATCTTGAAATTTCCGCCTTAGCGGCAAAATCATCGCCTGTTTTAAAAGAAAAGAAAAATGAAAAGGAGTTTATTTTTGAAAAAGGAAATATTTCAGAATCAGATATCCGAGTTAAATTACGTTTTCAGCCTACGAAAAATGGCGCATTAAAATTAGCCTGGAATTTATCTATTAACATGCTCGAAAATGCAGATAATTGGTCGTTGAGTGTGGATGCCCTTTCGGGCGAAATTTTAAACCAAAATAATCTCACCGTCTATTGTTCTTTTGGAGATGGTCCTCATTCTGAAAAAGCATGTGGACATACTCATTCAGAAGAACAAAACAATCTGCCTGAATTAGCGGCAGCAGGTGGTAGTTATCGCGTTTTTGAATTGCCAACAGAAAGTCCAAATCATGGGCCTCATGTATTGGTTACTTCGCCAGAGGATTCAACGGCCTCTCCATTTGGATGGCATGATGTGGATGGCGTTGAAGGAGCTGATTTTACCATTACGAGAGGCAATAACGCACACGCATATTTGGATTCGAACAATAGCGGATCCTCTGACGGAGATGAGCCAGATGGAGGCGCTGATTTGATTTTTGATTTTCCTTTTGATGAAAATTTAGAACCTTCTCAAATTGCCGATGCCTCTGTTACGAATCTTTTTTACATGACCAATATGATGCATGACATTGCTTATCAATATGGTTTTACAGAAGAAGCAGGTAATTTTCAGGCAAATAATTATGGTAAAAATGGAATGCCAAACGATTATATAATTGCCGAAGCGCAAGATGGTAGTGGTGAGAATAATGCAAATTTTGCAACAGAACCAGATGGGATTCCGAGTAAAATGCAGATGTACTTATGGAACACCAATTCGAACTTGTTGTACATTGAAGGAAATGAAGATGTCACAGGTTGGTACAATACGGGTTCCGCTTTATATGGCCCAAGAGTAGATGGAAATACGAATATCAGTGGCGAGGTTGTGCTACCGAGTGATGGCGTTTTCGCGCCAAGCGAAACAGATGGGTGCGAACCGATGAAAAGAGAAGATGTAGAGGGAAAAATCGTTTTGATAGACAGAGGTACCTGCTTTTATGAAGATAAAACTTTAAATGCAGAAAAGGCTGGGGCGATTGCCGTAGTGATTTGTAATTACACGGAAGGTGCACCTGATATGCGCGGTAATAATCCAGCGGAAGAACCAACCATTCCAACCGTTTCTTTGAGTAGCAGTGATTGTGCATTATTACGTCAGTTTTTGAATGATGGAATGACGGCCACCATTATGCCTCGACCTACCTCTGGCGCTTCATTGGTTGCTTCAGATTTTGATAATGGAATTATAGCGCACGAGTATGCACATGGTATTTCCCACAGATTGACTGGCGGTGCTGATAATACATTTTGCCTTTTCAACGAAGAACAAATGGGAGAGGGTTGGAGTGATTTCTTTGCACTTGTAACGACTGCAAAAGAATCTGACAGAACTACTCCACGCGGTGTTGGTACTTACTCTGACAAGGAAGCGATTGACGGAAGGGGCATTCGTCCGTTTCAATATTCTACAGATATGAGCATTAATCCAGTGACTTATGAAGATGCTTCGCAGCTGAGCATTCCGCATGGATTGGGTTCGGTTTGGTGTTCGATGCTTTGGGACTTGTATTGGGCAATGGCCGATGAATATGGTTTTGATGCAGATGTGCTGCATGGCACCGGTGGTAACAATATGGCCATTCGATTAGTGATGGAAGGCATGCGTTTGCAACCGTGTAGTCCAGGGTTTGTAGATGGGCGTGATGCGATTTTGGCAGCCGATAGAATGCTCAATAATGGCGACAACCAATGTTTGATTTGGAATGTTTTTGCACGTCGTGGACTTGGTTTTAATGCTGATCAAGGCAGTAGCAACATCGTAGGTGATAATGTAGAAAGCTTTGAATCTATGCCTTCGTGTATGAAAGAACTTTTGATAGCCAAAACAGCAACTCCACTTGCTAATGCCGGAGATGAAATCACTATGTCTATCACTATTTTAAATAATAAAGATCAACCTCTTTCAAATGTTGTAGTGACAGATGAATTGCCAGAAGGACTTACTTTTTCAGGCGTGCAAAGTATTACTGGTATTACGTCTAATTTGATAAATGTAAATACCACTAATCCCGGCATGGTAGCTTTTGAGTTGGCTGCTGGAGAAAGTCTTGCGGTAGGTCAGGAAGTGACAATTACTTACAATGCATTCACTGATACGGAGAAATATTCTCTTCAAATGTATTTGGATGATGTGCCTGATAATTCGCAAGCGACAGAAGATAGATGGTTTATTGATATTCACAGTGATCCAGACATCAGTTCAAATATTTGGCGAGTTTCGAATAACGCATCCACTGGAGATGGTTGGTCTTGGCGAGTAGATGATTCTCGTGTAGAGACGCGTCAATTATTGATTTTGGCCGAGCCACTTTCTGTGAGCGGAAGACAGCCTGTTTTGAGATTTTATCATAAGTATGATTCTTATATTGGTCAGCATGGTGGGGTGGTTGAACTTTCGACAGATGGTTTAAGATTTGAAAATAAAGCAGATGCTATTTTTAGAAACAGCTACTCAGGCTTGTTGGCTTATCAGGCATTTTTTGAACCATATCTCTACGGTTTTTCTGGGCAAAGCGGCGCTGATTTTCAGGCTTCTTATATTGATTTATCGGATTTTAATAATGAAGACTTATATGTCCGTTTTCGATTTGGAACACGCATAATTGATGAAATCACTGGAACGTCCTATAATGATTATTTCAATGGAGGAAGCGGTGATGGTTGGTTTATGGATGATTTTGAATTGATGGATATGTTCAATTATGATGGAGAAGTTTGTGTGACTACGGCAGAAGGAGACAACCTTTGCACCAAAGCACCTGAGCGTGGAACTATTATCGAATCTCAATTGACATCGAGCATCCAAGTTTTAGAGGATGGCTCCGAATTATCAATTTATCCAAACCCTACTTCAGAAATGCTTCATTTAGCTTTTGATTCCAAAATTTCCAGAACGGTGGATGTGAAAATATTCACAGTAAGTGGAAAAATGATGCAATCACAAACCATAAGAATTTTGGAAGGAAATCAGGGTTTAAATTTAGAGGTTGGAGATTATCCTGCTGGTTTTTATTTCATAACAATTCAATCAGAGAATGGATTGATTACGGAGAAGGTGGTGATAGAATAACTAAAATTTTTATTGAATCTCTTTTGTAAAGGAAATGAAAAAATCTTTACATACTGACGATGTTATGTAAAGAAAATTAGAAAGTCTTTACATAATAGATCACATGCATGCTTGAAAAAAGAAAGATAGGAGACGAGTGGACTTTTAAAAACTTAGCTCTCCACTATTTCCTAAATAGAAAACGGCGGAGAGCTAAAATTAAAAATAGCAAATGAAATTCTACTTTTCACTTTTCGTATGTATCTTTTTTGTTTTGAAATGCTCGTGTCAGTTGAGTATGGTTGCTGAATATGGAACCTCTCTTTATACTGTTGAAGGCTCTGCGCCATCTTTCCCAGATGCATGGGATTTATACTCATCACCTCGAATTGGAGTAAATGTTGTGCATGACTCTTTCCCATTTTCACTTTCTTACTCTTATAATTTTTTGGCAACTGTAACTTCAATCACAAGTGAGAATATCTTCTCTCAAAAAAAAAGTATAATTTATCATTGAATATTGCTAGGATTGGCACATAAATTTAATAGCCGGTTCCGTTGTTAGAAATTTTAATAGCTTTATCAAAACCTCTAATTTAGGCGTTAATTACCACTTCCTTTTGAAGGAGAAACCATTTAAAATTGGAGTAGGAGGAGCTTTTATTTCAGATTTAAATACCATAGGTGAGGCTCGTAGAAACTATCGTATTAATGGAGGCGATATCGGTTTGTTCTTCAATAATGTTAAAGGTCTTAGTACCTCATTCTCAATTCCAATTTAGATTATGCTTCGTTTGAATTAAGGCATGTTTTTCCACTTGAGGGTGAAGAAAATTTTACAGCAAGAAGAAGTTCAATTTCATTCAAATACCAATTGATAAAATAAAAAATCGGGTAGCTCCTCACTTGGAACTACCCGATTTTTACATTCAACAAACACTAAATGAGAATCACTTCCTTTTCGAAAAAGTATAATAATACTCCCCAGGATAGTTTTCATAAAATCCTTCTAAGAGCACTTTTCCTTTAGCTTCTTTCAAAGCATTGACGCACTCTTGCATGTTTCTCACTCTATTATCATTCACTTTCGTAATGATATAGTCAGGATCCATTTCTGTTCTTTCGATTTTACTGTTTCTATAGATACTCACGACCTTCACACCTTTCATGCCCAATCGTTTCTCTTCAGAAGGCACCAAGTCACGTAACTCAAAACCTAAATCCAAAAGGAATTCGTCTCGATGATTAGCAGACATCGCTACTGAATTATTTTTATTCTTCAGTGTGATTTTGGCTTGTTGCAGTTTTCCATTTCTATAAAACTGAGCGGTCACCATGTTGCCAGGGCGATAACGACCGATTTGCTCTTGCAATTCAGGCATGGTGCTGGTTTTCTTACCGTTAATTTTTATGATGACATCTCCTGGTTTCATGCCTGCCAAATCAGCACTCCCTTTTCTGGTGACCTCTCTGATGTGGACACCTTCAACAGTTGGGAGATTTAATTTTTCAGCTAATTTATTATCGATTGCTTCAATATTGACACCCAAAATAGCACGTTGAACCTCTCCAAATTGTCGAAGGTCATTGATGACCTTTGAAGCCAAATTTGCTGGAACAGCAAATGAATAGCCTTCATATCTACCCGAACGAGTAATAATGGCGGTATTGATACCAACCAATTCTCCTTCTGGGTTAACTAAAGCGCCACCACTGTTTCCAGGATTCACCGCTGCATCTGTTTGAATAAAAGATTCGATACTGTATTGATCTTCGAGGATATTGATATTTCTACCTTTTGCGCTGACAATTCCTGCTGTCACCGTAGATTCTAAATTGAATGGATTTCCAACTGCGAGCACCCATTCTCCAATCTTCAAACGGTCAGAATTTCCAAAACTTAGATAAGGCAATTCAGTGTCCGTTTTTATTTTTATTAAAGCTAAATCAGTCGAAGGATCTGAGCCAATCACCTCGGCAGAAAACTCACGTTTGTCGTTGAGGGTAACTTCAATATTATCACCTTCATCAATTACATGACGATTGGTAACGATGTATCCATCTCTTGAAATAATAACTCCCGAACCAGTAGAAGCACCATAACTATTTCCGCCACCTCCCCAGAAATAATCACTTTCTTGCGAAGCTTTAATATTGACCACCGCGGGGGTCACCGCAGCGGCACCTTCAACAAAATTTGGATTACTTGCAATGGAAGAAGAAGCATAAGCGGCTCGGCTCGGAGCTTCTTGAGTATAATTATAGTCCACCTGTTTGGCAGGAAGTGTTTCTTTGATGAGAATCTTTTGAGGCTCTTCAAACATTGTTTTATAGATAAAAACAGCGAAGAAGGCACTCAAAAGGGAGGTCACAACTACTAATCCTAAATTTTTCATACTACGTCGGGTTGATTCTTATTCTTAACTTTGTTTGGGTTTTGCAAAATAGACTATTCTCGCAAGAGAATCTATTTTTCTTCGAACTTGTTTGCAGTTAAAAAACAAGTTCTATGGAAAAGGAACGTCAAATACTTTCTGTAGTTGTACAACCTCAAAATATTTATCTTTAAAATAACAGATATGCCTACTCAAAAAGAAAAACAAGACATGAAAAGGTTGTTTCCTCAAAGTGATGAATATATCGGGAACATTTGGGGCTGGAAATTATCTTTTGTTTCCTTAGGCGTCATTATGTTTTTCGGAGCTTTGATTTATTATAAACATCACTACATTGCTCCGGTAGAAAAACCAACCGACCTTTTTGAAACACCACAAATAAGACCGAATACTTCAGATACTTTAAAAACAAACAATTAGATGGATATACCTTTTGACAAATATCAGGGGACAGGGAACGATTTTATATTGATTGACCAACGCAATAAAAAATACCTCACTCGAAGAAATACTAAAATTATTCGCCAAATGTGCGATAGAAACTTTGGAATAGGTGCGGATGGTCTCATTCTACTTCAAAATAAAAAAGGCTACGATTTTGAGATGGTCTATTTTAACTCTGATGGAAATGAAAGCTCGATGTGTGGGAACGGAGGGCGCTGCATTACCGCTTTTGCTCATAAATTGGGCGTCTTTGAAAAGAAGACCTATTTTCTTGCCATTGATGGGCCACATGAAGCAAAAGTGAAGCGAAAAAACTGGGTAGAGCTGAAAATGTCAGATGTCGAAAAAGTAGCTACGAACAAGGATCATTTTGTGCTCGATACAGGCTCGCCACATTATGTCACTTTCGTGAAAAAATCAGATAAAATCGATGTGAAAAAAGAGGGAAGTGCGATCCGTTACAGCAAGCCTTTCAAAAAAGAAGGTATTAATGTCAATTTTGTAGAAAAGCTAAAAGATGGGATTAAAGTAGCAACTTATGAGCGAGGCGTAGAAAATGAAACACTTTCTTGTGGTACTGGAGTTACAGCGGCTGCGATTGCTTTTGTGAGCAAACAAAAAAAGGGTTCAAAATTTAAAATTCCGATTGAATCGAAAGGTGGAAATCTGGAAATTAAATTAGAAAAAGAAGGGAAAGAATTTAAGAATATTTGGCTTTGTGGTCCAGCGACGTTTGTTTTTAAAGGTATTTTTGAAAAATAGTTTTCTTCTTAAATATTTGATTATCAGTTTATTGTGGAATGAAAAATATCTCATTGTTTGTGGTTTGTTCAATTTTATTGATTTTCAGTTGTAGAGAACCGATAGACTTTCCGCGACCGGCGCATCAACCTGAATTGGCAGTATTAGCGCAAATGGATCAAGAGGGTGCCAGTGTTTTTTTGACGGAAACGCTTGACTCACGGGACAATTCGCAGAGTCCATTAGTAGCTGATGCAGCAGTGAGAATTTTGAATGGGAGCAATGAGTATCCTTTACCATACGATACTGGAGTTGCTCAATACCAATCGTTTGATTTGATTCCGGAAAGCGGAAAATCTTATGACTTAATCATTGAAAAAGAAGGGTTCGGCACATTAAAGTCATCGGTTGTGATGCCGCCGCCTGTTGCCATCGAAAACATAGAAATTGAATTATTTGATTCTATCTTTTTAGATACGAGTAGAAGCAGATTGAGCTATCTTTTTTCTCTTGAATTAGATGATGAATTTGCAGCACCAGATTTTTACGAAATCACGACCAATTTTGGAGGCTTTACAAGCATTGAAATAAATGACACGACTTCAGTTTTGGCCTCGACTCGACTTTTTCCGAACATTCTCCCCGCAAAAGATTCTAATCCGATAGAGTTGGAAAAGAATAGTATCTTTTTTGTTGAGGGAGGAAAATCTTCTTTTATTGAATTTATTGCAGAGTTTGATTTTGGAAAAGAAGAGTATGCTGAAAAAGTCAGTATTACCTTAAAATCAACTACTTTAGATAGATTTAATTTTCGTTCTTCTCAAATAGCACAGCAAAACGCTGACGATGATATTGAATTTATCCTAAACCCTATTTTGATCCAATCAAATATTGAAAACGGCCATGGTTTTTTCGAAGTAGCCCACATCGTGACAATTGATAAAGACATGCCTTAGGGCTGTTGCTCCAACGTCATTTTTTTAGATAAAAGCTATCTTTTAATAGAAATTTTAAACCAAAATCATATTGGCTGTTTATGTTTGCGCTCCCTTTCGGGAAACAAAACAAATTACCGACCACTACTAACTTTGCCAAAAGAATTTAAGGGTATTTGAGATTTGGGTTGTCTTTACTCAAAAATCAGAACTTTAATTTTAATTAAAACAGAATGCACCCGACACGATTGATTCTATTTTTATGGATGTTCTTTTCCATAAACAGTTTTGCACAAGAAAAATTTACGCTAAGTGGCGTCATTACGGACGGAGAAAGTGGCGAAACGCTAATTGGAGCAACCGTTTATGTTGCCGAAGTGGCAGCCGGAACGACGACGAACGAATATGGTTTTTACTCCATTTCATTGCCTGCCAATCAGCCACTAAAAGTTGAATTCAGCTATATTGGTTTTCAAAATTCAGAAAGAGATATCACCCTTACTGCCGACCAAAAATTGGACATTGGCATGGGCGAAGGAATTGAATTAGCAGAAGTAGTAGTAAAAGCAAATTCCTACCAAGAACAACTTCGTTCGACAGAAATGAGCGTTGAAGGAATTACGACAAAAGAGGTGAAAACACTGCCTTCCGTTCTTGGAGAAACGGATATCTTGAAAGTTATCCAACTCAAACCTGGGATTCCTTCAGGTGGAGAAGGGACAACTGGTTTATACGTCCGAGGGGGCGGCCAAGACCAGAACTTAATTGTTTTGGATGAAGCGATTGTTTACAATCCGAATCACCTTTTCGGCTTTTTTAGTACGTTCAATACAGATGCGGTAAAAGATTTGAAATTGTATAAAGGCGGTTTTCCACCTCAATATGGTGGCCGTCTTTCATCGGTGATTGATGTGAAGTTGAAAGAAGGAAACAACAAGCGTTTTAGCGGAGCAGGTGGTCTTGGAATCATCTCCTCTCGTTTGACATTGGAAGGTCCAATTGAAAAAGATAAGTCTTCTTTCATCGTTTCAGGAAGGAGAACTTATTTTGATTTGATTACCCGCCAAGTCAACAAAGCAAATGAAGGGGTGGAAGATAATCAGCCAATTCCGGACTATTATTTTTATGATTTAAATACCAAAATCAATTTCAAACTTGGAGAAAAAGATCACTTGTACTTGAGTGGATATTTTGGGCGAGACCAATTTGGATTTAATAATGAAACCTTCAATTTTGGTTTTAATTGGGGAAATGTAACGAGCACAGCGCGTTGGAATCATCAATTTAATCCAAAGCTATTTTCCAATACGACGGTTACGTTTTCAGATTATCGATATAAAATTTCAAATGAAATTGTTGGCTTCTCTTTCGCTCTTGATTCTAAAATTCGAGACGTAAATTTAAAAACTGATTTTTATCAAAATTTGAATTCAAAAAACACGTTGCGTTATGGTGCAAGTGTTACCTATCATGAGTTTACGGTAGGTCGATTGAAAGCAGGTTCGGACGATGGAGAAATTTCTTTCTCTGGTGGAAATGAGTTTGATGGCGTCGAATATGGTTTGTATATTTCTGATGACTGGGAAGCTTCTCCTCGCCTCAAAGTGAATGGTGGTTTACGACTTTCAGGTTTTTCAAATGACGGTACTTTTTATTACGGATTAGAACCCCGAGTAGCGGCAAATTATAAAGTCACCAATTCTTTTTCACTAAAAGGAAGTTATGCACGCATGAATCAATATGTGCATTTGGTGTCTAACTCAGGCCTTTCTTTGCCAACCGATGTTTGGTATCCTTCTACAAAATTGGTTGAACCTCAGATTTCAGATCAAGTCGCCGTGGGTGGTTCTGCATTGTTCAAATTGTTTGGCACAGAGGTGTTTTTGACCAATGAATATTTCTATAAACTATTGGACAAGCAAATTGATTTTATTGATGGCGCAGAACTGTTTGCCAACGATGAGTTGGAACAAGAATTCGTTTTCGGAGATGGCTACGCTTACGGAGGGGAAATTAGTCTTGAAAAACGCACGGGCGATTTGACGGGTTGGATTGGTTATACCTATTCCAAAATTCGTCGTGGAAACTTCTTTGGGCCAAAAGGTGATGTGATGGAGGGTCGATATTTCGCTCCGAGATATGATCGTCGTCATGACATCAGTATCGTTGGGATGTATAAAATCAATGAGCGATTTAGAGCAGGTGCGACTTGGGTGTATGGTTCAGGAGATTTGTCTTGGTTGCCTAGTGGGCGATTTACTTTTCAGGATGTGCCAGGGGCAGAATTTCAAGCAGTGGTGCCAAGTTATGGAGATAGAAACACCTTTAGATTGCCAGCCTTCCACCGTTTAGATTTGAATCTGATTATCAAACTTGGTTTAAAAAAGAAACGTAAAAATCCTAATCGTCGTTGGGAAAGTGATTTGACCTTGAGTGTTATCAATGCCTATGATCGTCGGAATGCGTTCTTCATTTTTCTTGATGTGGACTTTGCAGAAGGCACTGATAATGATGGTAATTTGATTGAACTTCCAACTGGTGTAACGGCAAAGCAGGTTTCGCTTTTCCCGATTTTGCCAGCATTAACCTACAATTTCAAATTCTAATTCCCAATCACCAATATTTAAAAGTAAACAAATGAAATTTCAATATATACTCCCAGTTATTTTTCTAATCAGCATTTTTGGTGCTTGTAATTTGACGAATGATGTTGATTTGGAACTCCCAGAGTATGATCGCCAACCAGTACTGGAATGCTATTTAGAACCAGGTCAGCCTTATCAATTATTGTTGACACGCAGTTTTGAGTTTTTTGCTCCCTTCGATACCAGTGATGGCCAATTTCTGGAAAATGTAATAGAACAAGGTGCAACCATAAATATTACGCATGATGGCAAAACCGTAACCTTGGTCGAAGGGCTATTTTTCAACCCTTTTACTCAAAAAATCTTCAATTACGGAAGTCCTGAAATTGTACCCGAAGATTTTGATAATGCGTTTGAGTTGGAAGTTATTTTAGCCGATGGTAACACTATCACGAGCAAAACAACTATTCCTGTTAAAGTACCGATTGATAGTGTTGTAATTGAATTTGAATCGGATGCGGCCACAGATACAATGGCACGTGCACTGACCTATTTTACAGATCCAGATCCAAATATTGAAAATCGTTTTCGACGTCAGTTTCATTGGAACAGTTTGGTTGATAGTAGCGCACAACAAGATTTTTTGGCAACAGACCAATTTGCAGATAATGGAAGAATTGTTTTTGGAACTGGTTTCGATTATCCAGTAGGTGACACGATTTGGAATACCGTTTTCAACATGAATCGGGATTATGCAGACTTTTACGAAAGTGTAATTATTTCAGTTCAATCCAATGGCAATCCATTTGGGCAACCTGCATCTATTGACAGCAACCTTGGCGGAACGGCGGATGCGCTTGGGATTTTTACAGGTCTGAGCTATTCTCGTGAGATGACGATTATTGAAAAATAGTTTTTAAAACCATGTAAGACATAGAAGGTCATATAGGATTTCGAGAAGAGACTACTTATATGTTCTTGTGTGCCTTATATGGTTCAATAATTCTTCTTACCTTTTGCCTCTATTTTCAAAACAAACATAAATCATGGAGCAACATTTACCTTTTGATCAAAGAGGCCCCTCACCAATTATGCGAATTGCAATTACCCTTGGATTAGTATTTACGGGCATGTTAGTCGGTGGTTTAGTGACGATGGGTGTCTTGTCTGTTATGGGACTTGATATGCAATCCTTAACCTCCACTTTCTCGGAAGGAAGTCCGCTTGGCGAGCGAAATGCTATGCGCTCTGCTGCTTTTCTAAATCATCTATTTGCTTTTTTATTACCTGCGGTAATTGCCAGTTACATTTTTTATAAAATGGATTGGACGAGTTACCAGCGAATGGATGCTGCACCAATGGCAAAATATCTTGGTCTGGGAACTGTAATGATACTTGTCGCTTTTCCTTTTGCTCAATTTACTTATTGGTTGAATAGTTTGCTTCCACTTCCAGATTCGTTGATGGATATGGAAAATGCAACAGCTGAAATTATCAAAGGCATTTTAGTGATGGATTCACCAATGGAGTTGATGTTCAATTTATTGGTGATTGCAGTTTTACCAGCCATTGCCGAGGAGATGATTTTTAGAGGAATCATTCAAGATAGTTTTGAAAAAATTATTTCTAATCCACATGTGGCTGTTTTAGTTTCGGCTATTATTTTTAGTGCTATTCACATGCAATTTGAGGGCTTTTTAGCAAGAGTCGTTTTAGGGCTTGTACTCGGATACCTTTTTTATTGGACACGAAACCTTTGGGTACCAATTTTAGCACATGCAGTGAATAATGGCGCTCAGGTTATTGCCGCCTATTTTTATCCAGAGGAGATAGCTGGAATGGAACCTGCCGCAATGGATAGCTCTGTTATGTTGCCAGGTTTGATTTCTTTAGCACTGACCATCGCAGTGGGCTGGTATATTTTGAAATTGAAAGATGGAGAAAGGATGGTTTATCGGTAGAAAAACCATTTCACCGAATTTTTAGTTATTTTTGAAATATGATTACAGACATTAATCAATTAGATTTTTCAAAAAGATATACCTACGCGGATTATCTGACTTGGCAATTTGACGAAATGGTTGAATTGATCAGAGGAAAGATTTATAAAATGTCTCCGGCGCCGAAAGAGTCTCATCAAAATATTTCTGGTGAGTTTTTCTATCAAATCAAGCACTTTTTAAAAAAGAAAAAATGTAAAATTTATCATGCTCCTTTTGATGTAGTTTTACCCCTGCCACTAAAAAAACAAACTCCTGATAAAATTGACACAGTTGTTCAACCTGATATTTCGGTAATCTGCGATTTATCAAAAATCACTGAAAAAGGTTGTACTGGTGCTCCTGATTGGATTATTGAAATCTTATCAAAAGGAACCATTAATAAAGACCTCAACGAAAAATTTGAAATTTACCAACACGCAGGCG
This sequence comes from uncultured Saprospiraceae bacterium, assembly GCA_937924495.1. GTDB lineage: Bacteria > Bacteroidota > Bacteroidia > Chitinophagales > Saprospiraceae > JAGQWW01. Next base: position 14,450 of record CALDSS010000194.1, read on the forward strand.
TGAAGGAGTATTGGATTGTTCATCCGACTGACCAAACAGTTTTGGTGTATCATTTAGATGAAAATGGAAAATACCAATTGCAACGCCAAAAACCTTTTCTTTCTGGTGAAAAAGTAAGTGTTGGTGTTTTTGAGAATTTTGAAATTGATTTAAAAGAAGTATTTGGATGAAATACCAAATAATTTTAATTCTACTCTTTACTCTCTTTATGTAGTTGCAATAAAAATCTAAAACCCAATTCAAATAACTTAGCTTGGTATTTTGAACAATTAGAATTTTCAATAACTGACGAGAGTATTTTTGGTACTAACTTTAAATTTACTTCTCACAATGATTCTATTGTAGTAAACTTTGAAGATGAAAATTTAAGTCCTAAAAGTGTGCTTCTAAAAAAAGAGACACTAAATTACTTAAAGGAAGGTTTCCTCTGTGTTCTTAAGAATCATGATAGGAAGATTGTTATGTTCCGTAACGGCTATATGGAATCTCCTATTGAAATTGTTATTGAGTCGAAGTCAAAGAAAATGAAGTTGAAAAATTCAGAGGATCATTGCCAATCAGTAGAGTTATTTTTACATCATTTGAATTACGTTGAAATTTACGGGTATTAATCCTTATCAAGAAAATATACATATTACCTCAACCGCTTTCAAAAACATCTAAATTCCCTACATTTGCAGCCGTGAAGAAAACCTTAGTTTTCTTCAAACGTTTATTTGACAGAAACACAGTTTCGAGGAAAAAATAGAAGTTTATTCATTCGACTTCAGATTTCCTTGCTCCTGACACCTCTTTATTCAAAATAAAATCAAAATTATCATGGCATTTGACATTGATATGATAAAGAAGGTCTATGCAGACCTTCCTGGAAAAATCGAAAAAATCAGAGCAAAATTAGACAGGCCGCTTACGCTTGCAGAAAAAATTCTTTACAGCCACCTTCACGAAGATTCTTCATTGAAGAACTACGGACGAGGAGAAGACTATGTGTTCTTTGCACCAGATAGAGTAGCGATGCAAGACGCTACGGCTCAGATGGCTTTGCTCCAGTTTATGATGGCTGGAAAAGATAAAGTTGCAGTTCCTTCTACCGTACACTGTGATCACTTGATTCAAGCGAAGTTGGGCGCAGATAAAGATTTG
>CALDSS010000195.1 GCA_937924495.1 uncultured Saprospiraceae bacterium
TGCAAAAGGAGATCCGATGGTCGTCAATTATCCACAAACGGTGGTGATTGATCCAAGTATCGAAGGTGGATTGGCAACTGTCATTACTGCCCAACAAAGCAAAACAGTTGATTTGGCAAATGATGTGCGTATTCAGTTTAAACAGCCTATCGAGAGCCGCTTAAATCCTGGTTTTTACCAAGCGAATATTTACACTGATTTTGGTTTGATTGGCTCTGCTCAGTTTCAATTGAGATAGTCAACATGGTTAAATTGTTGAATGGCTATATGGTTTTTCTAAGCGATGAACCGTATAGCCATTTAATCAAAGTAGTATTGTTGAATCTCTGTATGGTTGAATGGTTTCCCTAAACCATCCAACCATATAACCATTTAGCCATTTAGCCATTTAACAATTTACCCCCTACCAACCGGGAATAATATTCAACCCAAAAAATCCTCTGGTCTCCTTCATCAACGGAAATGCGTAGTACGGCTCCACAATTAAAGCACCCAACAGATTCACACGTACGGAAGCACCCGCTGTCGCGAAATACATGGAATTGTTTTGGCGAACGCCCTCAAAATCTGGAACATCGTCGAATGCCATTCCGCCGTCAACAAATAGATTCAAATCTGTGAGAAGATATTTACTGGAGATTAAACTAAGTTGTTTTGGTCCCGTGAAAGGCAATCGTACTTCAAAGTTGGAAACAAATATTTTACTACCAAAAAGCTCGCTGACGGAAAGTCCATTTTCTGGAAATAGTCGTTGGGCGTCGCCATATTCGAGTCCGCGAACATACCAAGGGCTACCCAAATACAACGGATAAAATCCATCTGCGTCACGACCATAGCGACCGACATGCATACCACGCACGGCAAGCGTTATCGGTTTCAAACGAAAATATTTTCTCAAATCAACGGTCGCATTTGTAAAAGAAAAATCACCAAAATAGTGCTCTGCACCAATTCGAAAACGATGACCTGCCAACGGACTTGTCAGACCACTAAAAGAACGATCTCCGACAAGAGCTGCTTCCGTCGTGGCGAGACTTCCTCGAAAGAGGTTTAAACCTGCGGCTTGAGGGTCAATTTTTTCGCGCTCCTGCAAAACGAGTCTGCCAAAAGCGTCATAATAATTATCTAACCGGTCCACTCGATTGGAGAAGAAAGAGTAATTCGCACCAGCTTCTATCCGAAGATTTTGAGAAATTGGATACTGAACAATTCCTCCGATTTGTTCGCGAAATACACGCACATTATTGATGACAAATCGCTCCGCCAAAAACGGCTCACCTGTCCTGAACTGTAAAGTGTCGAGACCGCCATAACCCACCGAACCCGTTCGATATGGAATGTGTGCCAGTGTGACGCCCCAGTTGATACGATTATTGCGATTGAGATAGGTGACTTGTCCTCCAAAATCATAAATCTCCCCGTTGAGTGCGAAATTGGTAAACACCTGATTGTCCCCCAAGATATCGCCAAAAAGTAAGTCCACTCCACCTGCTAAGCCCGTGGTCGTTCCCGCCACACTATTGGTACCAACGCCAATACCGCCGCCGCCTCCAACGTAGTCCAACTTAAATTTAGGTCTGTACGGTTTTTCCGCGAAAGCGGAAGAAGGAAGCGGCTCGTACTCATCCATTTTTGCGAGACTGTTTTCGAGCAAATTAGTTACTCCTTTTGCATAGTCAGGAAGTGTGGAAGCAGCAAAATTGGTTTCGATTGGATCAACTTTTTGATTCAAAAATTGATCTTGCCTTCCGGCAAAAACAGTGTAACTTCCTTTTTTGAAATGGGTCAGCATGATCTTGTCACGCTTATCAGATTTACTCACAGAAATGGCAGGAGCATACTGTGTGATTCCACTGATACCTGTCAACAAATCGGTCATCTGAAAGACTTCATTCTCGAAAATATCGAAGCGATACAGATTTCGATATCCATCTCGGTCAGAGAGAAAATAAATGTCTCCGCGATGATCAAAAACCGGGTTGAGATTGTTTGCCGTTGGGAAAACATCGAAATCTTCCTTCGCGCCAGAGACAGGATCAAGTATTGCGAGATTGAACGTCCATTTACCTGCACGTCTGCCATTTTCCATGCTCAATTTATCCGTTGCAAAAACGATCTGTGTGCCATCAAGCGACCAATCGGGATGAATCTCCGTGTATTTATCATCGGTCAGTTGTACTACTTTTTTAGAGCGAACATTGACCGAATATAAATCCAATTGACCATCGACCAAACCCGTCACGACAATGGTTTTTCCATCAGGCGACCACGTTGGATTGGTGAAAGCAGGGACGCCTTTTATTCTGAAATTATCCTTCAGTTTACCTGTAAAAACATCTTTGATGGCTAAGAAATTATCTCCTTTTTTTACCGTCACGTAGGCAAATTGCTTGCTGTCGGGCGACCACGTTCCAGCGGATTCGATAAAATTGATTTCATCATAATGGCTGTCCTTAATCGTGCTCGTCACTTTTCTGATGACCTCTCCATTTTGTGCGTCTGCCAAAAACAAATCAATTCCAAAAAGGTCTTTTTCAGAATAAAAAATCACGTATTTTCCATCGGGACTGACCGCAGGGGAGAGATTCATTCTTCCTGAGTTTTTCTCCGAAAGGAGTGTCTTGCCATAGCGTCTTTCTTTTTTATCTTTTAAAAAAGGCGTGTAATGATTGCGCAACGTTTTTTCCCAAATATTGGAAAAACTATCCTTTTTCATACCCAACATTTGAAGGATTGCCATATCCAAACCAACGTCCGCTGTTCGCATAAAAAATGGCTCGATGTACTCATCACCAACTGCCGAAGTGAAAAACGCCCAAAACGCCTGTCCCCATCGGTAAGGGAAATATTTGTTCATATTATCCAAATCGCTCAGGCTCGGTACATCATCATTCAGCACCGCATCGCGCATCCACATGGAAGTATGCGGATCGACTCGTCCGATGGATAGATATTCCGCCAATCCTTCGACCATCCACAGCGGAATATTGCGCAAATTTTCGAGCTTCGTCGAATCGCCGTTGATGATCATATTATATTGAAATGCGTGCACCAACTCGTGCCCAATCACATGATTGGTCTGTTGATTAGTCATCGCAATCGGCAACACCACTCGATTTTTGAACGCCTCCGTCACACCTCCCGTACCGATCCCGATACTACCACTAATCGAATTCGTTTGCTGAAAATCTGGGTGATTGTTGTAAAGTAAAAATGGATTTTTCTTTTGGAAAGTATCTTTCAAAACGCCTTGGTGCATTCCGTACCATTGCTCTGTTTGGTTGAGCAAATCGTGCAAACAATCCTTATGATCCAAATAATGATAGGTTTCAAAATTAGGAGATTCCTCTACTTTGAAATCAAAATTCTCGTACTGTACTTTGTTGCGCCCGAAGTATTGGGCTTGTAGGTTAAATGAAAAACTTGCTGATAGAAAAACGATCAGGCAAGTCGATAAGAAACGCCTTTTCATGTAAATGATATTTATTGAATTTTACGCCAAGCAGAACTCAGTTTTCCTTCCAGTCCAACTCGACTTTTAGAATAATCTAACTACTTAAAAACAGACGTGACAAGAGAGATGTTCATACAAAAGGGAGCGGAATGCGAGGGGTTGATTTTTTGAACATTTCAATCATGTTACCAATTAAACTTCAGATAAAATTTTTATTGTTATAATTTTCATATTTTTATGAGTTATAAATTAGTTTATGTTAAGTAGATATTTTGCTTGTCGCAAAAATCCCAAACAACCAAGCGTGATTCTTTATAACCAATGAATTTGGACTTACTAAAATAGGCTAAGCACAGGACAAAAGTAAACCTATGTTTTATCCTGTACTCAGTAAAATAGGTTGACCTTCAAAAATTGAAATATTTCAAAAACTCCCCTCCCCCACCCTTTCGGGAAATACCACAGATAACCTGAACAATTTATCCTCAAATCCTTTGTAAGCGTAGCAAAAGCGTTTTGAATTTTAACGCTCAAAAACTTAGATCAAATAAACCCATCATGCAATTACGAAAAATACAATTCTTTCTTTTCATCATTGTGATTATTGTCAATTTTGGAACTCAATTCTTTTTTCCCAATCAATTTGAGGATGACCCGATAGTTTACATCCAACCTGCAGGTTACGCCTTTGCGATTTGGGGACCGA
>CALDSS010000196.1 GCA_937924495.1 uncultured Saprospiraceae bacterium
GAATCACATTTAGACCATTTGGTTTTAAACTTAATGTGTAAATTTGTTAATTACAATAAAATATTTTCAAAAATAAACCAATCGGTCTATTTTTGTGTTATGAAAAAATCTGAGGTCACTAAACAAGTGATAATTCAAAAATCAGCAGCCGTTTTTAATCAGAAGGGTTTTGATGGTACTTCTATGAATGACATCATGGAGGCAACAGGTTTGACCAAAGGGGGCTTGTATGGCAATTTTAAAAACAAGGATGAAATCGCCGCTGCTGCTTTTGAATATGCGGTGGATTATATCTGGGCAGAGATTGGAAGAAGAACGGGTGTAATTGACAATAGTCTTGACAAATTAAAAGCAGTCGTTTATTTCTACAAAGAGCATCTTTTCAATCCGCCGATAAAAGGTGGATGTCCGATTTTGAATACGGGTGTGATGACTGAAAATGTGCCTGGAGCCATGAAGGAGGGCGTCAAACAAGCCATTCTTGATTGGGAATCTGCCATTATCAAAACACTCGAAAAAGGGAAAAAGAAGGGTGAGGTTGGAACCAACACCAATAGTGAAGAATTTGCGACCCTCTTTTTGGCAACGTTGGAAGGAGGCATGTTGCTTTCAAGAATTACACAATCGATTGAGCCGTTTAAAAAAACGACTCGTCAGCTCGTCAAAATGATTGATAATCTAAAACCATAAAATCGTAGTTCAATGTTTACTAAACTTCTAAAGTTTAGTAAACATACACCAAACTCATTTGCCGAAAGGCGAAAAAAACATACTCAAACAAAGTATCCGATATTTTTAAAAATATTGGATAATAAAATCAACCCGATATGAATAATATATATAGTCCGGCAATCTCCTCTGCCGACAAAAGAATCGAAACGATTGAGGTAGAATCGGTATATCAAAGAAATGAGAAGGCACAACCGCTTCCCGCTTACTTGCCAGTGGTTCAATTTTTTGTGGGAATCTTGAGCAGCTTGTTTCCAAAAACAGCAGCAAAAATTGCCTTCAATCAATTCAGAACGCCTCGCCTGCGCGCAAAACATAAGACTTCTGATCATGCTCTGGAGGCAGCTAAAATCAATGAGATATTGGTCGGTTCTAATATTCTAAAGGTGTACGAATGGGGACGAGGAGAAAAAAATATTCTACTCGTTCATGGTTGGGAATCGCGGGGCACTGCCATGCGTGCTTTCGCTAAACCGTTGATAGACAAGGGTTTCCGAGTGATTGCAATTGACTTGCCAGCACACGGTGATTCTGGAGGTAAGCGTACTACCCTACCGGAATGTGCAGAGGCAATCACCGCAGTGATTAATCGATTGGGAAGTATTGAAGCGGTAGTTACGCATTCTTTTGGAGGGTTAGTTTTGGCGTATGCTTCTCGAAGATTGATGCCCAATCAGCCCATCCCAAAAGCAATCATGATGGGTGTGCCCCTCAATTTTGATGACATGCTTTTGAAGATTGAACGTATCATGAATTTCTCTGAAAAGGTATTACCAAAAGTCAATCAAATAATTTTTGACATCGCTGGTGAACACCCAATTGACATGAATATTCCGATGGCAGCGCATAAAACACAAATCGAAGAGCTGATGATTTTGCATGACAAAAATGATCCGATTTCGAGTTTTAAAAATGCTGAAGAGATTCATGAAGCATGGCCCAATTCTAAATTGGTGGTGACCGAAGGATTGGGGCATTATCGGATTTTGAAGTATGATAAGGTGGTGGAGAAAGTGGCGGATTTTTTAACTAAGTAAAGTTGAAAGAATTAAGTTTCGAAATTGAAATGAGTTATTTTTCTATTAGGCAAGGCAAAAAACGCAGACAATGCCTCTGCATTGGCGAGGCTTTTTAACGAAGTATAATTGGAAAAGAACCGCTTCAAATCAAAAGGATACTTTTTCAACTTTACTAAATAAGATTTTTCATTTTCTACTATCCCAGCTCACTGCGAAGCAAGTAGCTAAGGCTATCCAAAGAAAAATTGCCTCGATTGGCACAAAAATAAACCACGACTTTTTCTATCCTTATTTATGACCAATTAAGTGCTTGGACAGAATTAGGTTAAAGAATAGAATGAGCTTATTTTTTCGATAGTTATTCTTAAAAAATCAGTTCATAGCTGCGCTACGGACTTATTTTTTTAGGGAGAAATAGCGGAAAAAGAAGCCGTTCTAAATTAAAATTAATTTTGTCCCAGCACTTACTTACAAGATCCAACCTTTTTTAAAACCTGACTGTCTATCTCTACAAATCAACTCAATCATGATGAAAAATAGATTTTACCTCCTTTCATTTTTTACCTTTATTTCTTTTCAATCCTATGCCTGCTCCTGCGGAGGGCCGCCGACCTTTTGCGAATACTTAAATAAAAGTTGGGTTGAATCTGATTTGATTGTCAAAGGCAAAAAAATAAGGAATATAGATCATGGTTTTGAATTTCAAATTTCCAAAATCTATGGAGGCGAAGAAACTAAAAAAACAATAATTGTCTGGGGAGATCAGGGTTGGCTGTGCAGATATTACAATGGCCGCTTTATTGACGGAGAGGAGTATTACCTGGCGTTGATACGGCTGTTTGAGGACACTGAAAACACTTGGGCGCAATCCAATCCTATCGGTGATTTAGAAAAAGAGGGAGACTATACTATTTCCTTTTGCGGAAAATCTTACTGGCATCATTCGGATGAAGAATTGATTGGAGAAACCAAAACGCAAGTGGATGCCTGTTTGAAAGAAATCAATCCGGATTGTGAGGTGGCTGCTACGTTTGAAATCGAAATAGATTTTTGCGACATCGAGACTTCAGAGCCTTTCCCAAATCCCACTTCTGATAAATTTTACGTAGAAATACCTGATACTATAAATTTAAGTAGAGGAACCGCACGTATTTTTGATGACTGTGGAAAATTGGTGCGGCAACACGAAGACTTAGCCGAGTTTTATTCTTCTGGTATTTGTTATCTAAGGTTAGATGGCTTGGCTGATGGGTTCTACTTTCTTGATATAAATTTACCAGAGCTTTGTGAATCACATTTTACTAGACGAATTATAAAAAAATGATGGGTGCAAAAAAATAGGCGACACTTTTGAAAGTATCGCCTATTTTTTTGACAGTTTGAAATGTCTATTTCTTCGCTAAAGACTCAAAAGCAACCAAGTACTTTTCAAACAATTCAGCGTCTTGGCTAATCGGATAAGAGCCATGCAACACAACTGTTTCTTTTTCTCCGGAAGGAATAAAAAATGAAAGGCCGATAAAACCATCCGAGCCTCCTAATTTCACTTTTTGCAAGTATCCTTTATGTATTCCAATTGTTTTTGGTTCAGAAGAAACTATTTGCATATTATCTTTTACGTTCGTGTCAACGTCCTTTATGATAGTTTCGTAAGAAATTGGGAATAAATTTAGTTGAATGGAAGACTTCAACTCCTCACTTCGGTATCCATCTCCAATATCATTGGAAGCAAAGGTTGCATCAGGAGCTTCGAAAGAGAAATTTTTCTTTACAGCGGTTTGGGCAAAAAGAGAAAAACAGAAAATTGAAAAAGACAAAAGGGTCAAAATTTTTTTCATAATTATGTTTTTGTATTGTGGATAATTGAGTTGTATGGTTTTAGACTTCTATAACTACAAGCAACTATGAATATTCTTAAAAAAGAAAACGTTAAGGATATTTTATGATTACCTCCGTTTCATGAAGAAATGGAAGCGCGAAAGTAGCCAATTCCAACTTTCCAGATTAAAAAACTTCGTTAAATAAATTGAAATGTTCAAATTCGCACTCTATGAGTAAACGTCTTCGAATCGGGATTATCATTTTAGCAAGTTTGGTGGCAGCTTGGGTGGGCATGGATATGTGGCAACGCTTCAATACCGAACAACTTTGGGGCTACCGACCTGTCCTACTTTTCATGGCAATTTGGAAAGTCATTCAACTTTCTTTAACCCTAAAATGGAACCCTGTAAAACCTCGATGGAAATACTTGAGCGCCTCAACACTTTCGGGTATTTTGTTAGCATTGGCGTTTCCACCGTTTCCCACTACTCCTCTGATTTTCATAGGATTTGTTCCGCTACTTTGGGTAGAGCATGAGTTATCCAAATCTGACAAAAAGCAAGGCAGGCAAGTCATGTTTTTCGCATATAATGCTTTTGTGATTTGGAATGTGTTGGCCACCTATTGGGTAGCAAATACCGCTTTTGCCGCCGGTATCGTCGCCATGTTTTTGAACGCATTTTTTATGGCGATTCCTTTTTGGGCCTATCATAAAACCAAACAAATTACGCCTCGATTAGGTTACGCTGCTTTCATTGTTTATTGGATAACTTTTGAAAATTTACATCTACACTGGGAAATCTCTTGGCCATGGCTGACGCTGGGCAATGCTTTTTCTCAATTTCCGAGTTGGGTGCAGTGGTATGAATATACTGGTGCTTTTGGAGGGACTCTTTGGGCCTTGCTTTTAAATGTTTTGATTCTAAAATGTTTACTAAACTTTAAAAGTTTAGTAAACATGAGCACTTCAGGTTTAATCAAAGAATTTGGAAAAATTTTAGGACTCATTGCCCTCCCAATCGCGCTTAGTTTTTGGATGTATTCAAGTTATAATCAAAAAGGAAATCCAATCGAAGTCGTCGTCGTTCAACCCAATTTCGAGCCGCATTATGAAAAATTCACAATCCCAGATCGGACTCAGCTCAGAAGATTTGCAGCTTTGGCTGATTCAGTAATAACGCCAAAAACAAAATATCTCGTTTTTCCAGAAACCAGTTTTGGACTGGTAGAAATCAATAATCCTGATAGAAGCCCAGAGCATCAAATGCTCAAAACATTTTTATCAAAACATCCACAAGTCACCCTTATAACTGGAGCAGATACTTATCGTGAATTTGGCCCCAATGATCCAGAAACCCGCAATATGAGAACCGTGAATAGAGGCGGTGGGGTGATGCGATATGAAGTGCATAATGGAGCATTGCAAATACGTGGTGGGGATTATGAAACAGAACATTACAAAAAATCCAAGTTTGTTCCTGGAGCAGAAATTTTACCTTATCGGGAAATTTTCTTCTTTTTCAAACCATTGGTAGATTACCTCGGTGGCTCCATCAAAGGATTGGCCTCCCAGCCCGATCGTAGTGTTTTTGAAATGGATGACATCAAGATCGCTCCTTCTATTTGCTATGAATCAATTTATGGATATTACAATAACAGATATATTCAAAAAGGAGCGCAAGCCACTTTCATCATGACCAACGATGGCTGGTGGGACAATACTGCCGGACATAAACAACATCTCCAATTTGCCACCCTCAGAGCCATCGAAACCCGACGTGATATTGCTCGCTCTGCGAACACGGGCATCTCTGCTTTTATCAATCAACGCGGTGAGATTTTGCAACCCACAAAATATGATGAAGCCATTGCAATCCGAGGTGAGATTTTTCTAAATGACGAAATTACTTTTTATGTAATTTGGGGAGATATGATTGCGCGCTTGGCGTTATTTACTACTTTACTTTTTCTGGCCAATACTTTTGTAAAAGGCAGGATGGTGAGAAAGTAATGTAACTTCAATTTGATTTGGGGAGCCGATGGATCATTTTCCTGTTCAGTATAAAAAAAATCATTTTCATGAAACTAAAATTATGTTTTTGGATTTTGCTTTTTTCCTGCGCTCCTATTTTTGGTCAAATTGTTTGGAACGATCAATTCTCTTTAACCAATTTCGACAACAATCCTGCTTTGACTGGTTTGAATAATTCAATTCGAATAACAGCACAGTACAACAATGGATTTAGCAATGCCTTTTCGAAATACCACCAATATTTACTTTTCAATGACTTTGGAATAAATGTGAGAAATGGCAATAGAATCGGTGTTGGTTTAGGAGTAAAACGCGATGAGTTAGCTGCTTTAAATTCAAACTTCAATAAAGTGAATCTTGGTATTGCTTATCATTGGTCAATTTTGTCTAATAAGAAATCGGCCAATTACATTTCTTTCGGTTCAAATTTAGAATATGTTCAGGTTTTCGATACTACTGTAAAGGACAAAGTACAAGATCGGTACAACCTAAATTTAGGTACAAATTTTTCTACAACACGGGAATTATTAAATTTTTTCAATGTAGGAATCTCTGCAAACTATGCTAAATTCACTTTGCCGCCAGACCAAAAATTATCAAGCATTAGATTAATAAATTGGAAATTTAGTGCCGATGCTGAAATAGAAATTTCAGACCGATTTTTAGCGCGGCCTCGCTTACTGCTAATAAATCAACCTAATGTAACTCCTCATTATTTAGGTTTCAGTGTTGGCTATAAACTAAGGGCCAAAAGACAGAATTACATAGAGTTGGGAATGATAGCCAGAATGTTTTTATTCGGTTTGGGGCTTGAACCTGAGATCGCCTATATTCCACAAGTTGCTTTTCGTACCCAATCATTGACATTTTCAGCGAGTTTCGATTGGTTTGGAGACATATTGGATAATTCATTATTAAGAGCAAGTACAATCCAACAATCCGATCAATTTGTGCTCCAATATCAATTTTAAAACATTACCTTTCAGATATGAAAAAAAGCATATTGATATCATTATCACTTATTTGTTCGCTTGGAGTTTTTGCCCAAGATTATGTTTTCAATCAATTTCACCTGTCGCCACTCAATATCAGCCCAGCGCTGGCAGGCAGTAATTGTGGAAGTCAATTTCTTTCCAATTTTAGAAACCAATCCTTTGGTACTGGAGTCAATGTAGTTTCTTTCAGAACTTTCTCTGCTTCTTACGACAAACCTAAGTTGTTAGCCAACGGAGATAAAATTGGCTTCGGTGGGCGATTGGGATATAGCGATGCGGGTATTAACAATCTTCGAAGTACCTTTTTGGGTTTTGCTTTTTCCTATCAAAAAAGAATTTCATCTGAAGATGCAAAAGGACAATACATTGTTGGCGGTGTAGATGGAGGGATTGGTCAAATAGGACTTGACTTCGGCAGTACTGGTGGCACCATTCGAGAAAATGATTTTTTGGCTGACCTTTCATTGGGTTTAGGATACAAAAGGGAATTGGATTTCAGGAATAACCTCTTGATAGGCGGAGCGGTATCTCATTTGCTTGAGCCAGAAGTCGTATTTGAAACAGCGGGTTCGATTGGAGATATCGAACGTCGATATAACTTTTATGCCATTGGTGGATTTCCGATTTCAACCTTACTGGATATTCGACCCAGAGCAATCTACACCACTAGTGACTCTGGTGTTGATTTATTTATTGGAACAGTTGGATTTAGATATGCAGGAGTTACTCATCAATTTGAATTGAGCGGAGGAGCACAATATGTAAAAGACCCATTTTTAAATATCAACCAATCCAGTCTCATTTTAGGGTTGAATTATTTTTACAATAACTTTGGAATTATGCTTTCCAGAGAGTTCAACGTTTCAGACCTAAATGTTGCAGGTAATAATATCGTTGAAGCTTCTATTATTTATCGTCCTTGCAACAATAGTTGGGTGGATAAAATGTTTCCATTGGAGTAGAACCCAACTTGAAAAACGATTAAAAAACCTAAGTTGCGATCAATGCGTCAGCATTTCAATGGCTCTATGGTTACATGGTTGAATTGTTAAAAACCATGAAAACAAATAACAATTTAGTCTTGATTTCCTTAACATGAATAGATCGCAACTTAAGTTAAAAAGTTTGTAAATATTTTAGCTATGAAAAGAATTACCATTTGTGTTTTCACTATACTTTTTTCTTTTTCGCTTTATGCGCAAGACTTTGTCTTCAAT
>CALDSS010000197.1 GCA_937924495.1 uncultured Saprospiraceae bacterium
ACTTTATTTCCTCGATTGAGTAATAAAATCCAAAACTCTTCATGTGGCAAATCAACCAGTAGCGGAGCCAATAAATCATAAGCCGAACGACTGCTTTTTATTTGAGGGCGCGTTTTTATATCCGTCAGTTGACGACGACGCCCCAATTCCAAAGCTGCGATGATGGAGATGGCTTTTGCCTCACCTACCCCTTTAAAAACCATCAATTCTTTAATTGACTTTTTGCCCAACTGATTCAAATCACCATCAACCGAGTGTAAAATCCTTTTACCCAATTCAACAGCAGATTCTTCTCTGTTTCCCGAACCCATCAAAATGGCCAATAATTCCGCATCAGAAAGGCTATGTTTTCCTTTCAGTTGCATTTTTTCGCGGGGACGATCCTCTTCGGCCCACGACTTAATGGAGAAGTTGTTTTTCGCGTAGTTTTCCATTTTTCAAATTATGTTTCCCGTAAATATAATGATTAAAATTCTTTTTGAAATTAGAATAATAAAGCAAAGTCAAAAAATATTTTCTTTTTTCATTCAAATAGGACTTTGAAACGCTCAAAAAATGACTTCCCGATTTCAAAAAATAAGTGAAGAAAAAGTGATTGATAATGAAGTTTTTCGAGCTAATTTTTTGAATTGAGGAGGGAAGTTATTTTTTGAGTAATACTTAACGTAAATTTTACACTTAACAATAATTCAAATTAAAAAAACTGCAATTTTATAGTACATTTGCAGCTTATGTTAATTGGTACATGGACAATTGATTAAAGCCGCTGAAAACTGCGGATTGATTGGCGTTACCCTTAATTCAAGCACATGCTTAAAATCGAAAATTGGCAAAACACTAAAATTCTAGCAACGGTAGGCCCCGCCTCCAGTTCCTATGAAAACTTGTTGGCTTTGGCAAAGGCAGGAGTAGATGTCTTTAGATTGAATTTCTCTCACGGCTCACATGAAGACCACCTCGAGGTTATCAATAGAGTTTCCTACATCAATGAAAAATATCGTTCGCACATTGGCATCTTGGCAGATTTGCAAGGGCCAAAACTCCGTGTAGGACAAATGGAAAATGACGGCCTTAAGCTTAAGGCAGGAGACATCATTACGATGGTCAATGAAAAGTGCGTCGGCAATAAGGAGAAGGTGTATATGAGCTACGAGCAATTTCCAATGGATGTAGAAGTTGGAGAAGAGGTATTGGTCGATGATGGAAAATTGATGTTTGAAGTAGTCGAGACAGACAAGAAGAGTCAGGTCAAATTGAAAATCCTTTTTGACGGTACTTTGAAATCAAATAAAGGCGTGAATTTGCCTTCTACAAAAATTTCACTGCCAAGTTTAACGGAAAAAGATTTACGAGATTTAGAATTCATTCTCACTCAACCTTTCAATTGGATTGCATTGTCATTTGTGCGCCATCCTGATGATATGATTGAGTTGAGAAAAAAAGTAGAAGCCAAAGGTCACCCTGCCAAGTTGATTGCTAAAATCGAAAAACCCGAAGCAATTGAACATATTAAAGGCATCATAAAAGAATCGAATGGAATCATGGTGGCTCGTGGTGATTTGGGAATCGAAGTACCGATTGAGCAATTACCATTGATTCAAAAAGACATTATTAGAAGGTGTTTGAAATACGCTCGTCCTGTAATTGTTGCTACCCAAATGTTGGATAGTATGATTCAAGATCCGCTTCCAACCCGTGCTGAAGTGACAGATGTTGCCAATGCAGTTTTGGATGGAGCTGATTGCCTAATGTTGAGTGGTGAAACTTCGGTAGGTGCGCACCCTATCAAAGTGGTTCGCCAGATGGTAAGAATCATTGAAAAGGCAGAAGAGAAACTTCAATTAAAAGACAAACGACCGAAGCCCAATAAAAAAGCACGAACCTATCTTTCTGATGTAATTTGTAATAACGCAGCACTTGCTGCAGATGAGACCAAAGCCAAGGCGATTGTTGGTGTCACGAGTTCAGGTTACACTGCTTTTCGAGTTTCGAGTTTTAGGCCAAAGACAGAGATTTATATTTTCTCTGACCGAATGCACATGTTAGCTACACTCAATTTGGTATGGGGTGTTCGTTGTTTTTATTATGATAAATTCACAACTTCCGATCAGACCATTCAGGATATTCTTAAATATCTGAAAGATAATAAGGAAGTAGATTATGGTGATATCGTTATCAATACGGGTAGTATGCCGCTTCACAAACGTCATCGAACGAACATGTTGAAGATTTCGAAAATTGAGTAATAACTAAATGTTTTGCCAAATCGCTAAATAACTGTATATTTGCATACTCGACGGAAAAACTGAAGAGGGAATGACCACCAATCATTCCCTCTTCTCATTATATAGACTTTTGTTTAGTTTGAAAATTCAGACTGAACCAACATGAATTAATGGTTGACAAGATCGAAAAACTGCTGGAGGAAAAGTATAAAGAAGAGGAGTTTCAAAACTGTTTTACAGTACAAGTGAAACTCAATACACCTACCCGCATGGAAGTTTTCATTGATTGCGACACAGGATTAACACTCCGTATGTGTCAACGAATCAGCCGTTATTTAGAAGGCTATATTGAAGAGAATAATTGGATGCCAGAAGAATATTCAATTGATGTTTCTTCCCCTGGCATCGGAAGGCCATTGACCCTTTTGCGCCAATACAAAAACAACATTGGCCGAAAGGTGGAAATCACGCCAATTGAGGGCAAAAAAATGGAAGGGAAGATTGTAGGAGTAGAAGAAGAGAATGTCCTTTTGGAAATGAAAGTCCGTGTCGAAGGCAAGAAGAAAAAAGAACCCAAAACTTTTGAAATTCCTTTTCAGGGAATCAAAAAGGGAGTTATTAAAATATCGTTTAAATAAAGAGGTGTCGATTAGTTGACTCCTCCAAACCTGACAAAAATGAATTTAGCTGAAATTTTCTCGGATTTTAAATCTGGTAAAAGCATTGATCGTCCAACGATGGTGCGTGTTTTAGAAGATGTATTCAGAACTTTGATTAAGAAAAAATATGGTTCTGATGAAAACTTTGATGTGATTGTAAATACTCAGAAAGGAGACTTGGAGTTGTGGCGTGTACGTGCAATCGTATCTGATGGTGAGGTAACCGATGATCGCAGTCAAATTTCTATTTCAGAAGCACTTTCAATTGATGAAGATTATGAAATTGGAGAGGAGTGTTATGAGCAATTATATTTAGTTGATTTTGGAAGGAGAGCGATTCAGGCAGCGAGACAGACTTTGATTTCTCGTTTGATGGAGTTGGAAAAAGACGATATTTACAAAAGCTACAAAGATCGCGAATTGGACTTGGTGGTTGGCGAAGTTCACCAAATTGTCAAAAGAGATATTCTTATCATTGATGATGCAACAGGACATGAGTTATTGATGCCACGTGACGAGACGATTAAAGGAGAATATTTCCGAAAAGGAGATATGGTGAGAGGTATTATCAAGAAAGTGGAGATGCGGAACAACAATCCAATCGTTATTGTTTCCAGAACAGATAATCGATTCCTTGAAAAACTATTGGAGCAAGAAGTTCCTGAAATTGAAGATGGTTTGATTAGTGTGAAAGGAGTGGTTCGTTTACCTGGAGAAAGAGCAAAAGTCTCCGTTGAATCTTACGATGATAGAATCGATCCAGTAGGAGCATGTGTAGGTATGAAAGGTTCAAGAATTCACGGTATTGTTCGTGAGTTAAGAAATGAGAACATTGATATTATTAATTATACGGCCAATGAGTCGCTCTATATTCAACGTTCATTGACACCTGCCAAGGTTGCCAATATTGACCTGAATACAGAAAAGAAACATGCCAATGTTTATCTTGATCACGATCAGGTTTCTTTGGCAATTGGTAAGGGTGGTACCAATATCAAATTGGCAAGTAGATTAACGGGTTATGAAATTGATGTCTTCCGTGTTACGGATGAAGTTGAAGAGATTGAAGATATCGATTTAGACGAATTTTCCGATGAAATCGAAAGCTGGATTATTGATCAATTGAAATCAATTGGCTGTGATACTGCCAAGAGTGTACTTGAATTAACACCAGAAGAATTGGTGAGAAGAACTGATTTGGAAGAAGAAACAGTGAAAGATATCGTTAAGATATTTGAGGAAGAATTCGCTGAAGACGAGAAGCAATAGTGGAACTTTTTCACCCGAAAGGAACTTCTAATAGTCTTGATTCTGAAATTTTTTGTAGGGCAATCAATGCTTATTTTTTCGATAATTGAGGCAAAAAATTTAAGAATAGCCTTAGCTATTGTTCAATTTTTTAACGAAAAGTAGCGGAAAAAGAAGTATTTGAATTGCATATAAATTATTTGAGAATGAAGACTAATTATTGTCAATATTCAGATAAATTGCTAATTCTATTTAAATATAGGATTAGCAATCGATGAAAAAAACGAATGAAAAGCCGAAAGCATTGAATTTCAACAGTTTAAAAACCGTTTTATCTACGTTTTTAGACTATCTTTGCGCTCACTTTAGAATACACAATGAGGTGAATAGCTTTTTTATATATAAAAAAATACACGTGCTGACCGATTTGAAGAAGCACCTGAAGCTATTTAGTGATCATTTTTTATTTTTTTCTATCAAAATCTATTGAAGAATCATGTAGGAATAGTCACTTCAAGTTTGCTTTAGGTAGCCCTTCTATATCAGTTGGCTTTTTTCAATTGAAAAAATCTTAGATGGCCAAAAAGGTATTAGTAAAGGTTGCAACCGAACTCAATGTAGGAAAAGACTCTATAGTCGATCACCTACTAGACAAAGGGTTTGAGATTGATAATAAGCCTAATGCAAAAATCACTGAAGAGATGTATGATGAACTCGTTCGCGAGTTTCAGAAAGACATGGCTACTAAAGTGAAAGCAGATTCCCTTGTTATTGGTAATCGCCCAGCAGCAGCTAAAGAACCCGCCAAAGAAAAAACTGCCCCAATTAGTCTAAGAGGTGGGGACGCACAACCTTCTCCATTTTCACTCCGAGGTAAAAAGACAGAACCTGCGCCAGAGCCAGTTGCAAAAGCACCTGAACCAACGCCTCCTGCTCCTGAACCAGTTGTAGAGCCAGAGCCAGTTGCAAAAGCACCTGAACCAACGCCTCCTGCTCCCGAACCAGTTGTAGAGCCAGAGCCAGTTGCAAAAGCACCTGAACCAGCGAAAGAAGAGACAAAGCCAGCGTCTAAGAAGAAGGAACCAGAAATGATTGAACGTGCCACTGGCGGTCTAAAAGTGATTGGTAAAATCGATCTAGATAAAAAACCAGAAAAGAAAGAAAAACCTAAAAAAGAGAAAAAGGCTAAAAAAGAAGAGAAAGCAAAAGAAGCGCCGAAACCAGTAAAGGAAAAAGCGCCAGAAGTGCCCACTGAAGCACCGCCAGCAAAAGAAGCGGTAAAGGCAGAGAAAGCACCAAAAGACAAGCCAAAGAAGGAAGAAATTGAGATGGTGAAGGCTGCTACCCCTGAGTTAAGAGGTTTGAAAATTTTAGGTAAAGTTGATGCTGACAAATTGAAAGAGCCAAAACGACCTAAGAAAAAGAAAAACGAAGGGCAAGCTAAATCAGACAGCAAAGGGGGCAATCAAAATAATAAAGGCAACAACCAAGGTGGTGGTGGAGAAGGAAGACAGCGCAGAAAAAGAACCACTATCCGAAAAGTTACCAGCAATAGTAATCGCCCGGGAGGTGGTGGTCAAGGACAGAGAGGTGGCGGCCAACGAGGCGGTCAAGGTCAACGAGGCGGCCAGCGAGGTGGTCAAGGACAACGAGGTGGCAGAGGTACTGACAACAGACGCCGTGATGAGGTAAAAGAGGTTTCAAAAAAAGAAATCGAAGCAAAAATCAAAGCAACCATGGCCCGAATTCAGGGCGGTGGTGGAAAAAGAAAACGTCAGAAACTACGTCGTGAAACCAGAGAGCGCTTGCGTGAAAAGCAAGAACAGCGCGAAATGGAACAAGTTTCAGAAAAGCTGCAAGTAACAGAGTTTATTTCTGTTTCTGAGCTAGCGAGTCTGATGGGTGTTTCCCCCGCAGATGTAATTACGGCTTGTTTTAGTTTAGGTGTAATTGTTTCCATCAATCAGAGATTGGATGCAGAGATTATCGAGTTGGTAGCAACTGAATTTGAGCATGAAATTGAATTCATCAGTGCAGAAGAGGAGGAAGATGTAGAAGTAGATGACTTTGATGATGCAGAAGAAGACTTGGAGCCAAGGGCACCAATCGTTACCGTTATGGGTCACGTTGATCACGGTAAAACTTCCTTGCTGGATTATATCCGTAAAGCAAACGTAGCAGATGGTGAGGCAGGGGGTATTACCCAACACATCGGTGCTTATGAAGTAGTGGTAAATGATAAAAAGATTACTTTCCTTGATACACCAGGTCACGAAGCCTTTACGGCGATGCGTGCGCGTGGTGCGAAGGTAACAGATATAGCAATTGTAATTGTCGCAGCAGATGATGGTATCATGCCTCAAACCAGAGAGGCAATTAGCCACGCATCAGCGGCTGGTGTACCTATCATTTTTGCAATTAATAAGATTGATAAAGACGGGGCGAATCCTGAAAAAATCAAAGGAGAATTAGCTGCTTTGAACTATCAGGTAGAAGATTGGGGTGGTAAGTATCAGTCTCAAGATATTTCTGCAAAAGCAGGAACAAACATTGATGAACTACTCGAAAAAGTATTGCTTGAAGCAGAATTACTTGAACTGAAAGCGAATCCTGATCGAGGTGCCGTGGGTACAGTGATTGAGGCTTCTTTAGAGAAAGGACGTGGATATTCAACTAAAATTTTGGTGCAAAACGGAACACTTGAAATCGGTGATTCAGTTGCAGCAGGTGAGTATTCAGGTAAAGTGAAAGCCATGTTTAACGAACGTGGTAAAAAACTGAAGATCGCAGGCCCTTCTACTCCTGTTTTGATTTTAGGTCTGGATGGTGCACCACAAGCAGGTGAGCGATTGAAAGTATATGACTCAGATCAGGAAGCACGTCAAATTGCTTCTCGTCGTGGGCAAATCAATCGTGAGCAAGCCAACCGTGCGACCAAACGTATTAGTTTGGATGAAATCGGTCGTCGTCTCGCACTTGGAACCTTCAAGGAGTTGAACTTGATTGTGAAAGGTGATGTGGATGGTTCTATCGAGGCACTTTCAGATTCGTTATTGAAACTTTCGCAAGAAACCGTTCAGGTAAATGTGATACATAAAGCGGTAGGTGGTATCATCGAATCAGATGTATTGCTTGCTTCTGCTTCCGATGCAATTATCGTTGGATTCCAAGTGAGACCTTCTATGGGTGCGCGCCAATTGGCAGATAAAGAAGGAGTACAAATCAAGACCTACTCCATTATCTACGAAGCAATTGACGAAATCAAAGCGGCAATTGAAGGGATGTTGGAGCCAACCAAAGAAGAAAAAATCACTGCCACTGTTGCGGTTAGAGATATTTTCAAAATCAGTAAAGTTGGAACCATTGCTGGTTGTTATGTCGAAGATGGAAAAATTCAGAAAAACAGCTTTATCCGCTTGATTAGAAATGGTATCGTTATTTACCCAACTAAAGAGGGCGTGAAGGGAGAAATATCTGGATTGAAGAGAATAAAAGATGATGTGAAAGAAGTAAGAAATGGAATGGAGTGTGGTATTAGCATCAAAAACTTCAACGACATCAAAGTTGGCGATGTGATTGAGGCTTATGAAATCATTGAGATTAAGCAGACGCTGGCGTAGTGCTTCTTAAAATATTTAATGAAAAGGCCCTGATGAAATTTGATTTTTGTCAGGGCTTTTTAATATTCTAAAATTATATCCATTCGACCTTAGCAGAGATAGAACTCTCTCGCCTCCCTTTCGGCCAATCTCCTTCAAAATAGCCCATATAAAAAAGTCCTAAACAGCGCTCCCCTTCTTCCAACCCTAAAAATTCATCAGCAACCAAGGCAGGCTTAGTAGAACTCCAATAACTGCCAATTCCATAAGCCGTGCAGGTGAGATACATATTTTGAACCGCCATTGCAACTGCCGAAATCTCTTCCCATTCAGGTACACTTTCTTTTGGATCGCGTTTCATACAAACTGCAATCAAGCAACCTGCTTTTCCCGGATTTTTAGAGAGTTTTTTGAATTTTATAGGTGAGAATTTTTCCTCAGAAGTATTGGCTTTGTACCAATTGGCCATGAATTCGCCCATTCGATTTTGAGCATCGCCTTTCATTACTTTAAAACGCCACGGTTCAGTGCGTTTATGGGTAGGTGCCCAGTGGGCATTTTCCAAAACCTGTTCAATAATTTCTCTGGGAATTTCTTTGTCAATATAGCTGGAAGGAAAAATAGAACGACGCTTTTGAATAAGGTCGTTTATCATTTCTGGAGTGGTCATGTATTTTTTGAGGCAAAAATAAGTTAAAGTATAAATTGAACTATCAAGATCAAGCACAAATTTTGGACTTGATCTTGATAGTTCTGCTTGGTCTTAATTCAAGCCAAACTTCATCCCCAATCTAATCTCAACTTCTTGGTCAGTTTCGACTCTGACTGATTTATCACCTTTATCAGGAGAATAAAATTTAGCAGT
>CALDSS010000198.1 GCA_937924495.1 uncultured Saprospiraceae bacterium
AAAAAAAGCCCGACACAATGTGCCGAGCTTTAAGCGCTTCCTCAAGGACTTGAACCTTGGACCCTCTGATTAACAGTCAGATGCTCTAACCAACTGAGCTAAGGAAGCATGACTTTTTAAAGTAGATGAAATAACGCCAAACAAGAGGCGAAGGTTTCAAATATTTTAAAAGAACTTGCTCTTCCTAAAAAGAGCGGCGCAAAAGTAATCCAAACCAAATAATATTACAATCTTTGCGGCCTAAATTTTAAAAAAATTCTCATGAGTTTGTTAACAGTAGGTACCGTGGCGTTTGACGCTATCGAAACACCTTTCGGAAAGGTGGATAAAATTGTAGGAGGAGCAGCAACATATATAAGTATTGCAGCTTCCTATTTCAATAAAGATGTAAAGATTGTTTCTGTAGTAGGAGATGACTTTCCTAAAAAAGATATGGATGATTTGAAGAAGAGAGGTGTTAATCTCGAAGGTCTTCAAATTAAAAAAGGAGAAAAATCTTTTTTCTGGTCAGGAAAATATCACGACAACATGAATAAACGTGATACATTAGTAACTGACTTGAACGTTTTGGCAGATTTTGATCCAGTTCTTCCTGAATCTTATAAGAAGGTAGATTATCTGATGCTTGGTAATTTGACACCAGCCGTTCAGATGCGCGTTTTGCAGCAAATGAAAAAGCGTCCGAAATTGGTAGCAATGGATACCATGAATTTCTGGATGGACATTGCAATGGATGAATTGAAGTCCGTGATTAAGAAAGTGGATGTCTTGACCATCAATGATGAAGAGGCACGACAACTTTCTGGTAAATATTCTTTAGTCGCTGCGGCGAAAGAGATATTCACTATGGGGCCTAAATTTTTAGTAATTAAAAAAGGAGAGCATGGCGCTTTACTTTTTTATAAAGATGAAATGTTCTATGCTCCTGCATTGCCATTAGAAACGGTTTATGACCCAACGGGTGCTGGCGATACTTTCGCTGGTGGGTTTATGGGGTATATGTCTCAGGCCGGTAGAGTTTCTTTTGCAAATATGAAACGTGCCATGATTTATGGTTCTGCTTTAGCTTCCTTTTGTGTGGAGCAATTCGGGACAGAGGCAATCAAACCACTTTCTAAAAATGAGATTGATGATCGAGTAAAGCAATTTGCTAAACTGGTTCAATTCTCATCATAAGTAAAAAGAGTTTTAATAAGAAAAAGCGTCTGAACTTTAATTCAGACGCTTTTTTTATGTCAAGTATTAAGAGCCGAAGGTTGTCTAAAATCTTGGAGCAAAGCGGTTCAACCTTAATAATCTCTATCCTTTTTTCGTTTCTTTTTATAATCTCCTCTTTGCCAGGCATCAAAAAACTGTTTCCACGCAAGTGGGCTGAAAATATTCATTGGTGGCGTCTGGCCAATATGATAGTAGTTTCTTGATTGTTGTCTTAAATAATAATCAGCATTCTCATTGCCATCAGTTGCTACCTCATTCCTCATTTTTCGCAAGGTTTCATTTGCTAAGTTTTTGACAGCCCGATCTTGCATTTCACTAGTGACGTCCATTGCTAAAAACTCTAGTTTAAAATGGTTGCGACTTGGCCATGGAAAAACGACAGTTTCAGGTAAGTTAATAGTATCCTCTGACATCAATTGAACCATTGAGTATCGATTGTCTGTCAAGGTATCAGGAATTTGAAAGATGATTGACTGATAACCTACTGCTGAAAATTCTACAGAATCTCCTTTTTCTACAACAATAGAAAAGAACCCATTAAAGTCAGAATAGGTACCGCGATTGTGATCCATTACCAAAACATTGGCATAAGGAATTGGCAGTAGTTCCTCATTTGAACCATCCAAAATGATTCCAGTGAATTGCACTAAACCTTCCCCTTTAGTTTGTCCTACCAAAGAAGTACTTATAAACAGTATTGGAAGTAAAATAAAAATGAAACACTTGATATTCATGTGACTGGTTTTGTATAAAGACTAACGTTTTTGTCTGATGGTTTGTTGAGGGACAAAAATCTTCAAAACAACTTTTTTAGAATTTGATTGGTGTCAAAACTCTTGCTACTGGATACAAGTTGTGAGTCGCTTCATAATAAGGCGACCTTTTATAAATAAAATATAATTGCGCCCAACTGCTTTTGGCAAAGTCTTTATCTTCCTCAATTTTCTTTTCAAAATCAATTCTCAATTGCTCATCGTTTTCTAACAGTTCGGCCGCCACATCTTCAAAAACATAAGGTGAGAAATATTCTTTTTGCTGCAAAATACCATCAAAGAAATTCCATGCAAAATAGCTGTCCATTCCTTGTGGTTCGAGCAATTCTACGACCAACCTGTTGTTAGGCTGATTGGTATAAACAACATAATCTCCTTTTCGGAAATTCCAATTCATCGTCTTTTTTTCAACCTCAACTTTTGAATGTAAGTAATGCCCCTCATAGGGTGTTTTTCGACTGTCGTAATTTTTGATGTAGTAAAATTCAGCTTCTAAAGTTTTATTCTTTTCAAGTTTTGACATTTTTACACCATTCCATTTTAGCCGTTCAATAACCTTCGAGTATGCCTGTGGAATGATGTAAGCCTGTGGTTTTTCAACAGTAACAGAGGGCTTGTAGGTATTGAAAAAATCAATCTCCTTTTCCCACGTTGAATTGCGGTCGTAATACAACCTGTCGAGGCCCGTCACCTCGCTTGGTTTGTACTTTGCCTCGTATCCTTTGAATAAAAATTTATCCACCTTCAAAGTGTCCAGTTCCCAATTCAGCACAAATTCATTTCGGTTTTTTGAGTAAAGAATGGTTCGTTCCCGTGCACTTCTGATGGTTGAATAGTCCTTTGCTGCTTCTCGAATCAGGATGTCCATAAAGTGGTAAGTTGACCACATTCTATCCTCAAATGGCTTGAGCATGTGCGTTTCTACCGTAAACCCAATCGTCTCATGAAGTGTACTAAAACCAGTTGAATATCGTGGAGAATCCATGAAGCCCAGAATACCTTCATCGGGTGTCGTTCGTGCATAAACGTAAGGACACATCTCCCATTTTCGACGCTTCATTTCTTTGTACATGTTAGGAATCAAAGTCTGATTCATATAGTCAGAAATAGGGAGGGAGAGTTTATCTTTTTGGGTTGCCAACAGAGTCATCGTATATGGATAATCCGCTCCATTGCTTGTGTGGTTATCCACAAAAATATCGGGTTTCCATTTCCCAAAAAGGCGAGACATCGCTTCTGCATTTTTAGAATCACACTTTACAAAGTCCCGATTCAGATCCAGATTTTTTGCGTTTCCGCGAAAGCCATAACTCTGAGGTCCGTTTTGATTAGCACGAGAATGGGAGCTGCGATTGAGCGCGCCACCTATATTGTAAATCGGTATAAATGCCAAAACGATTTTATCTAAAAGTTCCAATTTTTCTTCGTTCTCTAAATAATTTCTCAACAAAATCATGGAAGCATCAATGCCCTCTGGCTCGCCCGGATGAATGCCATTGTTGACCAATAAAATAAGTTTTTCTTTTGCCTTGATGGCCTCTGGCTCAAAGTCTTGCTCCGTATCCAAAATCACTAAATGCAATGGTTCTCCACTATCGGTTTCACCAATTTCGATAAGTTTTAATTCATCATATTCGGTATCCAATTTTTCGTAAAACTTGATACACTCTTCGTAGGTAGCAGTTGTGTTTTTACTTTTTTCGAAAGGTGTTTTGAGGTCTTGCCCGAATGCTATGGAGGTGATGAATATTAGAATGAATAAAGTTGAGATTCGCATGGTTATGAATTTTATTGGTAGCACAGAGTAAGTTTACGAAACTTTCAAAGTTTCGTAAACTTAAAGCACATTAAAACTTCACCTTTTTAGCAAACTTCTCTCGAAGCTTAGTGAGTTTTGGATTGATGATGTTTTTGCAGTAAGGCTTTTCAGGGTCTCGATTGTAATAATTATGATGCCTGTCTTCGGCAGGATAGAAAATTTCAAAAGGCACAACTTGTGTGCAAATTGGCGCTTCAAAACTAATCTGTTCTTTTTGAATTACTTGCTCAATCAATTTCTTTTCTTCCTCGTTTCTGTAAAAAACTATAGAGCGATATTGATTGCCTTTATCAGCTCCCTGCCGATTGGGTGAAGTTGGATTATGAGAGTGCAAATGAACTTGAATTAAATCTTCCAATTGAATCAAATCAGAATCATAAACTATCTGAATGACCTCGGCATGCCCCGTTTTTCCAGTGCAAACTTGATTGTAAGTCGGGTTTTTCTCATGCCCGCCACTGTAACCCGAAAGCACTGATTTTACTCCTTTTAATTGCTGAAAAATAGCTTCAGTACACCAAAAACAGCCCCCACCCAAAGTCGCCAATTTCATAGAACTGTCAACAGTCTTTACTTTTTTCAAAGAAACGGAATTGAGGCAAAAACGCAATCCACTTGGCATTGGGCCATCTGGAAAAACGTGACCCAAATGAGCTTGGCAAACATTGCAGCGCACTTCAACTCTTCTCATTTCATGACTTTCGTCAAAAACGTATTTCACTGCATTTTCTTTGACTGGTTGGGTGAAACTTGGCCAACCTGTTCCGCTTTCGAACTTATCTCTGGATTCAAAAAGCCAACTTTCGCAACAAACGCAACCATACAATGCGGGGTCAAATGCCTGGCAATGTTCTCCCGAAAAAGGTCGCTCTGTGCCATGCTTTCTGGTGATTCGAAATTGCTCAGGGGTGAGTACTTGCTTCCACTCGTCTTCGGTTTGCAAGACGTAACGATCAGGTTTCGGATTTTCTCCTTTTGCAAATTTAATGATGTCCAGCCAGTTGAGCATTTTGAGTTTTTGTTTAGAAAACAAGGAAGTATAGCTCTGGTTTGAAATTATTTTTTTATTAGTTTTTGCGAATAGAAAAAGTCAGGAGTTTTTACTTGTAATAAGTACAAACCAGCAGCAAACTCCGAAACATCCATTACCTCTTCATTTTGAAACTCCTTCAACAATTTTCCATTGATAGAATAAAGACTGACATGAGCATTTCTTACAGTCGTTTGAAAAATCCCTGAAGTTGGATTTGGAAATATTAAGGATTTGGCGTTAGAAACTTCATCAATCGAAACACTACCACTTGGATTAATTTCTCCAAGAAAAAAATCGAAGAAGCCCATCGTTTCAAATATAAGATCATCGTCAACAATTTCTTGTGAAAAATCCCCGCCTGCCCAAATTTGATTATCATTTTTGGCAATGGCTTTTCCTAAAATAAATTCGCTACCCTGAGTTGTATGTACCCAATTCACACTTCCATCATCAATTGAAAATGATGCGAAGAATCCATTATTCAAAAGATTTATAGGGAAGGAAACTTGAGTTTGATCAATGGTCATTTCTTCGGTATAATTTCCAGCCAAAAGAATTTCATTTTCAAATAAAAAAGCATTTTCCATTGCATCGTTTCCTTTGCTGCCAAGAGATTTGCCCCAACGGGAATTTCCATTAGCGTCAAGCGAAATCAAATAGAAGTTGTCATTTTGACCTTCGGTTTCAATTTCCAAATTATTATCCACTGTGATGCGTCCGCGATGATTGCCTATGAGGTAGAAATTGTCATCAAAATCTACTTCTACGCTTTCACAAAAAGCTGGTAGGGCGCCACCTGCTTTTCTCAAAAAAAAGGGCTGACCATTCGAATCAAACTTTGCATAAAACAAATCTTCATCAGGCGTTCGAGTGGCAATAGTGTCATTTTCTAAAATCAATTCTCCCTGAAAATCACCTGCAATTAATACCTCTCCGTTTGAAAGTAAGCCGAGCCCTCCTGCATTAGTAGTTTGATTTCCTTTGATTTGTTGCCATCCTGTTAGGTTGAAATTGGAGTCCAATTTTGTCAAAAAAATATCTGTTTCATCAGCTGTAAATTGGAAATTCTGAAATGAAATGGTATTGGAAAAATTTCCCGTAAGGAAAATATTTTGAGTGGTGTCAATTTCTATTTCACTTAAATCTTTTGCTCCGCTACCATAAAAGGCAGCTCCGTTTTCGACCACTCCATCTGGATTGATTTTTAAAATGAAAATTGACTTTTGGGCAATAGGTGGTTCGAGTATAAAATTTCCGAATTGTCCAGTTTGCCAAAAAGTACCTGACCAATAAATAGTACCATCATTTCCAATTTTCAGATCGCCATTCACATCCTCTTGCGGACTACTTCCTTGAATTGCCCATTCAATCTTTCCTTGCTCATCAAACTTTGCTAACCAAAGGTCTTGCCTCCCTTGTGCTGTGAAATTTTGATCACCAATTTCGATAGATTCAGTGAATGTTCCAGCTGCAATAAAACTGCCGTCTGAAAGAGGGGCAATGAGATCAATGCCGTCGCTGCCTTCATTGCCGACAGTTTGGAAGTTGTTCCAAGTTTGGGCAGATAGAGAGTTCCAAATTAGTAGAATGGAAAAAAGAGCTAATTTTTTTTGTAGAGAATTATTATCCGAGTGCATATTTCGTATTGTGGGTTTGTCTAAAAAAGAACCCTGCAATAACGCCAAAAACAAAGCCGCCGATATGTGCCCACCATGCGACACCTGCGGTATCTGCAGTCTGTACTGCCAAAGATCCCATGCCGCTGACCATTTGTTCTACTATCCAAATTCCTAAAAAGGCAAATGCCGGTAAATAAAAGGGGGCAAAAAAGAACATCAGGAAAATGACTTTGATTCGTGAAGTCGGGTACATCACAATGTAGGCACCTAAAACTGCCGAAATAGCACCACTGGCACCAACCATTGGTACGGTACTATCAACGTTCAAAACAATATGAGAAAGCGCGGCTGCTAGTCCACCTAAAATGTAGAATACGGTAAACTTGAAACTACCGACAGTTGCTTCGATATTATCTGCAAAAATCCAAAGGAAGAGCATGTTACCGATCAAATGCA
Organism: uncultured Saprospiraceae bacterium; assembly: GCA_937924495.1. Taxonomy (GTDB): domain Bacteria; phylum Bacteroidota; class Bacteroidia; order Chitinophagales; family Saprospiraceae; genus JAGQWW01. The sequence goes on from CALDSS010000198.1 coordinate 6,919, forward strand.
TCCAACCACCATGCAAAAACATACTTGTGAAAAGTGTGAAAATATCTTGAAACCGAGTGATTTCATTTGGAATGGCACCAAAGGTGAAAATAAAATTTTCTAATGCGGTTTGGTCTAAACTCGCTTCTATCAAAAAGACAATAATATTCAGGCCTATGAAAGAATAACTTATGAGCGGAAAACTACCACCTTGTACATTCTCATCGCCAATCGGATAAAACATTTGCTAAGTTTTTGATTGGCTTAAAGATAGAATGAAATTTCTAATCCGAAATTATCCCCTTCTCTTTCATGCGTCTAAACATGGCCATCAAAAGTCCAAAAAGCATAAATAGTGAACCTGCCCAAAAGAAATTAATGCCTGGAAAAACGATAGCTTCGAGTACCATCCAGTCGCTACGAGTGGCATTTTCAGCCACATCCAAAACGAGTGTTTGTTCTTTTGGCTGACCCTTCGCAATACTGATTTGAACGGATTCTTTTTGTGGATTAATGCTACCAACTCTTATGTGTAGATTTTCAGCAGTAACCTCATCTTTCAGGTTGAAAGGTTTGTTGTCTCTGATTAAATAAACGGGTTTGGCTGCATAGACCTTTTCATCTTTTGCGATACTCATGATAGCGCTGACCGCAATATCTCCTTCCTCTTTTTTGTAAAGTGGATGAGTGATGTCTTTATCAAAACCAGCAAAGGTTATCTCATAACCATTGAAGTTGATTTTATTACCCTGTTGGAAGGTAAAGGTTTGGTAATTCAAGTCTTCTTCGAGCGTGAGAATATTATTGAAAGTCTCTTCTTGCAGCCGTGTTCTGACGCCTAATTCATTGATGTGCCCATCGTAAGTATAAACCAATTGTCCTCGCAAAACAATCACGGGTTTGACGGAATAACTTTCTTTTACGTCCGGTTCTTTGAATTCTAAATTGACGCCGAGTGCAATGTCGCCTTCTTGTGGTTCGTAATCAGGGTGCGTTGGATTGCGGTCAATTTCGCCAGCTTTGACGCGGAATTTTGTGGTGAAAAATTCTTCGTTAGCAACAAATTCGTATTTCTCAAATTTCAAACTATCCTCAGTTGCTTTTGCTTCTTCGGTGCTGATATGTGAGGCAGGCAAAGAGGCAATTACAGTGAAAATGTCTTTATGCAAATAATGCTTGGTGGATGGATTCACCGTCGCCATTTTTGTGAATTCCTGATCGTAGAGAATGTTTGGTTTTAAAGTGAAGGACTGGGTTATATTTCCTTTCTCATCCATTTTCTCAAAATCGACATGGTAGTATCTGTTGTGATTTATCAACGTATCTTTTTGGTAGGTCACCAAATATCCACTCATCGGCAGCGATACACCTTTGTATAAAAGGATGTTTTTATTCAATCGATCATTGTCCAGTAAATCGCGCATCACTAATTCATTTTTAGAAATATGATGCTTGTTGAGACCAGAAGCCATGATGCCGATTATCATCAAACCAAAACCAATATGTGAGACGGCCGAACCAGCTGCTTTCAAATTGTTTTTTATGAAAGAAAAAGCATAATCGATATTAGAAATAATGGCAAATAGTCCAGAGAAAAGTAAAATCGGATGTTGCCAATTATCGATTTTGATCCACAGTAAGGTAGCTGCAGTCAGTGCCCCTGAAATGGCAACTGCGGTGAGCGCTTTCGATAAAAATTTTCTTTTATGTCCTTCCCAATTAATTTCGCGAAAGCGTAAATATTGAGCAATTCCAGAGAGCAATCCCATCGAAATGGCAATCCAAATTTGCTGCTGATTGTAAAACTCAACTGGTTCTTTTATCACCTTTCCGGCAAATTCTGGATCAAACAATCTTACCAATTTATTATAAATCGGAAGAGAGGTGTATGCAATTAAAAGTGCAGCAGAAAGTAATAAAACTAAGGAACCAATAAACATCCAAAATTCTTTGGAAGAGGTGGCTTCTTCTTTTTCTGGAGCAGGGATTTGTTTGTAATTTTTGAACAGTAAAAAGAACCCAAGCGCTAAAAACGTAAAAATGAAAATTAGCAATTGATTTTCTAACCCTAGGGCAGTGAATGAATGCACAGAAGTATCCCCTAAAACGCCACTTCTGGTCAAAAAAGTAGAATACAAAATCATCACGAAAGTGAGGATGTAAAAAACAATAGTTGAGCGAATCGACTGCCCTGTGGCATTGGCAATCAAGTGTGTGTGCAAACCAGCAACCAATAAAATCCAAGGAACAAGTGAACTGTTTTCAACGGGATCCCATGCCCAGTAGCCACCAAAGTTTAATGCTTCATAAGCCCATGCTCCACCCATCAAAATTCCAAGTCCCAGAATAGTTGCACTGAAAAGTGCCCATGGCAAAGCGGGTTTGAGCCATGCTTTATATTCTTTTGTCCAAACGCCCGCCATTGCAAAAGCGAAAGGAACTATTGTAGAGGCAAAGCCTAAAAATAAGGTAGGCGGATGAATGGTCATCCAATAATTTTGCAGAGAAGGATTGAGGCCGCGACCTTCAATCAAAGTCAAATAATCTGCGTTGGCGAAAATCGGAGCATCCATGACATCTCTTAAAAGAAGAAAAGGATTGCTACCAAATTTCAACGGATCTTCTCCTCCACCGATATAAATTCCCAAAATCATAGAGGAGAGGAAGAACTGAGCCATTGCAATGAAGGTCACAACAGGTGCTTCCCATTTTCCACTCTTCCAAATCAAAACACAGCCCAGCACCATGTGCCAGAGCATCCAAAGCATGAAGCTCCCTTCTTGGTCTTTCCAAAAGGCAGAGAATACGTATTCGAAAGGCAAATCATGAGAAGTGTTTGCCCAGACATATTGATATTCAAAGAAATTGTTGACGAGGATATAGAAGAAAGTGACGGCAACTACTATTAAACTTAGACTGTGAGTGTAGAAAGCAGTTCGACCCATTCTTAGCCAGGTCGGAGCTTCTACCGTTGCTCTTCTTTGTGTGGCAAAGAAGTATGAAACCATCGCAACCAATGAAGACAGAAAAGTGAGTAATATGCAAAAATGACCAATTCTTCCTGGCCACAGATGTTCGCCGATGTAGTTAATTTCTTCCATTATTTCAGGCAGTTTAGGTACATGTTTATCGTTTTCTCAAGACCAAGATACATTGCATCCGAAATTAGAGCATGCCCTATTGAGACCTCTAAAAGATTCGGAATGTTGTCTTTGAAGTATTTCAAATTGTCCAGATTCAAATCATGACCAGCGTTGATGCCAAGTCCGATTTCGTTGCATAATTTGGCGCAACGAACATAAGGTTTAATGGCTTTTTTCGGGTCTTTGTTGAAATCATGCGCATAAGGTCCCGTATAAAATTCAATTCTATCCGCTCCTACTTTTTTTGCTCCTTCGATGAATTTTTCAATAGGGTCAATAAAAATTGCAACTCGAATATTGTTCTCATGCAACATTGCGATGGTATCCGTCAGAAAACTTTCGTTCTTCACTGTGTCCCACCCTGTGTCCGAAGTCAACTGATCTGGTGAATCTGGAACAAGGGTACATTGATGTGGTTTATTATCGAGTGTTAATTTAAGGAATCTGTCAATTGGATTTCCTTCTATGTTGAACTCAGTGGTCGTGATTTCTTTCAAAATTGGAACATCGCTATATTTGATGTGCCGCTCATCAGGTCGGGGATGCACTGTGATACCTTCTGCACCAAACTTTTCGCAATCAATTGCTACTTGGCGTAAATCGGGTAGATTGGCGCCTCTCGAATTTCTCAGGAGCGCTACTTTGTTGACGTTTACGCTGAGACGTGCTCTATTTTCAGCCATAGTTGTGATTTCTTGTGCAAACTTACCAAGTGTTTTTAACTTAAATAAGACAAAAGCGAAAAGGATTTATTTAGAATGATTAAAAATGACGCCATCGCATAAATTGGTATTTTCGTTAAAATCGATCGTATAAAATTTTAATTAAAATGATTTTAAAAAGGATGTCACAGTTTTTGCTATAATTGAATGGTGGGGTTTAATCTGAAAAATAAGTCACTTTTTTATTCAAATTAGTATAAATCGTAATTTATTAGCTTGTAAATGGGTGAAAATCAATTTATTAAATTAATTTCGCACAACTACTTTACGCTCTTTCCCAGACTAATTTTGTGACTCTATTTTTTACATAGCAGTGTATTTTGGATGAAACATTTAATTGAGATTTCAAAGATTGTTACCAAAAAGAAAGTTCGTAAAATCGAAATTTTCGATGATAATGCTTTAAAGCAAAAGAATTCGAAGTTCAATGAATTTTATGAGGCGCTTGCGGCTAACAAATTTAAAAATGACCGTGATGCGGCCATGTTTTTGTATAGTTCTACGCCTACCGATGATAAATATCGTCAGTTAAAATCACGATTTAGGAAGCGTTTATTGAACACCATGTTCTTTTTGGATGTAAATCGTCCTTCTGCTTCAAGTTATGATAGAGCCTATTTTTCCTGTAATAAAGATTGGACACTTGTAAAAATTCTTCTTTCCAACAATGCAAATAAAACTGCATCTGCCTTGGCACGTCAGATTTTGACGACAGCTTTGAAATTTAAGTTTGCAGATGTGATTGTCAATTGCGCTCGTATCCTTAGAGAGTATGCATCTCAAATTGGCGATGAAAAGAATTTTGAGGAATACGACCAACACATCAAACAATTTGCAAATGTCTTAGAGGCTGAAATTAGATCAGAAGAACTTTTTCAGCGAGTAACTATCAATTATCACAAACCGCTTCATGAGCTAACAGATCTTTCTGAGAAGATAGATACCTATTGTGATGCTTTGGTTGGGTTGTCAGAAATGTATGACTCTCCAGTGGTGTATTATAATATGTTTTTGGTGTGGGTGTATCGTTATGAGATGATGCGTGATTTTGATGCAGTTTTGGAAGTCTGCCAACGTGCAGAAAAATATATAGAAGATAATCCGCAATTTTATAGAGATGAAAAACTGGCTTTGTTCCAAATGAAGAACATGTCCGCCTATCTGCATCTCAAGGATTTTAAAAATGGAAAAACGAATGCCGAGAAGTGTTTGAGTAGTTTCCCGATTGCGAGTGAGACGTGGTTTACATTTATGGAAAACTACTTTTTGTTGGCGATGCATACGGGTAATTACATCAATGCACAGGCAATTTATAATCGGGCAATTGGACAAAATAAATTTAAAAAGCTACCGCACGAAACGAGAGAACGCTGGAAAGTTTATGAAACGTATATGGCGTTTATTGTAGAAACGGAAGGGAAGAATAACCCGATTTTGCAGAAGCAAGTGAAAAAGCCATTTAAGGTTTCCAAATTTTTAAATGACACCTTGTTGTATCCTCGGAATCAAAGGAATTTTACGATTCTTTTATTGATAGCACAGATACTTTTCTTATTGGATAAAAAGCAATTTGGAGAAGCATCAGAACGTATTGATCGGCTAAAATCTTTGGCGAATCGTCAATTGAAAAAAGAAGAAAACTTCCGTGTGATTCAATTTATACGAATGCTACAGACGGTGATGAAAGCGGAGTATCAAACTGGTGTGCCGCCAAATGCAGAGAAATACATTCAGCGTCTCCAAGAGCAACCACCTATTTATCGTGGGCTACTTTCGGAGTTGGAAGTGGTTCCTTATGAGCAGCTATGGGAAGTGGTTTTGAAGTTGTTGAAGTAAAAAATCTGTAGTAGAGGCGATTCTTGAATCGCCTCTACTACAGAAAGTTCAAACCATTATTTCAAAAACATCATTCGATTGGTTTTTACGCCAAAAGGAGTCGTCAGTTTATAAAAATAAACGCCGTTGGTCTCAAAATAATTACCGCTCACCTCAAATCGATTGATTCCTTCTTTAAGTTTTTCTTCCTTTATTAAAATAGTTTTTCCAGAAAGGTCATATACTTCTAAGGTGCCAGTCATGTCCTTTTGTACCCAACATTCAATAAGGGTAGATTCCTTGAAAGGATTAGGTTGATTTTGGAAAAGGTCAAATTCAGGTGTTTCAACTATTTCTAAATCTGGCTGATTGAATCTTAGTTTTGGATTTAATATTTCTAATGAATTAGAATATCCTTGAGCGGCTAATTTTTTTGAACTTATTTGTAAAAGCTCAGAAAGTTTCCCGTTGGTATTTGCTGTAAATTCTATCTTAAATAAAGGCAATTTTGAAGAAATCGATTTTTCACAGCTAATTAAAATTGAGCCTTCTTCCGTATGTGATAAATTGAAATTTTCTTCTTTTAAGTACGTTGTATTGGGTTCAATTTTTTCAAAATTTAAAACCTCATTTTCAAATAATATTTCAAATTGAAAACCACGAAGTGCTTCTAAACTATTGAGGTAAGCTGTGACGCGATCGCCACTTTTAAAAGAAATATCATTCACCTCAAAGTAGGTTGATCTTTCATTTCTATCCGAAATAATTTGAATAGAATCTCCGAATCCCGAATGATTAATGTCACCAGTTTTGATGGCTATAAAATCTAGATCATATTGCGAGTGAGTATGATTTTGAATAGAAATAGTTTCAGGAAATTCTTCCGAAAGTGGATTTGAATTATTTTCAAAAGCGTAATTCTTGTCTAAGAATCTCCATGAAGAATTATTGGTAAAAGCATTCCGCTGTTTCAAAATAACTTTCCTCAACTCAATCAAATCTAAAGAAGAAACAGAGCCGGAGCGATTGACATCAGCAGCGATGTATTGCTCAGGAGAAAAGTCACCTTCTCCTAAAATCATTCTACTCATTAGTATCAAATCATAAGTGTTGACGCCAAAATCTACCATATCGTTTTTGTAAGGTGCAATAGTGAATTGGTCGCCTACCTTTAGATTTTCGAACGTATAAATCCCATTGGTTTCAGTTTGAATACTTTCATTTACATCACCTGAAAAATTTACCGAAACGTTGTAAGGCATATTTTCTCCTTCAAATACTATCGTTCCGCCGCCGCCGCCTGGGGGAAGTGGCGGAATATTAGAACAAGCGCCAGTTGGATCTTGCAAAATCACCGTTGTCATGCAGGAAGCCTGATTGCCAAAAGTATCTCTAATGATACCTGTGATGTTGACCATATTAGAAGGATTGGAACTGAAATCATCGCAGTCAAACTTATTTGGAATTACTTCAAAAATTACATTGGAGCACCAATCTTGATTGTTTGGACTTTCTAAGTCAAAAATGTCTGTGGAATCTATTGACGCCATCCCCATCGAATCTAAATTTAGAAATAGTGGCCCTTGCTTACAAGCAATTCCAGGTTGATTGATTTCGGTTACGGTGACTTCTACTTCGCAGTCGGAATTGGCATTCATGCATTCATCAACTCCGGTGAAGGTGAATTTGTGCGTTCCTAAAGGATACAATCCAGTTGCGCTTGAACTATTAGGATCATAAGCAAAAGGCGAATCGTGGGTTACGGTGATATTTAAGTCATTGCAATTGTCAATATAGAATGCTTCCATTTGGACTTCCAATTCACAAATATTGAGTCCTGTAAATGGCATCGTATCAATAAAGGTTCCTGGGCAGGAAGTTACTCGTGGTTTTATGGTGTCAATAAAAATTAGCCTATGTTCAACTTCAGAAGTGTTTCCGCAGTCATCTTCCAATTGATATACTCTAATTAGTGTATCAATACAACGATTCTCAACCACATCGTCCTGGAGAAGTGTTACTGTGACATTGGAACAATTGTCTGTTGCCCCCACTACTACATCAGGGTTTGCAGGAGGTATGTCTTCTGGACAATTGTAAAAGGAGTCAGCTGGCGTTGGTGCAGTTGGAGAGACGTTATCAAATTTTGAGATGATTCTTGAAATACTATCCCTGTTTCCGCAAGCATCCATTGCTATTAATGTTTGTAGAATGCGTTCTGCTTCTGGGCAAACTGGTGTCAGATTTCTAAATATTGTATCTATGGTATAAGTTCCACAATTGTCTTCAATATCTACGATTAAAATCGGGTTCGATGCAGAACAATCAATCGTATCATTACTTACGGTGCCAAGGAAAACTGGCGCAATCGTGTCCTTTACGGTAATTTTTACAAAGAGAGTATCAGAAATATTTCCACAATCATCCTCTGCTACGAAACCAACATTCACCACAAAATCATTTTCACAGTTACCTAATATTGTATCCCTTATTGTTTGTCTGATATTTAGGTTAGCGGTACATCCATCGGTTGCTGTTGGTACTGTAAAATTAACAGCTTTGTCGCTGCACTGGAAAGTAGTGTCCAATTCTCCTACTGCTTGATCAAAAACCGGTGCTGCGTTATCAATGATTCTGATAGTCTGTGTGAACGAAGTGTCTCTTTGAGTGCACCACTCTAAGAAATTGAAAGTTCTTACAATTGTTGTTGTACATCCTTGCACCGTTTCATCATCATCGATTCCTAAATTCCATATCTCACAGTCACTGACGACTACGGGTTCTCCTGTTGGTAAATCATTAATATCTACTGGACAAAAAACAGTTGTATCTAATGGAAAATCAGTAGTAAACACAGTTGGAGTTGTATCAACAAGAGTGATGGTATCTTTACAAGAAGCGGTTCTTCCTCCTGCATCTGTAGCGGTCCAAGTTCGAATTACTTCTCCAGTGTTACACATAGACAACTGAGTGGTATCATCCATGAATGACAAGGCCAAAGAGCTGCAATTATCCATTGCAATAGGCTCATTTATTATCAGAGTATCAACTGTGCAGCTAACTATCGTATCACCTGAACACATAATCGTTGGCGGAATATGATCATTGATTCTCACCTCTACCATGCATTCATTAAAATTGTCATAACAATCTGTAAATCTTATAATCACCATAGCTGGGCCAGGCACATCATCACAATCGAAACAGATTTCTTCTCTAAATGCGGAATTGGGTTCACCCATTATTTTTCCTTCAATCCTATCTAAACAACAATTGTCATAACCGCCTAAATCCAAGCTATCTACTTTCAAACACACTTCATTAGTTGAGTTGACACTGATGGTGGTGAATTCCATACAAATAGGAACGGGTGGTATATCATCAATCACTTTCAAATTGTAAATACAGCTATCCAAATTGCCGCAACCATCTTCTGCGATATATAAAAATTCGTGGTCGCCTATAGCCAGCTCTGTTACTAAACCACCATTTCCAAAAATAATTCCTCCTGACCAATGCACTCTTACGGTTGGGTTTTGACTGAAATTGTCAGTTACGACCATTGTTGGAAGTGTAAAATCTGCTGCACATTTTGAATCTGATGCAGAAATGGTTGAGTCAGGTAAGCAGATAATGACAGGGGCAATCGTATCTTTTACTTCTATGATTTGATACCCATCTCTCGTGTCATTGGTACAGCAGTTGAGCACTGTCCATTTTCTCAATAATTTATAGCTGCCTTCGCAAATCTCCAATCTGGTATCATCATAGTAAGTATTGAATTTGCAATAATTATTCACTGGTGCTCCATTGAAGGTAGGAACATTTGCAATTGAGTCAATTTGAGCTTGCGTCAATAAAAAGGAATCTTGGATGCAAACATTCGCTGGAAAAACAACCGATGAGAGATTTGCTCTTTCAAAATAAATCACCTGATTGCAGGCAAATGAAAGATTGTTTAACGAGTCTCTTCCCTGCCATTTTCTATAAATTATTTTGCTAAACGGATCTGTTGTGCAAATAAAATTGACGATACTATCTATATAAAAAAGCTCAGGATCAGGATCGCAATTGTCTTGAATTATTGGTGGATTTATCATGGAAGGATCCAACCCACAAGCGACCGTAGTATCTGGCTTGCAATTGAGTACAGGGCCACTCTTATCTTCCAATTTTATTTTGGAATCACAAGAATTTCCATTACCGCCAATTTCAGTAACCACCACATCCAATGTCTGACCTAAATAGCTGCAATTGATGACATCACCAATAGAAACAGTGTTTACCATTACATCAATCTGAACAGAAGGAGGGCAAAGATGGGGCGCTTCGAGAATCATGTCTTTATCAATGAGACGAGTGCCATCGAGCTGTAAATCTACATGCACGAGGTCGTTGCAAGTGAGCACACATTGCCCAAAAGTGGAATTACTTTGAAAAATAGAGAAGAGTAACACCAAGCCGATGATCGGCCAGTTTTTTGAAAACAGGAGCATTTTTGAGACAGTTTACTACCTATTCTTCCTGCATTTTGTAGTAGAGGCAATTCATGAATTGCCTTTGTTACAAAAGAGAAAAGTAGATAGAGTGATTATAATTTGTATTCTCTAAATAGGTAAGAATCGGTTTTGTGTAGAAAAGAGATTCGGGATTAGACTCAGTTAGAAACAAGATTCTTGACTGAGTCTAAAATATTGAGTTTGAAAAAAGGTTTCAAATATTACGCCAAATTGTAATATGTTCTTTGCCCGATTTTTGCAAACAAGAAAATAGACTCAATTATTAAAACTGATGAGTAAAAAGAAAGTCGCCAAAAAGAAGATTGCAAAATCGAAGAAAGTTGCTCCAAAACCGACGGTAAAATCTGTTTCTCAAAAGAGAAATTGGATAACACCATTGGTTCTAATGATTGCAGCCATTTTACTTTACGCACCAAGTATAAATTATGATTTTGTCTATGATGATGATGCGGTGCTCAAGGACAACCGTTATGTAAAAGAAGGTTTCGGCGGCCTTGGTAAAATATGGACCACCAGTTATTTCAAAGGCTTTAATGAGAATATAAATGCCCGTGCTTTTCGCCCGATTCCACTCACGATGTTTGCTGTTGAAAACGAATTTTTTGGATTGAACTCAAAAGTACATCATGGAGTCAATGTTTTGATTTTTGGGTTAACTGCATTTTTTCTTTTCCTGTTTTTGAGGAGGTTATTGCGCAAGCAGCATAAACTTTTGCCGCACATTGCAACCGCTCTTTTCGTGGTTCATCCTGTGCACATCGAAGTCGTCGCCAATATCAAAAGTCGAGATGAATTGACTGCTTTTTTATCTTTTATGATTGCAGGGTGGTTGCTATTGAAAGCCATTGATCAAAAGAAATTTTTATATCAGATACTTTCGTTTTTCTTTTTTACGATTGCGCTTTTTTCTAAAGAATCAGCGCTGACTACTTTGGCGATTATTCCGCTAATGCTTTGGTTTTTTAGAGACCATGATTGGAAAAAAGCAGCCATGAAAACCCTTCCTTATTTTGGTTTGGCAGTAGTTTATTTGATTGCCAGATCTTCTGTAGTAGGCGGTTTGAATGAAGGGGTTGAATTAACCGTTTTGGATAATTCACTTTTGGCTGCAAAGACCGTTTCAGAAAGAGTTGCCACTAATATTTTGGTTTTAGGAATCTACTTTTTCAAAAATATTTTTCCTCATCCGCTGCTGAGTGATTATTCATATAGCACCATACCAATTGTTGGCTGGGGCAATTATAAAGTCTGGCTGAGTATCTTTTTGTATGGCGGTTTGATAGGAGCCATGATTTATGGTTTTTTGAAAAAGAAGGTCTACAGTTTCGCGATCCTTTACTTCTTCGCAACGGTCTCGATTTTCAGTAGTGTCATTGTTTTAAATGTAAACGCTTACGCCGATCGATTTAATTATAATCCTTCTTTGGGTGTCTGTATTTTACTTGCATGGGGACTGACTTTTTTGTTTAAAACAAAAAATGAAAAAGAACTTTCACCTCAACTAGGCTTGGCTGCAACTCCTCCCTCAGGGAGCTGGGGAGTAAAGCAAAACGCCTTAGGTTTCCTATTAACAGGAGTAATCTTAATCGCTGGTATTTCAAAAACAGTAGCTCACCTCCCTGTCTGGCAAGACCGCTATTCCCTTTTTGAATATGATGTGAAAAACGCACCTAATAATGCTCGAACGCTCAAAAATCACGGCGGCTCATTGGCGCGCCAAGCATTGATGGAAAAAGAGCCAAACGAACAAATACGACTGACCAATGAGGCCATTCAATACCTTGAAAAAGGACTTTCTATTTATGATAGAATGTCAACAGGGCATATTCATTTGGGAAATATGTATGGCATTTTGAAAGACTACGACAAAGCAGGTGCAGCTTATGAAAAAGGCGTTGCAATTGATTCAAAAAGCTATAGTGGAAATACCAATCTCGCCAATGTTTATTATCGAAAAGGTCGCTATCAAGAGGCATTGACCTTGATGCAAAAAGTCAATCAGCAGTTGTATTCCAAAAATGATCATTATTTGATTTCGCTGATTTATGGAAAGTTGGGGCAGGCTGATTTGGCGAGTAAGCATCGGACACTTTCCGGACGATAATTTCCCAAGCAACAAATACATTATTTTATTACTTTTGCGCCGCATTTTGAAACCCGTAATTTCAATAAGAAGTTTTTTTGAAATAGTTTTTAGAAGCGAAAAATCAAGATTGAAGGTTCTGAAGAAGTAAAATTTATAAGGCATAGCCTCAGCTACGTTTTATAAATTTTACAAAATCAGGTTCTTTAAGATTGGTTTTGTAGATTAAAAATTTTTTAGAAAAAACTTCTACATAAATCAATTAAAAAATAATGAGTAAAGTAACCGTTGTAGGTGCTGGTAACGTTGGGGCAACCGTAGGAAACGTATTGGCACATAAAGATATCGTAAACGAAGTTGTATTGCTTGACCTTAAAGGTGATATGGCTCGCGGAAAAGCATTGGATAGCTGGCAACAAGCGCCAGTTGATTATTACAGCACGAAGCTGAGAGGAACTGATAATTATAAAGACACAAAAGGTTCTGATGTAGTAGTAATCACTGCTGGTATTCCACGTCGTCCTGGTATGAGTCGTGATGATTTGATTGGCACGAATGCTAAAATCGTTACCTCTGTAACCAAGTCAATTTTAAAATATACAAAGAATCCAATCATCATTGTTGTTTCCAATCCATTGGATGTGATGACTTATGCTGCATGGAAATCTTCAGGTTTAGATTCGAGCAGAGTGTTTGGTATGGCAGGTATTTTGGATACCGCTCGTTACCGTGCATTTTTGGCAACTGAGTTGGGCGTAAGTCCTAAAGATTTACAGGCTGTTTTGATGGGTGGTCATGGCGACACCATGGTTCCATTGCCAAGATATACAACTGTTGCGGGTATCCCAGTAACGGAGATGATTGAAAAAGATAAACTGAAAGTCATTGTTGAGCGCACCAAAAAAGGTGGCGGTGAATTAGTGAAATTGATGGGTACTTCTGCATGGTATGCACCGGGTGCAGCAGCAGCGCAGATGGTAGAATCTATCATCAAAGACGAGAATAGAATTTTCCCATGTTGTGTGCAATTGAAAGGTGAGTATGGTTTGAAAAACATGTTCTTAGGTGTACCGGTACAGTTAGGTAAAAAAGGTATCACCAAAACATTAGAATTGAAGTTGAATAAATCAGAAATGAAATTGCTTCACAAGTCAGCTGACCACGTGAAAGATGTCATGAAAGTTTTCAATAAAATGAAGTTGGTGTAATTTATCCATTTCATTTTTAAAAATAGAAGTTGTTTAAGAATAGAGTTTAGATCCAAATTTGCGGCTTAAAATCTATTCTGAAACAATTTCGTAATAGGGGTGCCACTTTTGTGGCATCCCTTTTTTAGGACTATTCTGCTTTCACAAAGTAATAATTACGAATAAATGGAAATTAGACGTTGAAAATAAAAATGATTTAGAAATTCAGGATTGTATATTTTTCGTCGTTACGTGCCACGATGGAAAATTGCAACCCCCTGATTCGCATAATTAAGTTATTTCAAGATTACTTATTCTACTTCGGAACAAAAAATTACTCATGCAATACGACTGGCTACTCTTCGACCTCGATAATACCATCCTTAACTTCACAAAAGCGATGTACTATGCTTTTGAAAAAACGCTGAAGGATTATAATATCGTATCAGAAGAAGATTTGATGACGGTGTACCGACCCATCAATATGCAGTGCTGGAAAGAATTGGAGCAAGGCACCATCACCCAAGACGAACTTCGATATTTAAGAATCGATCGTTTTATAAAAGCCATTAATGCAGGAGTGAACTCAACTGATTTTGCAGACAGCTACCATGCAAATCTTTCTGATAAAATATTTTGGATGAAAGATGCACAAACTTTAATTCCCAACTGGGCAAGGAATTACAAATTAGCGCTAGTAACCAATGGTTTTAAAGAAATTCAACGAGCGCGTTTGGCCAAAATGAATATGGATGGCTTCTTCAAACACATCATCATCTCAGACGAAATTGGAAGCTCTAAACCACATCAACCATTTTTTGATTACACTTTTTCTAAAATCGGAAATGTAGATAAAAATCGGGTTTTGATTATTGGAGATAGTTTGGGTTCTGATATTCAAGGTGGTTCAGATTATGGCATTCATACCTGTTGGATCAATCCCTCTGAAAAAGAATCACCAGAGCATCTGACGCCAACTTTCACGATAAAAGGATTGGAAGAATTGGATGTTATTTTGAAATAATTTTGATGGAAGAATGAATCAACTCCGTTCGTCCCACATATTATTTATCTCCGAGAGCCTTCCCGATTTTGACTATTGCCAACAATTAAATAACTTACACCCGAACATAACAACATAACGAGAAAACTATGCTTGTCAAGTCGTATTCAAGTGCAGTTCAGGGAGTAGATGCACAAAAAATAACCGTTGAGGTCAATATAGGAGGTCAGCCTGTTGCTGGAAAGCAATATTATTTCATGGTAGGTCTGCCCGATAATGCAGTGAGAGAAGGGTTTCAGCGCATTGAATCTGCCTTAAAATATATCGGTTTCAAAATGCCTCGCGCAAAGACCGTTGTAAACCTTGCTCCAGCCAATACTCGCAAAGAAGGTTCTTATTATGACTTGCCCATTGCTATGGGAATTTTAGCTGCTTCAAAGCAAGTCAATTCAGAAAATTTAGGTGATTATTTGATAATGGGTGAGCTGTCGTTAGATGGTCTGCTGAGACCAATCAAAGGTGCTTTGCCCGTAGCGATTCAAGCAAGAAAAGAAAATTTCAAAGGCTTCATTCTTCCCAAACAAAATGCGAAAGAAGCGGCGATTGTAAATGATTTGGAAGTGTATGGAGTAGAGACTTTGCAGCAAGCGGTAGATATCATCAATGGCAATCCATCCATCAAAAAGACAGACTTAGATACCCGCGAAGTATTCGAAGATGCGGTCAACGTTTACGATGTCGATTTTGCAGATGTAAAAGGTCAGGAGAATATAAAACGCGCACTGGAATTAGCTGCGGCAGGTGGGCATAATGCCATTTTGATCGGTCCGCCCGGAGCAGGTAAAACGATGTTGGCGAGGCGATTGCCGACCATCTTGCCTCCATTGAATTTGCATGAGGCGTTGGACACTACAAAAATTCATTCCGTTGCTGGAATTTTGCAATCAGATACAGGTTTAATTACCACTCGTCCGTTTAGAGCGCCGCATCATACAATTAGTGATGTGGCATTGGTGGGAGGAGGTTCCAATCCATTGCCAGGAGAAATTTCGCTTTCGCATAATGGCGTATTGTTTTTGGATGAGTTGCCAGAGTTTAAAAGAAGTGTCTTGGAGGTTTTGCGCCAACCAATGGAGGAGCGAAAAGTGACGATTTCCAGAGCAAAAATATCAGTAGATTACCCAGCGAGTTTTATGCTGATTGCTTCTATGAATCCATGCCCTTGCGGTTTTTACAATCATCCTGAAAAGGATTGTGTTTGTGGGCCAGGTGTAGTGAAAAGATATTTGAATAAAATTTCAGGACCATTGCTTGATCGTATTGATTTGCATGTGGAAGTGACACCAGTGAGTTACGAACAACTGTCAAGTTATGAACGTCCAGACATTACCAGTAAAGATATTGCACAACGTGTGGTGGATGCCCGAAAGGTTCAGGCAGAGCGATTTAAAGATTCTAAAAATATTAATGCCAACGCTCAAATGCCGAGTCGAATGGTGAGAGAGGTTTGCAAAATCAGCCCAGCAGGTATCAATCTTCTGAAAAAGTCGATGGAGAAATTGCAACTCTCTGCACGTGCTTATGATCGAATTTTAAAGGTGGCCAGAACTTCTGCAGATTTGGGTGGCTCAGCCGATATTCAAATCGAGCATTTGGCGGAAGCCATTCAATATCGAAGTTTGGATAGAGAAGGATGGGCTGGATAAATCCTTTAGTAGGGGAAATTCATGAATTTCCCCTACTAAAGGAAAAATTCCCATCAACAAAAGCAACGATTGTTCGTTTTATAAGTCATAACCTTGATATTCTTTTTAAAAATAAAATCTAAACATAAATGACTTTAGATCAATTACAAGAGCAGGCGTCAAAAGCACCTGCCATTGGAGCGAAAATAAAATTTGTCCTTGACGGAAACGCCATTTTAGTTGACGGAACAGGCGACTCAAATGAGGTAAAAGCCGAAGATGGCGAAGCAGATTGTACAATTACCACTTCCGTGGAAACCATGCAA
>CALDSS010000199.1 GCA_937924495.1 uncultured Saprospiraceae bacterium
TAAAGAGGTTTCGCCAGAGATAAATTTGTTTGAATCTCAGATTGCGATTTCCGCAGGCATTTTCACATTCATTGTAATGTTGGCGTTGATTTTTGGAATCATCAATACGATGCTGATGGCCGTTTTGGAACGGTACCGTGAGCTCGGCATGTTGATGTCCGTCGGTATGAAAAAAGGTCAAATCTTTTTCATGATTATGTTAGAAACTATTTTGTTAGGATTGGTCGCAACACCGTTTGGTTTGTTGTTTGGATACGCGACTGTAAAATGGTTGAGCAAACGAGGAATTGATTTATCCGCTTACTCCGATGGATTACAACAGTTCGGAATGTCCGAAAAAATATATCCCGATTTATCACCTGAATATTATGGAATGTTGGCAGTTTCGGTTGCCGTGACTGCGATTTTGGCTTCTATTTATCCAGCGTTGAAAGCGATTCGATTGAAACCAGTGGAGGCGATTAGGCAATTGTAGTATGCGGAACTTCAGTTCCGCGAGTAGTTAATCACACAAGTTAGCACATATACACGAAACCGTAAAACCTGCGGAACTTAAGTTCCGCATACAAAAAATACAAATGTCAGTAATTGTAGCAAAAGGAATAAAGAAAGTTTATAACCCAGATACCATTCCAGTTCATGCATTGAATGGAGTTGATTTCACGATCGAGCAAGGAGAATTTACGGCAATCGTTGGGCCATCAGGATCTGGCAAAACAACGTTGTTGAACATCATCGGCGGATTAGATAATCCATCTGATGGGTACATTGAAGTGGGCGGACAAGACATTTCCAAACTCTCAGATAATGAGTTGATTGAGTTTAGAAAAAATAATATTGGTTTTGTTTTTCAAGCTTATAATTTGATTCCTGTGATGACGGCGAAAGAGAATGTAGAATTTGTGATGCTACTTCAAAAACGTTCTCAAGCAGAACGCGATGCACGAGTTAATGAATTAATGGAAGCGGTTGGAATCGCTGACAAAATGGATAAACGCCCAAGTCAACTTTCGGGTGGGCAGCAGCAGCGAGTGGCCGTAGCGAGAGCGTTGGCACCAAAGCCACATTTCATTTTGGCCGATGAGCCAACAGCAAATCTCGATTCGAAATCTACGTCGAATCTGCTCGACATTATGGTCAATTTGAATAAAAAAGAAAATATGACTTTTGTGTTTTCTACGCATGATCAGCGCGTGATTGATCGGGCAAGACGGGTTATTACGATTGATGATGGTGTGGTGGTTTCTGATGAAACTAAGCCGTAATATTTGTTTTTTTTGAGGCATCTAAAAGCCTCTCAAACTCAGGTTGAATTAAGTGGAATCTTTCAGCAGGAATTGGTTCTTCTCCATACCAAATTTGCTCAAAAATATCGGTGGCATTTCTGAAAGAATTTTTTAGTGGGTGATTACTCAACTCGCGGAGATATTGAAAATTGGTTTTTTCTTTTTTCCAAACAAGCGTTTTTGACAAGGAAAGTTCTCTGATGATAGCCAGATAATACAATCGAATGGCCAAGGCGTAGTTTCCATCTTGAATGGCTTTTTGAATAGAAGCCTCCAATTCCGTTTCCATCAAATTTTCCTCGATTTCTTCCAACTTATAAATTTTAGTTTTACCTGTTATCTTTTTATCACTTTTGCTTAGTAAACTATCGGAAGAAAGCACCTTAACTACAATGAAAACGATTAACCCTACTCCAATAATAAGCACTACAAATTTGATGACGGGTGTAAGAAAGCTTAGGTCTATATCTGAACTCTGTCTTTCTTTTTTTTGTTTTTCTTGTTCTACTTGCTCTGAATAATCAATATCTTTTACAATCGAACTCCACTCCTCTCGATCAATTTTTTTTGTAGTGATTGATTTCTCGAAATAACTGGAATCTGCTTTTTGGCTAAAAGAACTGATAGAGCCTCCAAGCACAAAGAGTAATAGCCAGATTTTATTTATCATAATAAATTAGGAATCGTTAAAGTTGTAGAATTCTACTACGAAGTGTAAGATATTAATTTTCTTTATAGTTTTAAGAGAAGCAAAACTACGAATGCCTTGACAAAGAGAAACCAACTATTATACATATTTCTGCTATTTGCCTTTACGACTTTTGCTGAAGTGGCGGTCGTGTTCATCGACCACTCCGAAATTCAATCGCAATTAGATTCTGCTTTACGCTTAAGTAAAAAAGGAAAATTTCTTGAATGCATTGATTTTTTAGAACAACCCATCGAGCAGTTAAAAAAAGAACCACTCTCGGAGCAAATCACATCTCTTTTGGGTGAGGCTTATCTGTTTAAGGCTGATGCTACTAGGCGATTGGATGATTTTGATATTGCTAATGCCTTGTATGGAGAGTCTGAACGCATATTGTTGAATTGTCAAACTGAGAAATGTCGAAGTAATCTTTTTAAAGCTTACAATGGTCAAGGGATTATCAATCGAAGAAGAAACCGTTTTGAAAAAGCAGTTTCATATTATGAAAAAGCATTAGAGACACATCGGAAGTTAAAGGATAGTAATCCAATTTGGCAGGCGATTATTTTGAATAATATTGCCAATTGCCAAGACGATCTTGGCAACTCTGAACGTGCTTTTTCTAATTATAAGCAGGCAATAGAAATTGTTGAACAAAGAGGAACGCATAGCTACATGCTGTCTGGTTTTAATAGCAATTTGGCTGAAAGCTATTGCAAAGTTCATGACTACGATAGAGCAATTTACCATTTTAGGGTGGCTATTAGTAACTTTAAAAAAACGAATAAAAAGCGTGAGTTGCCGAACCTTGCAAGTGCTCATCAAGGAATAGGCAGTTGCTTTTTTGCAAAGGATAGAAAAGCCTCGGGTTTTGATGAATATCAAACGGCTCTTGGACTTTTAGATTTTAAAGTATTAGACAAAGGCTTTTTTGATCAGGTACTATTTCCTTCTATGGCAATTCAGATTTTGATTCAATATGCGGATGAACACTTAAAGCTTTTTGAAACTACACAGGAGGTGGATTATCTTCAAAAGGGAAAAGAATTTTATGATTTGGCGGTCGATTTTTTGTTTCATCTGAAATCGAGTTACAAAGAAGAAATTTCTAAAGAGATACTTATCCGAGATAACTATGGCGCCTTCGAAGGCGCTATCAAATCAAATTATTTACTCTATGAATTGAAGAAAGATGATAAGTACCTGAAACAAGCCTTAGATTTTGCTGAAAAAAGTCAGAATGCTTTTCTAATGGAGTCAGTCGTTAGGGGAAAAGCAGTAGCTTTTGCAGGAATTCCCGACTCTGTTTTACAAAGAGAAAGTGCAATAAAAAGCAAGATAAGCAATTTGGAAAGCGAATTAAACGCACTAAATAAATCCAAAAATTCGAGTAAAGAAGAAATCAATCAAATTCGAAAATCGATTTTTCAAGAAAAAGAAAACTACTATACCGTCTTAGAAACTTACGAAAAGTATTACCCAGAATATTTTGACTTAAAATATTCGACCAAGACGGTTTCCTATGATTTCATTAAAGATGTATTGTTGCCAACTGAAACGAGCTTGCTTGAGTTTTTCATTGGTGAAAAATCCATCTTTGTTTTCTTACTATCAAAGGAAAATTTTAAGGTTTTTAAGGTTGAAAAAACAACTGATTTTGATAGTTGGGTAGAGACCTTTCAGAAAAGTACTTCAACTTTTGACCCGCTTGACGAAAGCGGTCAAAATTTGGCCTTTGTTGATGCAGGCTATTTATTGTACGAATCTTTGATTAAGCCAATTGAGCCACAATTGAGTGAGCGGGTTATAATTGTCCCTTCAGGAGAACTGAGTTACCTCCCTTTCGATGCACTACTGACTGAATTGCCAGACAAAGTTAATTATGGCAATTTTAAATCACATAAGTACTTTGGCGGTAAACATCAATTGAGCTATTCTTATTCGGCTACCTTGCTTAAAGAATGGAACCGACCAAATAAGAAAAAAGCAAAAAAGACAATCGGGGTTTTTGCGCCTACCTATAGTGAAGATTATACCGTTCGGTTAGGAAGTAGAAAGGAGGTCTTGAAGGATCTGGAATATAATAAGGAAGAGGCGCAGAGTATTGCGAGTAGTTGTGGAGGAGATTTGTTTTTGGGGGAAGATGCTACTATCGCTAATTTTCAAGATAAGGCCGCTGATTATGGAATTTTGCATTTCGCTATGCATAGCTTTGCCGATGATAAAATGGATGAATATTCCTTCCTTGCTTTCTCAAAAGATCAAGTTCAGAACAACTATTTACTTTATTTGAAAGACCTTTTCAATGAAAAATTGAATGCAGATATGGTAGTGCTTAGTTCATGTCGTTCTGGAATTGGTGAATTAAAAGCAGGTGAAGGTATTATAAGTTTGGCGCGAGGTTTTTCTTATGCCGGAGCAAAGAGTATCATCACGACACTGTGGCAAATCAATGATAAATATGCTGCATTGTTGATGTCGAATTTTTACAAAAACTTATCAGCCGGCATGACGAAGGATGAAGCTTTGCAAAATGCTAAAAATGACTTTATCAAATCTCAAAAAGAGCGAAATGTACATCCGTACTTTTGGGCAGGGTTTATTCCGATCGGAAATATGAAGGCCATAGAGATTGAGCAACAAGGCCGTATTTTGGGTTTTGATTACAAATATTTGTTGGGCTTCTTACTAATCTGCGCAATACTTGGGCTGATAGTGTGGAAAAAATAGAATACGGCAGTCTAAAAATGACAAAACCGTGAAATATCTACATTTTGGGGAATTGAATTACAAATAATAATCCACTAACTTTGCCAAACAGCCTTTTATTAAAAGCCTAACCAAAATTTAATCATGCTGAATACATCTTCTCAACGGAGGGTAAACGAGGGATTCAGCTTACAGAATTTCGAACAAAAGAACAGCACTACTATTGTCGATTTTTTAAAGCCAGAAACACACCTCGAAAATGAACTGCTCAAAAATCCATGTTTTCAACAGGGATTATTTTGGGGGGTTCCTCGCTACGGTCATCCCGAAGGGGAAGTTATTTACCATATAAGGGAGGTTCTAAACAATATCGATAAGTTGACGATTTCAGCTGACTGTCGATTAAAGCTTCGTGCTATTGCTTTTATCCACGATACATTCAAGTATAAAGAGCACAAGGGTTTTCCGAGAGATTGGACCCAGCACCACGCCATTTTGGCTCGCCAATTCGCAGAAGAATATATTAAAGATCAAGGCGTACTGGACTTAATTGAAATGCATGATGAGGCTTATCACATCTGGATTCAATTTGAAATCAAGAAAAATAAGGAGAATGGCCAAAAGCGTTTGAATGCTTTTTTACAAAAAATGAATGGTTCTATTCAGCTGTACTATCTCTTTTTCAAATGCGACACACAAACAGGTGATAAGAATCAGGCGCCAGTAAAATGGTTTGAAGAAAATATTAAAGGTATTTCAAAAATGAATTTCTAATAAATTCCCACACGGGTTGTGCCCGAAAACTTTCCTCCAGTTATTCTTAGATAGTAAATACCATCTGGTAGATTTGTTTTTTCTATTCTGAAAAATACCTCACCTGAACGAAATTTCCTATTGGAAAAAACCTCTTGGACGTTCTTTCCATTTACATCAGTCAAAACTGCGCTCAAATTATCTGATTGATTTAGATAAAAAGTTGCGGTAGCGTTGCCTGAATTTGGGTTAGGGAAAACTTTAATCTCAGTATTGCCAAATGTAACTATTGCGGTAGAGTTGACAGTAGTGTCTTCTGGCTCTGTTTTAAAAATAGCTTTCAAAAATAGCGGTTCGCCAGTCAAAACTACGGCAGTAGAAGGTATAGTATCCACCATTTTTGAAGTCAAATAATGCCAAGGAATTCGCTCGAACTTTTCAATATTCATGCTATCTGGAAAGTCGTATAATTGGTAAGCATATTCTGTACTATCAAGATAGGTTTTTGCCCAAAGCACATATATCACACTTGAGTCTTTTGTGAAAGCGCACCCCCGTATAGAATCTGATTCTGTAATATGAAGCTGTTGGCTTAATGAGTCATTAAAACTATAGCCTCCTAAAATAGTGGCACAGGTGCCATAGGCAATACCTGTTTCTGTAAGTTCGTATTCATGTGGGGTCGTGCCAGTTAAGTTCTTTACCAAACCCATTACCTCAAATTCATAATTTGCAGAATCTACAGGTTCTACGTCGGCTAAACTATAGACATGAAATTGCTTTACATCATATTGTTGAACTGCCACTAATGCTTTGGTCAGAAAATTCCGTTGCGCAATACCAGTTCCTATAAATCCTTCCGTGAAAGAAATTCTCGGGATATTACTTTCTGTTAAAATCCAAACTTTCTCCGGTTTTTCAATTCCATCATAGTCATACTTCCAGAGCACATCTTCAAAGGCTTTTCTTCTGTCTAATAAGCCATCTAATGCTCTATCGGAATGTCTGAAATAAACGAAATCCATCGTCTCGTCATTCCAGCCCTGCATACTTCCATCAAGGTGAGGGTAGCTATGAAAACTCATACAATCAAAATATGCACCTCCTTTATATGGATATTCGGGAGTAATTGTTCCGTCAATTGGGTTGTCTGTATTCCTTAAAACCGCATCAAGAAAACTTGGATTACCTAAGCCACCGACTGCGATGTAATCATCTGGATCAACTGATTTTACAACTTCATAAGTAATCCGCAACATTCGGACATAGTGCTGTATCGGAGCAAAAATATGAACTTCACATGGTGGCGGATCATTTGTCCACCAATTGCCTGGCCACTCTGGACCCAGCGGTGCATTTCCTCCCACATCCAAATCGGGTTCATTCCAAACTTCCCAAAACTTGACTTGCTCTCCATAATTCTCTGCCAATAAGTGCACGTATCGAGCGAAGTAATTCGTATCATTATACGGAGTACCATTTTCTCCGCCATCCCAAATTGGGGTGTACATATTTTTAAAAAGCTTGGACATCTGATCGTCGCAATAAAAAGTGGAGTCGCGATGCTCGGGCGAAGGTTGGCCTACAAATAGCACATGATCCTTCATTCCCAATTTTTCGTAATGCTTAAATGCATCTTTACGAATCTCATATCCCCAGAACTCGACAAAAAGTTCAGGTAATTCTGGACGGAAAGTATTAATACCGAAACCAGGCAATCCTAAGCTATCATTACCTGCTGCAATATTGGCAAGATTTTCATCTCTCCATGGTGGGTAAGCTCCCATATTAGCTCCATAGCCAAATTGGCCATTATATGGTACAACGACATCATCAGCATTAAAAGCAGGCCTTTGGCCATACGCGATAGAGACGCCTACCAGAAGAATAGATATGGAAAGTAAAAACTTTCGCATGTGTGGTGTTTTAATTTATTATGAGCAAGTACTCATAGGGTTACAGGGGAAGTCTAAATGGTTAAAAACCAATAGATTAAGGGGGGAAAACTGCAATTTCGCAATAAAATGGATAAGAACCTACAT
Source organism: uncultured Saprospiraceae bacterium (assembly GCA_937924495.1). Taxonomy (GTDB): domain Bacteria; phylum Bacteroidota; class Bacteroidia; order Chitinophagales; family Saprospiraceae; genus JAGQWW01. The sequence goes on from CALDSS010000199.1 coordinate 7,479, forward strand.
TATAATTGATGGTTTTATGTCACTTTTGCGAACATTCGCCACTTTTAGGTTCATTTTAAAGCAATTAACAACAAATCTATAACCAAAATGTCGCCAAAAGGTTATGATTCCAGGCCATTACTTTATCAACTCTCTTGGAAAGAGCGCATTCTTTCTTGGATAGGAACTATCATTGTCTTCGCTTTTTTTATTTTATATGTCTTCGAATTCCCTCGTTTTGGTAATATTTTTCAAGTCAAAAGTTTACTCCTCAATTCCCTAATGGTTTTGGGTACCATCGGCTCATTGGCCGGATTATTTGTAAGTCGAAGTGAAAAAGATTTGAGTGAAAGAATGAAAGTTTTCATGTTTATCTTTCTAACGGCATTGTTTTTTGCACCTTTGTTCGGTAGTTTAGCCAATCGAATATTTGCAGATCATCTGCAAATAAAAACATACGAAATATTTGAGGTTGAATTAATTGGCCCTTCTCCAAAACCTAATGAAATTCAACAAAAACCGAGAAATTATTTTATTTACGTCTTCGAAGATGATATTCTTGAAAAGATTCGTCTTGATGGATTATTAAAGGTTCCCAAAAAAGGAGAACAAATCGAATTGGAAGTCAAAGAAGGTCTTTTTGGCTGGAAATTTTTAGCTAATTGAGTACACAAAATTCTATAGAGCAGGCAGAGCAGGAAGTCCTTGAATCCATCAAGTTTTCTCGAATCATCATTCCAGTTTTGATTGGGCTTGGGGTAGTTGGATATTTACTTTGGAAACAATTCGACCCCGAAGAATTTGCAAAAATCAGCTGGACCTCTCATACGTTTTTCTGGATTATAGCTTCTTTGGTTTTTTTGGTGATTCGTCATTTAGCCTACGCCAAACGGTTGCGTATTCTTTCCGATAAGCAGTTCAGTTGGAAAAAATGTATTGAGCTAATTTTTATTTGGGAGTTTAGTACTTCTATTTCTCCAACCAGTGTTGGGGGATCAGCCGTAGCACTTTTTGTGCTTTCACAAGAAAAACTCTCTGCTGCAAAGACAGCTACAATTGTAATTTATTCGGTTGTTTTGGATAGTTTTTTCTTCGTTATTTTTCTACCCATTTTTGTCTTCTTTTTAGGAAATGATGTCATCCATCCTTCTCTTGTCGGCAAAGACGAATTGAATGCCATCGGGTATTCTTTTTGGACTTTTTATTTTATCATGCTGACTTATGGTTCGCTTTTTTTCTATGCAATTTTCTTTAACCCAAAACAAATCAAACGATTGTTGGGTGCAGTCACCAGTTTTGGTTTTTTGAAAAGGTGGCACGAAAAAGCAGTTGAATTAGGAAGCAATATGATACTTACTTCTGCTGAGATGAGACAGCAAAGTTATGGTTATCACCTTGGGGCTTTTCTTAGTACAGCTGTAGCTTGGTCGTGCCGATTTATTTTGTTGAGTTGTTTGATTATTGCCTTCGTAGAGGTGTCGCTGGATCTTGAAACGCAGGCGCTACTTTATACACGACTTAAGGCAATGTTTGTATTAATTATTTTTAGCCCAACCCCAGGTGGTGCTGGTTTTGTAGAGTATGTTTTTGGAAACTTTCTAACTGATTATGTGCCGATAGGTATTGCTCCTATCATCAGTTTTATATGGCGGTTGTTTGCTTATTATTCCTATTTATTTGCCGGAGTGGTGATTGTCCCCAACTGGTTGCGGGGCATTATCGCCAGAAGAAAATCGGCCAAAGCTTCTTAAACAATTAA
>CALDSS010000200.1 GCA_937924495.1 uncultured Saprospiraceae bacterium
AAATCAGATCCCATTAATGATTGCGCCATCATACTCGGCGGCAATTTCACTTCTCTATCGATTTTTGGTTGCCAGTTCCAAACTTCTTTTTCTCTTTTCAAGAAAGCAACTCCTTTATCTCTTGCTGGGCCAGTAATCAAAATCAACGCGTAATCTTCGCCCGAACTCCAACTCTTCATCGTGATTTCTCTTTTCCAAGTTGGTCGAACGATGGTCATCTTCATCTCACCTTGACTGGTAGTACCAATCATTTTTTCGGTTGACTTAGTTATTATTTCTTTAGCAGAAAGTTCGTCTTGTGCTACTAAATTTCCAATTCCAAAAAATAGAAAAACAGGGAAGAAGAGCGCGGTTAATATTTTATACTTCATAATGCTGAAACAGTTGTTTTTTAAACTTGTTGAAAAACTAGTATCAAGGCGTTTAAAACGATGGAAAGTTACGACGAAAACGGCCTTTTGAAAATAGTTTTCTATAAAACAACCTCGTTCATTGACCAAAGCAAAAAGGCTATCTACTTTTCGCAGATAGCCTTTCTATTTTCTATTTGAAGTATTATTTTTATTCTACTATATCACATTCAAAGTCTATGTCTTTAAATTGAACAGTTTCAGGCAGAGATGCATTTGGACGAGATAGTGTAAAAGCAACTGTAAACTTTCCTTTTATTATTTTCAAAGTAGTATCTACTTCAGACACTTCAAGCTGATTTTCTAATTTAGATTCTATCAAATCATAATACCCAACCAAAACATGACCGTCTCCTCCTGACATACTATAAATGCTACCAATGAAATCATTTCCAATATCTCCGTACCCAAATTTTATCGGAAAAGTTCCAACTTGAATAGGAATATCGTTTAAGCCAATATCCTCTCTAAGAAAACCATCTTTATTATATGAATTAAAAAAGACACCTATTCTCGTAGGATCATCAGTATGAAAAAGTGACTGTACAGAACACTCCCAAGTTTCATTATTTTTCAGACCTTCTCCCCATCCATCTTTTTGTTCTCCAGGGTAAAGCGTCAAGTCAATTTCAATTTCTTCTGGAGGAGGTAACTCCTTTTGACAGGACAAAAAACTCAATAGAATAGCAAAGTAAATTAACTTCTTCATTTTATCAATTTTATTGTTTGTTGATAATTGTTGATTGATATAGAAATTAAATATAATCCTGACTTTGAATTAAACATCTCTAATTTTCACTCCACTACATCACATTCAAAAGCTATTTCTTCAAATTGAACCGTATCAGGTAAAGATCCATTCGGAAGGGACAAAGCAAATGCGGCAGTAAATTTTCCTTCGACTTTTTTAGCAGATGTATCAATCTGCAAAATTTCCATCTTGTTTTCAAGATCAGATTCTATTAAGTCATAAAAACCAACCAAAACATCTCCATGACTAGCAAGCATTCCGTAGGAACTTCCTACAAATCCATTTCCAATTTCCTGATATGTAAATTTAATTAGATACTTGCCAAGCTCTGTGGGAATATCATTAAAGACCAAACTTTCTCTTTCAAATCCTTCAAAATTTACTGTTTGAAAGGAAAGACCAAATTTCGAGCTATCATCTTCGTGAATGACAGCCATGCCCGAACACTCCCACTCATTATCATTTTTCACTCCTTTACCCCAGCCATATTCCTGACTTCCTGGATAAATTGCAACATCAATTATAGGGTCTTCTGATGGCGGTACTTCTTTCTCACAAGAGAATATTGATATAATGGAAAATATTAAAATAATTTTTTTCATTTTACCAGTTTTAAATTTTTTAATAAGTGATCATCAATGCTTATATTCAAATAATAAATGCCTGAGGATTTAGTCCATTGGGAATATCAAATATTTGTTTTTGATTCCTACCAATAAAGTTAGTTGAATTCCCAGAAGAAAAAATTCCAGCTTTCAAAAGCTTTGGACATACCTCTTACTAAAATAGTTGATTTCTCAATTAGAGTCGAAAGTTTATACTTGTTTCCCTATTTTCGTCGAATGAAATGGTTAATTCACCTCCTTTTTCTTTTTGGAATTTGCTTGATGCTTTCTTCTGGCTGCAAGTCAGTTGAGACGCAAACTGAAGAATCTGCAAATCCTTTTTATCCAACCAACAAGCCATGTACCCGTTGGTGGTGGTTTGCCACCGAAATCAAAAAAAAAGATGTCAAACATCAATTAGATTGGGCAAAAGAAAACAACTTTGGTGGCGTGGAAATCGCTTGGGTGTATCCGCTTTATCGCTATCAACGCATGTATGAGCGCAGCTACAATCGCTATTACCCAAAAGATACGACTGCTCAAAAATGGCTCAGTCCTGAATGGTCAGAAGTTGTTGCTTACACCAAATCTTATGCAGATTCTATTGGATTGATTTGTGATTTCACTTTCGGAAGTGCTTGGCCAGTCGCTGGCAGTAATATTGGAAAAGAACACACCACAAAAATTTATGGCGACACCTCTTTTCGACAGACGCTCACTTTTGCATGGTGTTGGCCCGATACTCAATTGGTCATCGATCACTTGAGCAGTGAGGCGTTTGAACAATTTGCACAACCTGTTGGTGATGCATTGGAAGAAGCACTCAAGGGTTCTAAATCTGCCTTCTTTACCGACTCTTGGGAGATAAAACTCAACGATAAATATAAAATCTGGACAGACGGTTTTGACGAAAGCTTTAAGGAAAAATTCGGCTATGATTTAGTGCCTTTTATGGAAGAAGGAATTGATTCCTTTCCTGATGTGCGATATGATTACATGTTGCATTTAGATGATTATGTCACGGATGGTTTTTATAAACCTTATGTCAAAAAATGTAAAGAATTAGGTGCTTGGTCACGCGTCCAATGCCTCGCTTCGCCGACTGATGTGATGACGACTTACTCGCTTGTCGATATTCCTGAAACGGAGTCTATGCTTAATAATCCAAACTACTCGCGCATTGTGAGTTCCTCTGCTTGTTTGGCATCCAAGCCTATTGTTTCGAGTGAAACGTTTACTTGCATGTATGGATTTCCAGCAACTTATTTACGAAAAGAGCAAACTGCGGATCTAAAAATGGTGGCCGATGCAATGTTTGCTCAAGGTGTCAATTTTCATTTTTACCATGGGATGCCCTACAATCCAAAAGGATCGGATTCTTTGGAGTTCTTTGCGACTACATACTTTGGCCCAGGGGGAAGTTTGGAACCCGAATTACCTGCTTTCAATGCTTATATGGAA
>CALDSS010000201.1 GCA_937924495.1 uncultured Saprospiraceae bacterium
TGGTCAAAAACAGACCCTTGATTACTCCCCGGAACAAATTCAGAAAAACGCCAGCCGATCATAAAATATTAGTTGTAAGTTGAAGGTTTTCGGTTGAAAGTTTGAAAACAGTTTAAACAGTGTTTTGGTTTATGAAGAAAATAATTCACTTTTCCTTTTTCAATTCTCTAATTAATTTCCTCGCTTTGCTCTCCACCATTTTCCAATCCCATAGATCAGGTGATTTCATTCTTGGCATTGTGTTCATCCAATTTTGAGCTCTTTTTTCCGAATTTACAGAAACCCTACATTCAATCTCTTCACTTCTCAAATCTAAATCAATAAAAATAATCCCCCAGCCTTCAATACAATATCTAAATGTTTTACCATTACAATATTTTGGCTTCAACCTTATTTTTCGAATATTAAAATGCCCTTTTGCTTCTTTGTAGTATAATCCAAACCCAAGAGCTTTCTTTCCATTCCTAATCGAATTATCATAATACTTTAGATAATTTTCAAAATCGACTATTTCCACAATTTCTTCATCCATCTCAGAATACGATTCGAAAAACCTCACTATTCCTATTTCAAAAGCCAATTTCACTAATCTTTCAACTCTTTCTTTTGAAATGGATTCGGTTCTTTGCATTTCCAAATATAAGCATTCTCAAATCGCATTATTAAACTAATCCCTCACTTTGTACCTTTGTGACACATCAATCGACATTCATACATTCAAATTGGAGAAGCTACCCAAACTTTTATTATTTCTTTTCCTGTTTTGCGCATCTTACACTTTCGCGCAAAACACCAACCCCTTTGAAATAAAGTCACGTGTAAAAGAACCTATTTCAATCGAAAAAAAGGGGAAAGAAGCGACTCCAATCGACAACTCTAATCCTTTTGAATTAAAAAGAAAAGGAGATGGAACCATAGCAACAACCGTTGCCCCAGCCCAGAAAAAGAAAAAAGCCAAGCGTCAAGGATACTCCACTTCAAAAGAAAGTAGAAAGTCGTTTGTCTTCATCATAGTCATCAGCTTATTGGTGATTTTAGCGATTCTTTTTACGCTTTTTAGAGAAGTGGTTGGAAGAGTTTACAGAGCTTTTCTAAATGATAAAATACTCAATCAACTGCATCGAGAACAAGGTGTGCTGCCAAGTGGGCCATATTTGACGCTTTATGGTTTGTTTTTCATTACTACAGGTATTTTTGTCTATTTCTTTTTGGATTATTTGAAAGCACTTCCCTTTGAAGGAAATTGGACAAATTTATACGCCTGTATTGGTTCTGTCCTCGCTATTTTTCTTTTCAAGCATTTCCTTTTGTCTTTTTTAGGATGGTTATTCCCTATCCATAAAGAAATAAGTGTTTACAACTTTTCGATAGTAATTTTTAACATCATAATTGGACTAATACTTGTTCCTTTTATAGTTCTGTTAGCTTACGGTCCTCCAGATTTAATCAAAATATTATTTTACATTTCAGGTGGAATTATTGCTGCTACTTTTATTTTCAGACAGCTCAGAGGACTGTTTCTTTCAGGAAAATACCTCACTTCAAATAAATTTCACTTTTTGTTGTATCTTTGCACGGTCGAAATAGCCCCTGTAGTTGTACTTATAAAGTTGATTTTACTGTCACAAGAGGCATGATTTTCACACATAAAAATGATTTCGTGAATGGCATCAAGCAATGCTCAAGGTGAGACGTATAAGAAAGTAAAAACCATTTTGGTTTCGCAGCCTAAGCCTGAACGCTCACCATACTATGACTTAGAACGGAAATTCAATCTACAAATTGACTGGCGTCCATTTATACATGTGGAACCGTTGACTCCTAAGGAATTTAGGCGACAACGCATTAAAATTGATGACCACACGGCCATCATTTTTACCAGTAAAAATTCTATAGATCACTTTTTCAAAGTTTGTGAAGAGGCACGCGTTTTCATGTCTGCAGAGACTAAGTACTTCTGTAAAACTGAGTCTATTGCTAATTATCTTCAAAAATTTATCGTTTATCGAAAACGAAAAGTTTTTGCAGGCAAGCGTTCTTTATCTGATTTGAAAACCTATTTCATCAGACACAAAGAGGAAAAGTTCTTGCTTCCTTGTTCTAATTTAGGAGCAAAGAAAGCAGTAGCCTTTCTTGAAAGTATCAATATTGAGTGGCAAGAAGCAGTGATGTATCGTACGGTTGCAAGTGATTTATCCGATTTGGAAGATGTGTTCTACGATGTATTGGTTTTCTTTAGTCCATCAGGAATTGAGTCTTTGTATGAAAATTTTCCTGAGTTCAAGCAAAATGATACAAGAATCGCAGTTTTTGGAAGCCAAACAGTGCAAGCGGTAGAAGATCGTGGTTTAACGGCCAACATCAAAGCTCCAGCGCCAGAAGTTCCTTCTATGACAAGTGCGTTGAAAAATTATCTGAATATCTCCAATAAAGAATAAGCATACTGTTTATTTTTTTTCTAAATATTAAAACCCTGACAAGTCTCATTGTCAGGGTTTTTCTTTGTCCTGTCAAACCCCAGCTTGACAGCCAATTGAGGTGAAACAATGCATAAACCATTCACCAAAACTACTGTTCTCAATACATGAATGTTATTGAAGCGTTAGAGAAAAAATTACAGCAACCCCTCCCAGGAAAAGAAGCGCATAGAATCATGTCGCCCTCTATTAAGCGTTTAGAATATATGATTCCTAATGATGCAAGAATTGCCTGTGTAATGGCGCTTTTATATCCCAAAAACGAAAAGACGCATATTGTACTGATCGAAAGAGCAAGCAGCAACAACCCAAAAGACAGACACGGCGGTCAGATTAGTTTTCCTGGCGGAAAATTGGAACCTACTGACGAATCTCATTTGGCAGGTGCCTTGCGCGAAGCCAATGAAGAAGTTGGTGTAATTTCAGAAGACATTCATGTTTTGGGAGCACTTTCAGAGCTATATATTCCAGTCAGTAATTTCAAAGTTTACTCATTTGTCGGTGCCCTCTCTTATGCCCCCAAGTTCACGCCCCAACTTTCTGAAGTAAAAAGTATTTTGGAAGTACCTTTCGAAAATTTTCTAAAAAAAGAGGTTCGAAAAACAAAGACGATAAGCATGAGCAATGGGTTCCGAATTCCCAATGTGCCATTTTATGACATTCAAGATCATACGATTTGGGGCGCTACTTCTATGATATTGAGCGAATTGATTGAGGTGGCAAAATCAGCGCAAATTCAAAATCACGTCTAATGCTCAAAATTGCCTTCTCTCCTATTTACAAATATGCCGTACCAGATGGTCATCGTTTTCCGATGGAAAAATATGAATTGTTGCCTGAACAATTGCTCTATGAAGGCACCATTACAGAAGAGAATTTTTTTTCTCCCAAACAAGTATCAGAAGAAACCATCCTCCTCACTCACGAGGCTGAATATTGGAACAAACTCAAAAACCAACAACTTTCCAAAAAGGAAATTAGAGCCATTGGTTTTCCGATGTCGGAGCATTTGGTGAAGCGTGGAACGTTTATCACACACGGCACCATTGAGTGTGCTGAATTTGCGGTACAACATGGTGTAGCAATGAATATTGCCGGTGGCACCCATCATTCTTTTACTTATAAAGGAGAAGGTTTTTGCCTGCTCAATGATGTGGGCGTTGCTTCCAACTATTTCTTAAACAAAGGAATCGCTAAGAAAATATTGGTCATTGATCTGGATGTGCATCAAGGCAATGGGACGGCTCAGATTTTTCAAAATGAGTCGCGTGTTTTCACTTTTTCCATGCATGGAGAAAAAAACTACCCCACTCGGAAAGAAAAATCCGATCTTGATATTGGCTTGCCCGACAAAACAGAGGATGCACCTTATTTGAAAATTTTGAAAAACACATTGCCAGCCCTCATTGAATCTGTAGAACCTGATTTAGCTTTTTATGTCTCTGGCGTGGATGTGCTGGAATCTGATAAATTGGGGCGTTTGAGCATGTCATTGGAGGGTTGCAAAGAACGTGATCGAATAGTTTTAGAACTTTGCAAAAAGAATAATATCCCACTGGCCATCAGCATGGGCGGTGGTTATTCGGAGCGAATTTCTACAATCATTGAAGCACATGCAAATACTTTTCGGTTGGCGCAGGAGTTATTTTTTTGATTTATGTCAAGGAGAATTGATTTCCAGAGTGTGTTATAAAAAAATGAAAAATGATTGTTTTAAAAAATCCTCAATCTTACTTTAACCGAATCCCCCATATTTCTTGCTACTAAAATAAAAGAGGGAGTTAGTTCTATTTTATTTTCAAACAGTGTCTCCAATGTTTTTATGTGAAATGCAGGTTGAAAATGTCCGGGACGCAAATAGATTATCCCAATAAAATCAATTTTTTCTCTAAAAACCAGTGTACCAAAATCACTATCTTGAGTTAGAATAATCTGATTCTTTCTGTAGCTCTCTTTTAGTATTTCCTTATCAGATTTTCCAAACTGATTAGTTTCCAGAATATGCTTTCAACAGCAATGTCTTTATTTCTTAAAAATTCAACGATCTCTGGAGAAATGTTCTCATCTGCAAGAATTTGAAAATCAGCAATTATCATCCTGCTAACTTGAAATCAAAAAATAAATCATTTTTACCAAAATGAGCAGCATATTTCACTGCCTCTTCAACAGCTTCTTTCGTCAATAAAGGATGTTGTTTTACAATTTCTCCTACGTTAGCCCCATTTCCAATCCATTCCAAAATGAGCTGGACACTAATTCTTGTACCTCGAATACATGGTTTACCTCCAAGGATTTCAGGTGTAGAAATTATATGCTTGAATTCTTCTCGCATCTTTTTGATTTTTAAGTAGCGTAACTTATTCAAAAGTACAAAATTATTCTTTTCATAAAAGGCCACCCAAAAATGAGCGGCCTTCTCCATCAAATTATATGATTTAAAATTTTATACGGTCATTATATCCCCTTCTTTCTTAGTAAGGATCTCATCTATTTTTTTTGCAAAGCTATTGGTAAACTCCTGAACATTGTGCTCAGCACGTTTACCTGCATCTTCTGGATAGCCGTCTTTAACTGCTTTTTTGATGCCGTCCATTGCTTTTTGACGAGCACCTCGCACCCCTACTTTTGCATCTTCACCCAATGCTTTTGCTTTTTTCACCAATTCACGGCGCCGCTCTTCGGTCAACGGCGGCACGACTAAACGAACCATTTCACCATCATTTTGAGGCGTCAAACCCAGATTGGCTTCAAAAATTGCTTTTTCAATTACGGGAATCATACTTTTCTCCCATGGTTGAATGGTAATGGTCTTAGCATCTGAAGTACCAACATTTGCTACTTGACTAAGTGGTGTTTGTGAACCATAATAATCTACTGAAAGGCCACTCACCATTGATGCACTTGCCTTGCCCGTTCTAATTTTGGTCAATTCAGTGCCTAAATGCGAAACTGCTTTATCCATGCTTTCTCTTGCAATTTCATATAGCATGTCTATTTCTTCTTGCATGATTTTACTTTAATTTTAATAAAACTCAGGGTCGAATATAATATTTCCAAGTAGAATTGAAAAATATCAAATAATAACGACCCCCATTTTGAGGACGTGCACTCCAACGAAAAGTTTACAGATTTTTTTTAAAACGACCATTATTTAGCTGATTTCGTGGTCAAGTCGAAATTGAAAATTTAGTGAAAAGAAATTTTCAATTTTGGACTGACTCACTCACGAAATTTGATAAATAATTAAAAATGATAAACTATCTCCTCATCATTCACCTCAATTTCATTAGAACCTTCGAGCTTTTTGATGACTTTATCAACGGAATTATTATTAAAAATCAATCCGTGATTGTTGGTGATAATATAGTCTTTGAGCAAACCGACATCGGATGGTCGATTGCCAGAGCGGATGAGTTTATTGATTGTATTCTCCGCACTACGCTCAATTGCTTCCTCTTCCTCACGAACCAAATAATCTGCTTTGGGGTGGCCTCCGTTTTGGTTGAGATTGTACTCATCTAAATTCTCTTCAGAATTATTTTCAAATACTTCAAGTGTTGTTTTCTCGTCTTTCTTCACTTCGCTACTTGCAGCAACCTTCTTTTCTTTTCTCAGGCTATCGCGCTTCACGCGTAAGCAACTTCTTCCAGTTCCATTTATAAAATGAATAACCGAGTCAAAATCAGGATCATTAGAAATAACTGCAAATTCAATGATCTTGTCAATCTTTTGGTGCAAACGCCCCATCATGAAAGAAATAATGTAATTCATATCTCCCCGATCAGTAGGTTCTACAATCACCCACTTTACGGCCTTACCCATCTTTTGCAAATGAAGGACTAAATCGAAAGGAATCTGCTGCTCATCAGAACGAATAAAAATAAACACCCGATCACAAACCTTATCAAGTTTTTTAAACTTAACTTCTCTAAGATTTTCGAAATCTACAAATATAAATCGTCTATGATTGGTGCGCATAAGAGTGTCTGATTTTAGAATTCCAAAGAAAACGAAATTGTATTTTTTAACAAAATTTTAGACCAGCCAATTTTATAAAAATTAGAAAAAGGTACCATCTGTTTAGGAACGAGTAAAGAATAAAATATAGATAAGTTTGATTATTATTTTTTATTTGCTCAAAGCAAAAAACGCAGGCCTATAATTAGGTCGAGTATTTTTACGCAGAGCAAAGAAAAAAGAATAGCCCAATTTTTATAAATTATTTTTTAGACGTTCCTTAGTATTTGAATTTTTCTAATTTGCTTTGCAGTGTTTTTTGTCCTGTCGAACCCCAGTTCGATAGTTTCTTAAAAAGAAATTTTCTGTCGAACTGGGGTTCGACAGGACATTCCAATCATCCATGAAAAAAGCCCTTTTCTTCAGTTCTGTTTTAATCTTTTTTTTCAGTTGCCATACTGAAAATGAAGTTCCTGATTTGATTTTGAGAAACGGAAATATCTATACGGTAGATATACAAAACACTGTTAATCAGGCAGTTGCAATCAAAAATGGACTTATTTTTCAAACTGGTTCCAACAAAGAAATTGAACCACTTGCCGCTGCCACTACAAAAATCATCGACTTAAAAGGTCAATTTATGATGCCTGGCTTTATTGAAGGGCATGGTCATTTTTCTGGTCTTGGAAAAAGTTTGTTGCAGTTAAATTTTCTAAAATCAAAAAGTTGGGAAGAAATCGTCGCAATGGTTGCAGAAGCAGCAAAAGACGCGAAACCTGGAGAATGGATAGAAGGGCGAGGCTGGCACCAAGAAAAATGGGACTCCACCCCAATTCGAAATGTTCATGGCTATCCTTTTCATGATGAGTTATCTGCTGTTACTCCCAATAATCCAGTAGTGCTTCGACATGCCAGCGGACATGGAATTTTGGCCAATAAAAAAGCGATGGACATGGCTGGCATAACCACTGAGACCCCTAATCCTTCAGGTGGAGAAATTGTACGTGATATTCGCGGAAATGCCATTGGTGTTTTTGAGGAACGAGCCATGAAATCTATCTTAGACATTTACAAAGAACATTTGTCAAGTCTTTCAAAAGAGGATATTCGAAACCTTTGGCTCAAAGGAATTGAATTAGCTCAAAAGGAATGTCTAAAAAAAGGCATCACTTCTTTCCAAGACGCGGGCACTTCCCCTGGTGGCGATTTCTTGAGTTCTTATGAAGAATTGGCTGAATATGAGCGATTGGCAAAAGAAGGTAAACTTGATTTACGGATGTGGAACATGCTCCGACATGGTTCAGAAGATTTGAAAAATTATTTGAAAGAGTTTCCAAAAATTGATGTGGGTGATGGTTTTTTCACTTGCCGTGCCGTCAAATCAGAATTGGACGGAGCATTAGGTTCTTATGGGGCGTGGTTGCTTGAGCCTTATGACGATAAACCTGGATTTGTTGGTCAAAACACGACTTCGGTAGAAGAAGTAAATAAAATTGCAAACCTCTGCCTACAAAAGAAAATGCAACTTTGTGTACATGCCATTGGTGACAGAGGCAACCGAGAAGTTTTGAATATTATTGAAAAACTATCTGAAAAATCTCCAGAAATAAAAGAGCTACGGTGGCGAATGGAACATGCACAACACCTACATGTAGATGATATTCCGAGGTTTGAAAAATTAGGTGTCGTGGCCGCTATGCAAGGGGTTCACTGTACATCTGATGCTCCTTTTGTAGTAAAGCGCTTGGGCGAACAACGTTCAAAAGAAGGTGCATACGCTTGGAAGTCATTGCTAAAAAGCGGGGCCGTTGTTGCCAACGGAACAGATGCCCCAGTTGAAGATGTGAGTGCCTTAGAAAGTTTCTATGCCTCGGTTACGCGAAAGCGAGCCGACTCTGGGATGGAATTTTTCACAGAACAGGCCATGACTCGTGAGGAAGCTATTTATTCTTACACGATGGCCAATGCTTACGCGGCTTTTCAGGAAGATAAAAAAGGAAGTATCACGCCCGGCAAATACGCTGATTTGGTTTTACTTTCCAATGATTTAGTCAACTGTTCGGACGATGAAATTTTGAAAACAGAAATTTTATTGACCATTGTGGATGGAAAAATTAAATATCAATCTGATAAATTCGAGTTGTAATTCTACTTTTGCGTTTTATGGAAGTCGGGAGATCGTGATTTCGAGAAATCGAGATAGCACTATTTAAAATCTCGAATTCCAGAATTCTCTTTATCTCAATTTCTAAAAATGAATATCTTATTATTAGGTTCAGGTGGGCGCGAACATGCTTTTGCTTGGAAACTTACTCAGAGTTCGCTTTGCGAAACGCTCTTCATTGCGCCCGGAAATGCTGGTACTTCCCAGCATGGCAAAAACGTACAACTGAATCCGAATGACTTTGAAGCGGTTAGTACTTTTTGCCTTTCTAATAAAATAGATATGGTGGTAGTTGGCCCAGAGGAGCCACTTGTGCGCGGCATTATTGACTATTTTAAAGATGATGAAAATCTTCGCCATATTAAAGTGGTAGGGCCTTCGATGGAAGGTGCAAAACTGGAAGGAAGCAAAGCCTATGGAAAAGTCTTCATGGCTGCTCAAAATATTCCAACGGCTGCCTATCAAGAATTCACCCCTACTTCGCTGAATGAAGGTCTTGAATTTATCAGCCAACAAACGCCTCCAGTAGTTTTGAAAGCAGATGGATTGGCGGCAGGAAAAGGAGTTGTAATTGCTCAAAGTTTGGAAGAAGCCAAAGAAGAATTGAAGGCCATGTTGGGTGGAAAATTCGGTGCAGCAAGCGAAAGAGTAGTCATTGAACAATTTCTTTCAGGTATAGAATTTTCTGTTTTTGTATTGACCGATGGAACGGACTATAAAATTCTTCCAGTAGCGAAGGATTATAAGAAAATTGGTGAAGGTGATACAGGCTTGAATACAGGTGGAATGGGCGCTATTTCTCCCCCACCCTTTGTGGATGATGTAATGATGCAAAAAGTAGTGGAACGAGTCGTAGAACCAACCCTGATTGAAATTCAAAATAGAAAGATTGATTATAAAGGGTTCATCTTCATTGGATTGATTAGTGTAGAAAACGAGCCGTATGTCATCGAGTATAATTGCCGAATGGGAGACCCAGAGACAGAAGTAGTTTTACCTCGTTTAAAAACCGATCTGGTTGAGTTGCTGAATGCTCTTTTCGACGGAAGTCTAAAAAATATAAATATTGAATTAGAGGCAAAGACAGCTGCGACCGTGATGCTTGTTTCGGGCGGTTACCCAGAAAAATATGAGAAGGGAAAAATCATGTCCAATATTGGAGAAGTTGAAAATAGCCTCATTTTTCATGCTGGCACTAAAGGTGCTGATGGACAAGTAGTCACCAACGGAGGAAGAGTAATGGCGTTGACTTCTTTTGGAAATAATTTTCAGGAAGCCGTTCAGCAATCTCTAGAAAATGCGGAAAAGGTGGAGTTTGAGGGAAAGTATTATCGAAAAGATATTGGGTTTGATCTTTAAACTTTTCTGAGCAACTCTTTGGCTATAGCCAATTCTTGCCTTTCTTGCTGAGAGCGGTAATAATCTTCATAAAGGCGAGTGTAATCTAAAATCGTCCAGAGAATTGGGTTCCGATGATCAATATCCGTCCTCATAAAGGTAAAATCATAGAATCCATTCAATCCTCCAAAAGTCGTTTCAATTTTCGAAAACCTCAATTTGGGATCGCTCAGCCCCATCGTTATCACCTTTGGAAAAATGCTTTCTACTAGAGGAAAGTCTTTAAAGACTGGCTCTCTCCTTAGATTTTTAGTCGAAAAAATAGAATCGCAACTAGCCAGAAGAAATCCATTTTCATCTAATAAAATAAGCTGCCGATCTTTCTGTTTTTTATTAAATAGCATCTACGATGAGGGATTTTGCAATATCTATAAATAATTGCTCTACATTATCACCTGTTTTGGCACTAGTGACAATATCAGGCATTTGATGCACTTCTTGCATAATGGTTTGAAGTTCTTCATCAGAAACCAAATCTCTCTTATTCCCAACAACCTTAACGATGGCGCCTGGCACCTTTTCATTTAGATGATTGAGATCAAACTCCATGTTTGCATAAGTAGATGGGCGCGTCAAATCGAAAACATAAATTATTGCACTCGATTCCAAGAAATAAGAATTGGGCACCTTGTCCTGAGAAATCTCTCCAGCAATATCCCAGAGTAAAAGGGTTACTTCCTTTCCTTCAACAGTCATCGATTTCTTATCCACTTTCACACCAATAGTTGTCAGGTATTTCTCATCAAATTTGCTATAAACAAACCGATTAAAAAGAGAGGTTTTCCCAACTCCAAAACTCCCCGTTAATATTACTTTCCTTTTTATCATTTTATATTTAAGTTGAGATCTGTAGTATTATTCAATAGTTTTTCCTCCATTCAATCTTGGGGTAATCAAAAATCTATCCGTTATCTTTTTTCTAATCACTAATTCTTTAGACTCATTATCAGCCATTACGTCTCTATTCAAATCTTGATTTACAAAATCAAGCAATTCGTTTTCGAGCTCACTTTTATCTCGATTCGTTAGTTTTCCACTCAATGATGCTGCAATATAAAAAGTAGGATAAGATTGGATAAAAATAGAGAGGTTTTCGTATTCGATGGTATCTACCTTTTGCTCACCTTTCATAAATGCATCCTCTGCAAAAGAACGAATAGCGGTAAGCATCCCGGCCATCAGATCTTCATCCATGGTTTCTATACCAGAGGCACTACTTATCAAGAGACCCGAACCTTTTTCAATAATATAAATTCCTTCTATCACGGGCTTTCCTTCTTCAGACATCGCCCACTCACTTTCTTTGACGCCCAGAAATTTTCTTTTGAACCAACCAATTGGCCCTTTCTTATTGATTCTTTCATCAATACTTTCTCTTAGCAAAGCCATCTGGTAACCAACATATTTTTTTACCATTGAACCCATTGCTGGGTATATCACAGCGATCAGTTCCTCCTGAGAATCTCTGATCTTGGATTCAATTTGCTTATCTACAACGGACTTAAATTCTTCTGGAAAATTCTTTTTTAGGAATTCGATATGTTCCTCAATTAAGGGAGCAACTTTATTATTTAATTTGGCTTCTTTCTCCTCCAACTCTTTTTTCAAACGCATCAATTCTTCCCGCTCATCCTTCAGGAGAATATTCTTGAGTTGATCCAGCTTTTCTTGACCATCCATACTTGAAGCAGATGTAGTCATTATAGACTTTGTGAGTTACCCTTTTTTAAGTTGCTCGCTTATTTGAGCAAATAAGGTAGAAAGCAATTTTCTATCATCACTTTTCTCGGCAATAATACTTTGTTGTAACATGGCAGATTTCGAAGTCAGTTCTTCTTCCAAGGCCTTGATCCTAGTTTCGTAAGTTTCTTTCATCTTATTCATCTGACCTTCATAAGCTCTTTCCATGGAAGAAATTTTCTTTTCAAAATTATTCTCCATATCAACCAACCTTTTATTCAAATCTTCAATGGTAGAATTAACTTGAGCCATTTGATCTCCCATCAAGATATTTCTGATGGTTGAAATTTCTCCAAGCCCTAAACCATTGCCATTTTTGTTATCCATAATAATAGAGTTTTATATAAAAACGAGGATAAGAAGGTAGTTTTTGACGTCTGGCAAACCCAAGAGCGTTCGCCATATTTTCTGCTAAGTTAATTTGATAATGTTAATTTCTCAAAAAATCGATGTATTTCGAGAAGCTTGGTGGGTTACAACAGTAGTTGCAAATTTGTTGCCGAGTTAAAAAAAAGGCGATAAATCAGGTAAACTTTAGATTTATCGCCTCTTTTTCTTGTCGATGCGGACTTAGCTCGCCGCATCTTTCTTTTGTTGTATTTTATTGAGCACCAACTGCGCTTTCAATAAGAAATCGCTGTGATGCTGTTGATATTCTTGATTAACCATCAACAACCTTGCAGCATCCCAAGCCGCACTGCCTGGATACATCTGTTTGGCTGCAATTGGGTGCAACCAATATTCAAGATTGTTTGATCTTAGGTAAGAACCTTCCAATCTAAAGCCAGTCACTACTGCCAATTTATTCAGAGAGAACAAATAGTTAGTTTCTGAATTCAAATCTCTTTGAATATCTATAATTTTGATTCGACTGAAATTCACTCCTGCTTTTTCACAAAGGAAAATATCACGTCGGCCATCAAATGTCATAAGTGATTGAACACCATATTTTCTAAAGTTCTTCAATAAGAAACTTCTAATGGCATTTTGTCCTGGACGAATTTTGTGAAATAGTCGGGCTATCTCATTTTCATCCAATTTGTATTCTTCATCAAACGGCTTGCTTCTGCCTGTTCGCATGTTAATTACATTCTTCACTCGTTCGATGGTATGCCCCAACTCATCGGTCTTAGCCGTTACACTTACATACTCAAGGTCTGCTTGATTCGTAAAAGTCTCAACAAAAATTCGATTGGTATCAGGTTCGAAGACGAGTAATGAAATTTCGGCAATGGCGAAGAAGTTTGGAAAGCCGCCATAGAGATTGCCGTATTTTACCTCTATAATTGAAAAATTTCGTTTAAAGCCCACTGTGGTTTTTTTTTCTTTTAGATTAGAAAACTGAAAGCCTATAATTCCCTTCTTAAGGCGCTATCAGAATTTTGCGCGAAAATAAGGAAATTTCAAATGTTTTATCAGTTTTAGATTAAATTTTGTAAAAATATATTAGTCTTTATTATAAAATAATTTGTATGCAATTCAAATACTTCTTTTTCCGCTACTTTTCGTTAAAAAATTGAACAATAGCTAAGGCTATTCTTAAATTTTTTGCCTCAATTATCGAAAAAATAAACATTGATTGCTCTACAACTCATTCCAGAACAAAGACTATTACCCTTTTGGCAATTTGTTTATAAAAACAGAAATCTACCCTTTTCGTAGATTTTTTCATCATCTGCGAAGATCTCCCCACTCTTCATCATTCCCGCTATCATATCCCAGTGGATAGAGGATTGATTTTTGCCGCCACATTGCAAATAGGATTGTCCAATTGCCATGTGTACCGAACCACCAATTTTCTCATCAAAAAGAATATTCTTAGTTATCTGATTGATGTTGAAATTGGTTCCAATCGCTGCTTCACCAAATCGACGCGTGCCTTCTATTTCAAAAATGTTATCTAAAAATGCTTGGCCCTTTTTGGCTTCCCATTTATAAATCAGACCTTTTTCTACCCAAAGTGTCACATTTTCTACCTCATGCCCCATATAAACGCCAGGAAAATCAAAATGAATTGTCCCATTCACGGAGTCTTCTACAGGGGAGGTATAAACTTCGCCGGAAGGCATATTTGTTTGGCCATCCGAATTAATCCATTTACGTCCCTGAGTAGAAAAAGTTATATCAAAATTCTCATTTCGGTATCGAATCGATTCTCTTCCATTGAGCACATCTACAATCTGTTGTTGATGATGGCGCACATTCAACCAACTCTGAATCGGGTCGTCATCAAATAAACGACAAGCATTAAAAACAAATTGCTCATACTCTTCCAAAGACATGCCTGCGTTCTGCGCTGCTGCTTGTGTCGGATATTGGCAAAGATTTCTTTTCAAATCTCGCGTAGCCGTCCTTTTAAAATAAGTCTGAGAAATTGGCTTGAGCGCCTCGCTACGAATAGCGGAATTTTTACCGTTGTTGTTTTGATCTTCTCTCAGATTGAAAGGCGCTCGAATATAAATGTACCCATCAAATTCTTCCATCGCTGTTTTATAAGCCATGGATGGATATTCTAATTGATGTTTGCTTCCTTCGTTTATTAAAATTCGATTTTGCTCACGAAAAGCCATTTCCACCTCGACAATCGCCCCTGCTCTGATGGCTGCACGATAAACTTCTCGCACCAACGGCTCGGCCAATGTGGTCGTTCGCACAAATAATTTCTCACCATGCTTGATTTCTACACAATAGTTGACGAGCAGATTGGCATAACGCTCAAGGATGTTTGACATGTTTTTCGATTTCGGGAGTTCGAGAAATCGGGAATTCGTGACGAAATTCTCAATTCTCAATTCTCAATTCTCAATTCTCAATTCTCAATTATTCTTACGTTAACAATTGCCACGATGTTCGAGGCGACAATGTACAAAGTTGAGCAATTTTTGATGATTTTTGAGCAATTGCTTACTGACGTGATATAATTCTTCAAAACTATGCGCCATAGCTTTCAATTCTCTTGGCCCATTTTCATCTAT
>CALDSS010000202.1 GCA_937924495.1 uncultured Saprospiraceae bacterium
TCAAGAAAAATATGAAGTGGCGGTGGTAGATCCTCCTGCTTTCGCTAAGTCATTTGGCAAACGACACAACGCAGTTCAAGGCTATAAAAGATTGAATGCCATGGCGCTGAAAAAAATAGAAAAAGGAGGTATTTTATTTACTTTTTCTTGCTCGCATGTAGTGGACAAAGTATTATTTCAAAATACAATTGCAGCAGCAGCAATGGAAGTGGGAAGAAATGTTCGAGTTTTACATCATTTGACTCAGCCAGCCGATCATCCAGTTAGCCTTTTTCACCCAGAAGGGTCATATTTGAAAGGGTTGGTTTTAGAAGTTGATTAGAAATTAGATAGAAGTTGATTAGTGAATCAGTTTATTCACTAATCAACTTCTCATCAAAAATTACTCAATTTCTTTCACTAAATTTTTCGTCTCCTCAAGCAATTTGTCCAAGTCCTTCGTCAAACGCTTTGCTTGTTTTTTTCCCTCATCCGAATTATCGTCAGAAACTTTCGATAGACGATTTTCCAACTCATTTCTTTTATCACTTAATTCGTCGAGGCGAGACATATATTTTTTGTCGAGGTATTGAGCTTTATCTTTAACCCCATCATATACATCTTTCAATTTTACGAGGGCTTTGTCGTATTTCCCTTTGTCAAATTTTTCGCGCTCAGATTTGATTAGCCCGCCGATTTCTCGGCCAACATCCTTGACTTCATTGACCAAATTTCTGGCACTTGCCTTCTCTGCTGTGTCACCCAAAAAGTAGTTGTATCCTACAATTCCAACTAATAATAAAAACCCAAGTTTTAAGACACTTTTTATCATAATGATTGATTTAGTAATTTATTTTTTTTGAAAAATTTAGGTATTTAATATCCAAAAACCTAAACATCAATTTCAAAGATTTTATTTTTATATAACTATGATAATCAATTAGTTATTAGAAAAAACGAGATATTCCCAAGGCGCCATGTTCAGCGTCATTTTGCTTGGAAGTGTTACCGAACCTTGCTCGAAAAGATTAGAATATCCACCTGCAAATTTATCGATTTCAACATCGATTTCTTGTTCTTTTTTACTCATGTTGATGATGGTAATAACGGTGTTCTCTCCTTTTTGACGTGCAAAAGCATAAACGTCATCATCATTGGAAGTGGCTATTTTTTGAATTTTTCCTCCATGCTCTCCATTAGATAGCGCTACATTATTATGCTTCAGTTCAGTTAATTTTTTATAAAAAGAAGTCTTGTCATAATTTCCCCAATCAATTGGATCTCGTTCAAAAAATTCCAATCTTTTATCCAAACTTGCTTCCTGTCCATTATAAATTAAAGGCATTCCTTCAAAAGTAAAAACAAAAACAGCCATAGCATCTGCTGCTGCACCCATGCGTTCTTTAACCGTTCCGGCCCAAGTATTCTCATCATGGTTACTGGTGAAATTCATGTGATATCCTCTGTTGTATTTTTCACCATCTGCCTCATACCATTTGTCGATATCTGCTGCTGTTTTTTCACCTTTTGCAACTTCGTTCAATAAATGATGCAAAGACCATCCGTAATCCGCCGCAAAAGAACCTGAGTTTCTTTGTTCAGGAACTTCACCTTCTGCCAAAAGATATACATCACCACCCGAGGCTTTTCTCAATTGTTTGGCACATTCCACCCAAAAATCATTGGGAACACCATGCGCCACATCCATTCTGAAACCATCTACGTTTTTGTTGGTGACCCAAAATTTCATATCATCAATCATTGCCTGGCGCATTTTTGGATTTTCATAATTTAAATCTGCCACATCAGTCCAGCCCCAAGATTCTCCAGTGTTGTAATCAATTGGGTCAATAATTTTCCCATCCACTTGAGTATAATAATCAGGATGCTCCGTTATCCAAGGATGATCCCAACCCGTATGATTGGGCACCCAGTCCAAAATGATTTTCATACCTAAAGAATGAATCACGTCAACCATAGAAGTGAAATCCGCATCGGTACCGTAATCAGGGTTTACCTTTCTATAATCCGCTACTGCATACGGACTACCTTGGTACTTTTTACGTTCTTCAGGATCTCGGATATTATCAACCAAAACATCGCCAGTTGCTTTTCTTTTTTCTTCGCTAATAGGATGAATTGGCATAAACCAAATAATATCTACACCTAATTTTTTGATTCTTGGAAGTTGTTTGATGACTTCCGCAAAGTTTCCAGCTTCTGAAAATTGACGCGTGTTTAATTCATAAATCACCGCATTATTGGCCCAATCGGGTTGAATGGTTCCAGTTGAGTTTTCGGGAGCTGTATTTAATTCAGGCGTAGTGGTGGCTTGTTTATCCTTCATCGGGTTACATTGTAAAAAGGTGAATCCTAAGATACCTCCAAAGAAAATCAAAGACAGAAAATTAAATTTCATTTTTTTGAATTCTAAATGCCGCTAAGATTGAGATTTGGAAATAGGGTAGGAAAATTAACAATCATAAACAGCAAAATGGTCAAATACTATTCCCCAATTCCTCAAAACCCAAATTTAGGACTCCAAATATATTTTCAAGGGTAATTGCCCCAAATATTTTGGCGTTTCTAAAGTAACTTTAATTTTGCTGTTATGATTGAAGCTAAAGGCATAAATAAATCCTACGGAAAACTCCAGGTATTGAAAGGAGTGGATTTGACGGTGAAACAAGGTGAAATTGTTTCCATAGTTGGAAAATCAGGTGCTGGAAAAACCACTTTGCTCCATATTTTGGGAACATTGGATAATGCAGACAATGGAAGTCTTTTAATTCAGAATGAGAAAGTGGAAGGGTTTTCCCCAAAACAATTGGCCGCTTTCCGAAATCAAAAAATAGGTTTCGTTTTCCAATTTCATCATTTGTTACCTGAATTTTCGGCATTGGAAAATGTATGTATGCCTGCCTTTATTGCAAATCGTGATAAGTCAGATGTAGAACCTAAGGCAAAGGAATTACTTACTTATTTAGGATTGGCAGATAGAATTACGCATAAACCGAATCAACTTTCAGGTGGAGAGCAACAGCGAGTTGCTATTGCTAGAGCATTGATAAACAACCCCGCCGTGGTATTTGCTGATGAACCTACCGGCAATCTTGACTCAAATACTTCGGATGAATTGCACCAATTAATTTTCCAACTTAGAAAGGATTTTAATCAAACCTTTGTGATTGTTACTCATAATGAAGAGTTAGCAAAAATGAGTGATAGAATACTGGAAATGGAGGATGGAAAAATTAAATCAAACTAAAGCGGCAAATAAATTGATTCATACTTAAAAAAATTATTTCTTTGCCTCTGAATAGTCTTTATTTTGGAATAAAGACTAAAAGTTGTTTGATATTAAATTTTGATTTTTTCAATATTAAATGTCAAATTTCTAATATCAATTTATCTAAACAAACTGGTCGTTTTTTGAAATAATATGGTGAGTAGAAGGAATATCCGCATTAAAATAATGCAGGTTCTGTACGCGATGAATAGGGATAGTCAAGTCACTTTAGAAAGTGGAGTGAAACGGTATCATCGCTACGTTGATAAGTCCTACGAATTGTATCTCTACACGATGTACTTAATGTACAAAACGTGCGGGATTTCAGTTAAGGAACATAGTCAACGGCAGTCAAAACATATCGTCACAGCAGAAGATCACCAGTTTACACCTAAGTTGTGGGAAAATGAGATTATTCAATCGCTCCACAATAATCTTAAATTACAAAAAGTCTGGAAGCAATTCGGTTTCACTGGAATAGTGGACATCGATTACTTGACCAATAAATATAAGAGCTTTTCAAAGTACGAAGAGTATCAAGCTTATTTGAAAAACGATGAAACGACGGTTCAAGATCATCGGGCAATTATTTTATTGCTATTCAAATCTTGTATTAAAGATGAAAACTTTGTGGATATGGTAGAAAGCCATAATCCGCATTGGAGCATGGATGAATCCTTGATTGTGGGCTCTTTCAAAAGAACCTTAAAATCGCTCCCTGAGGCAGATGAGGACTTTTTTGAAAGTTACCTGCCAGAAGATGAACCGGTAAATGAATTTGGGGAAGAGTTAATCAAAATGGTGGCTCAAAAAGAAGAAGAACTTCTTGAAATCATCCAACCTGCATTACAAAACTGGGACATTACAAGAGTGGCCATTATTGATTTGATTTTATTGAAAATGGCGGTTTGTGAGTTGATGTTTTTCCCAACCATTCCTACCAAAGTGACCCTCAACGAGTTTGTTGAAATTTCTAAATCCTACAGTACCGAAAAATCTAAAGATTTTATCAATGGTATTTTGGATAGACTGATGAAACAGTTGAAAAAGGAAGGAAAAATCAAAAAAGAGGGAAGAGGGCTGGTGGAGTAATTTGACTTTTTTGTGGTTTTGTTTTGTAGAGAGGATTCATGAATCCTCTCTATAAAACAAAACCACAAAAATTGAATCCTACTGATTTATAAAATTCGCAATCATACTGCAAAACACTCCTGCAGTTTCTGTTCGTAATCGTTGGTTTCCAAATGTGATAGGTGTAAAACCATTTTCTTCAGCCAAATTCACTTCCTCTTTCGTAAAATCTCCTTCTGGACCAATTAAGAAAATGTAATTCCTTTTTGATTCTAAAATGGAATTCAATTGAGGCATTTCGTCCTCGCCACACCAAGCCATATATTTTTCTGTATTAGAAAAATCTTGTTTTACAAAAGACTTAAAATCAGTGAGTTTTGAGATTTTTGGTAACGTTGCAGAAAGGCTTTGCTTCATAGCTGTTTTCAAAACCTTCTCATATCGCTCCACCTTTATAACTTTTCTTTCAGAACGTTTGCAAAGGATGGGTGTGATTTGATGAATGCCTGCTTCTGTTGCTTTTTCCAAAAACCATTCGAATCGGTCATTACTTTTTGTGGGAGCAATTGCGATATGCAAATTATAGGGAAGTGTTTTCCAATTTTCAACTTTTGATTTAATGGAAACGAGTGTTTGCTTTTTATTGATTTCTAATATTTCACCTTCAAAATAATTTCCATTCCCATCCACAAAATAAATAGAATCACCAGCCACTTTTCGCAAAACACGAAAGCAATGGCCAGATTCCACTTCATCCAAAAAAGCGATGTTTTTATCAATTTTGTAGGAAAAAAATAACTGCAAGTCGAAAGTCTTTAAGATTTTAAAAACAACCTAAGCAAGGTAACGTTGTAATCAAATTGCGTACCTTTGCGGCCTTGTTTGCAAGAGTACAAAGACTTGTTCAGAAATAATATTCTTGAAAATGAAAAAATCATATTTCGAATAAGTCCATTAAAATTATAAACTCAAAATATGGAATATTTAATCATGGGAGGGCAACTGATGTTGAGTCTTTCCATTTTGATTGTGTTGCACGAATTTGGACATTATCTTCCAGCCAAATGGTTTAAAATTAGAGCAGAGAAATTTTACCTCTTTTTTGATCCGTACATCTCTCTTTTTAAAGCCAAAAAATTGGACGGAAAGTGGCAGATGAAAACGGCTTTAAGTAAAGATCAAGAATTTAAAAACGATAATCCAGACCAGACAGAGTGGGGGATTGGTTGGCTACCATTGGGTGGTTATGTGAAAATTGCAGGGATGATAGACGAGAGTTTTGACAAAGAACAAATGGAAGGCCCTGCTAAAAACTGGGAGTTTCGTTCAAAACCAGCCTGGCAGCGATTGATCGTCATGCTCGGAGGAGTTACGGTCAATTTTATTTTAGGATTCCTTTTGCTCGGCTTGGTATTATGGGGTTGGGGAGAGACTTATCTACCAACAGCCAGTGCCAAATATGGAATTTATGTAGATGATTTAGGAGCTGAGATGGGCTTGATGGACGGAGATAAAGTTTTGAAAATTGGTGATAAACCATTTGATAAATTCAATCCAAGATTATTGGTCACGGCTGTTGTAATTGACGGAGCTAATAGTATCGAAGTAGAAAGAAATGGACAACGTGTAAATATTCCGATTGACCCAAAATTCACCAATATTTTGGCGAGTCACGAGACAAAAAGTAAAGAGATTTTTGGAGCCAGAATTCCAGTTACTATTGGGAAATTGGGAGAAGGATATCCAGCGATTGAGGCAGGTTTTAAAGAAGAAGATCAGCTAATTGGTGTGGGTGGCGTTTCGACCCAATACTTCAACGAATTTGCTAAAGCCTTAAAAGAAAACTCAGGACAAAATGTTGATATTCAGGTGATTAGAGATGGAAAAGAGATGGTCATTAATTCAAAAGTTACGGAGGATGGTCGGCTTGGGTTTGCGCCTTATGGCTTCGATAAATACTTTGATGTGGCAAGACAGAAATATAGTTTAATGGAAGCTATCCCAATGGGATTTGTAGATGGATATAAGTTTTTAGCTTCTCAAATAAAAGCATTTGGAAGAATGTTTTCTGGTGAATTAGATCCCTCAAGTAGCTTGGGTGGGTTTGGAACTTTTGCATCCATTTTCGGATCAAGCTGGGATTGGGGGCACTTCTGGAAAATGACTGGAATCATCTCTCTCATTTTAGCATTCATGAATTTATTGCCAATACCTGCTTTAGATGGAGGGCACGTCATGTTCCTTTTATACGAAATGGTTTCAGGCCGAAAGCCAAGCGACACCTTTTTGGAATATGCAACGATGGCCGGATTTATTTTAGTGATGGGGTTAGTATTGTATGCCAACGGATTGGACATCATGAGGGGGTGTAGTTAATTTAGTTGATTAGAAATTAAGTTGATTGGTTAATTAAGTTAAAATGGACTTGAGATAAAAACCAACTTATAAAAAATGCCTTCAGTTTTAAAAAATAAAGGAACCCGCCTATTCTTAGTATTAGGTGGGTTTTTTATTACTAATGCCTTGATAGCGGAATTTATTGGAGTGAAAATCTTCAGTATGGAAGCGACGCTGGGCATTGAAAAAATCAATTTTTCCTTTTTCGGAAAAGAAGGGAGTTTGGTTTTTACAGCGGGCGTTTTACTCTGGCCGATTGTATTTATTATGACCGATGTGATTAATGAATACTTTGGGAAAACAGGCGTTCAGTTTCTTTCTTGGTTGGCCGTCGGGTTGATTTCTTATGCTTTTTTAATGTGTTTTTTTGCTATTAAATTAGCTCCTGCTGATTGGTGGGTGACTCAATCTTCAGAGCAAGGCGTTCCTGATTTACAAGCGGCTTTCGCCAATATTTTTGGTCAAAGTAATTGGATAATCATTGGTTCGCTTGTAGCTTTTTTAGTAGGACAGTTGATTGATGTTTACGTTTTTCAAAAAATAAAAAAAGCCACAGGAGAAAGGAAGGTTTGGCTGCGAGCCACGGGTTCTACACTGATTTCTCAATTTATTGATAGTTTTATTGTTTTGTATATCGCATTCGTTTTGGGGCCCGCTCAGTGGTCGATAGATTTATTTCTGAATGTCGGTTTTGTCAATTATATCTACAAATTTTTGGTGGCCGTTGCTTTGACTCCTGTTATTTACTTATCTCATTTTCTGATTGATAAATTTTTGGGTAAAGAGCTATCAGAAAAAATGAAACATAAAGCAATGAGCTTGACCTCAAATTGAACTCCGTAATGGTTGGGTAGTAACCCTCTTATAAGGGGATACTTTTAAAATATTGCAGAAATCAAAACTTGATAATTACTTAAACAACTTCTTATTATTGGAATCTAAAACTACCCATTTTTACTCCCTAATATTTGGTATTTTTTTCAATATCGGAAACAACATCCACATGTTGGAGTCTAATTAGTCTAAATTGCACCCTGTATAGGGCTCACTCTTTTGTACTTCTCAATTACCGATAATTTACAAACAGCCGTATCAAAACCATTTAAGCCCCAAGTTTAAATGGCTTTATTTATTAAAATAATTTTATCTATGAACAAAAGCTTTACCTGGAGAAGGTTTAAGAATTACTCTTTACTTTCAATTATTATTCTCCTCAGTTCGTTGCAAATAAATGCTCAACTTTCCGTCAATGTTTCTGGAGACGATCCTTCGTGTAATGGATTTACAAATGGCTCACTGTCTGCAACTGCAAACGGAGGGATCCCGCCCTACAATTATGCTTGGAGTTCAGGTCAAACTGGGCCAGCAGTATTTGGAGTTGGAGCAGGTACCTATACTGTAACTGTGACAGATCAGATGGGTTCAACTACTGGCTCAGTAACGTTAAATCAACCATCTGGATTACAGGCTCAAGCAATTAGTACTGGAACAACCTGTGCGAATGCTGGAGGGGTAGATGCGAGTGCGAGTGGCGGTGTTGCTCCTTATTCCTATACTTGGAGCAATGGTGCGACCACCAAAACTCAAAGTGGATTGCCATCAGGACTTTATTGTGTAACTGTAACTGATGCTAACGGCTGCGAAGCAGCTTCTTGTACAGGGGTTACTGGACCTTTGATGGTGGACGTAACAACCTTCGATTCAAGATGTGCCTTTGCTTGTGACGGTTCAGCCAATGCAATCGTTTCGGGAGGAACAGGCCCATATACTTACATTTGGAATACAGGTGGAACAACACCTACAATCTCTCCATTGCCACCAGGAACTTATGATGTAACGGTTACTGATGCCAACGGATGTATGACAACAGGCACAGGAATAGTAAGTGAGCCTCCACCCGTAATTTTGGATGTTAATACTCAAAATCCAAGTTGTGCAAATGGTAATGGTGGTCAAATCTCTGTAAGTTCTACAGGAGGAGTAGGCCCATACAGCTATCTTTGGAATACTGGTCAAACAACAAGTACGATTTCAAATTTATCAGCAGGAGCTTATGTTCTTAATGTAACAGACGCAAACGGTTGTGTAAAGGACTCTACCATTGTTCTTACTGGAGGATCAATTAACTTGATTGTGAACTCTTCTGATGTAACCTGTGGAGGTAGCAACGATGGTACGGGTACAGCTTTTGCCTCTGGAGGAAGAGCACCTTATACCTATTCATGGAGCAATGGTTCAAACGGAACCTTTATTGGAAATTTAGCCCCAGGAACTTATACTGTTACAGCGACTGATGCTGATGGTTGTTCAGCAACAAATACGGTGACCATTGCAGATGGTGGTTCTGGTTTAAATTTGAATTTCACGTCTAATGACGAAAATTGTTCTGGATCAAATGATGGCTCAGCTTCTGTTGCAGCTACTGGCGGTAGTGGAAATTACTCTTATACTTGGAGCAATGGAATGAGAACAGCTACAATTGGAAATTTAGCTCCAGGATCTTACAGTGTGACGGTTGATGATGGAACAGGCTGCTCTTCAACTGGCTCCGTCGTTGTAGGGACAGGAAGTGCAATTTCAGTTTCTACTACTTCGGTTGATATTCCATGTAGCGGAGGTGGTTCTGGGAGTGCAACTGCGAATCCAACAGGTGCTGCCCCATTCCGCTATGCATGGTCAAATGGTGGAAACACTCAAACAATTTCTAACCTTGCAGCTGGTAATTATTCAGTAACTGTTACTGATGCGAATGGGTGTACTGGTACAAGTTCAGTAACTGTTAGCCAAGATAATGGCATTTCGATATCTATTACTAAAAATGACATTCTATGTCTCTTAGTCGATTATGGAAGCGCTTCTGTTGATATTTTGTCCGGAGGACCTGCAGTTTCATATTCGTGGTCAACGGGAGCTACAACTCCATTTGTTACGAGCTTAAATCCAGGAACTTATTCTGTGACCGTAACAAATGCTGATGGATGTGCAACGACCGAATCATTCACTATCAATGGACCTTCCTCAGTTTTGAGCGGTTCGTCAATGATAACAAGTCAAATTTCAGCAGCAGGTGCCAATGATGGCTCAGCGACAGCAAACGGAAATGGTGGAACGCCAGGATATACTTATTCATGGTCTAACGGTGCTACCACTCAATCGATTTCTAACTTAGGACCTGGTACATATACCGTTACCATCACCGATAGCAATGGATGTACTACTACTTCTTCGGTAACTTTAACAGAAGGCCCAGAGCCATGTTTCCAAGATACAGATCCTGGAACAGTTTCTACAGACCAAACATTCTGTGGACCTGGCGTTACTCCTGACAGGTTAGTAGGTACTACTCCGACTGGTGGTCAGGGTGCTATTCGGTATTTATGGATGTTCAGTACAGGAACAAGAGATTTTGGATCAGGAACTTATACTGCAATTCAGGATGCTACAGGAATTAGTTACTCACCTGATGCAATTTATGAGACAACCCACTTTGTTAGATGTTCTTGGAGAGGCGGTTGCCCGACACCAATCGAAACTGACCCAGTAACGATAACTATTGAGGATCCAACTTTGGCTTCAATTGAAGGTGGACCAACATATTGCCCAGGTGAAGCAATCACTTTTGCTACTCCTGCGATTACGGGTGCATCATATTCTTGGGAATTTGATGGTTTTGGAAATACAGCAACACCTGCAACTTCTTCAAGCAGGGTAGCGACCACAACTTATACAGGAAATAATCCAAGACCAGTTGTTAGTCTTACTGTTTCAAGTCCAGACTGCCCATTTGCATCTCAGGAATTGAAATTATCTATTGATCAAGACTGCCCTCCTGCTATCATTTTCAGAACTAGTGTAAATAACAACAACGCTGTAATGTTAGATTGGTCAGCTTTGTTGAATGATGATAATTATCTTTTCGAAGTACAGCGCTCAAATGATGGTTTGGATTTCGTAACAATTGCAGAGTTGAATGCCACTGGTGATGGAGCAGAAATGGGATATTTCAGCTTTATGGATAATACTCCGAAGAAAGGACATTCTCACTATCAAATTAAATTATCAAGATTGAGTGACGGACAAACGGCTGCCTCAACTATTGAGGATGTTATGGTTGCTTGGGGATCTGATAACGTTTTAGTTTATCCAAACCCAACAAATGGCCAATTTAATATTGAACGTTATGAAACGTTCAACTCGACAGGAAATATTGACATTCTAAATTCAAGAGGTCAATTAGTTAGAGTTTTTAGAATGGAAAAAGATTTAATTAGAAAATCTCTTGATCTAAGTGATTTACCTTCAGGTGTTTACATGATACGTGTGAGTTACAACAAAGCTGTTGAACCTGAAATTCACAAATTTATAAAGCGATAATTATTCTTTATTAAAGTTAGATAAATCCAAAAGAGGGACTTGAATTTTCAAGTTCCTCTTTTTTTTACCCATCTGCTCTTTTTGCTTTTTCCCATAATACAGATTGGCTCCCTTTTATCAGTCTAACCAAACCTCTGTACATCGAATAATTCATCATACAGAAGTAATAAGGAACGAAAAAGGCTTTGATCTTCATCTTACGCTTTTCAAACAAATAACCTAACAAGGCAAAAGCATAAAATACAACTTGAGCATAAAAAAGATAAGTGTAAATGGAAGAATCTCCATTCACAAGCAAAAGATTCAAAATAAAAATGATAGGCAATGCAAGAGGAGCAAGTGTCCAACGAAGTACTCTGTGCGAAATATACTGAAAAGTTAATCGGCCATGTTTGAAGATATTTAGCAATGGAGAAAGTCGATAAACCGCTTGAAGGCCACCCGCACCAATTCTGATTTTTCTTTTCATTTCCTCTCCGACAGATGCTGATTTGGCTTCAACAGCATAAGCTTCTGGTTCATAAACAATTTTATAGCCATCTTTAGCAATACTCATCGTCAGAAAAAAATCTTCTACTAACGTATCGGGAGGAACGGGTCTATATAAATTTGTTCTAATAGAAAACAATTCACCTGGTGCTCCTACAGCTGAGTAAAATTGAGAATCAAGCTTTTTTAAAAAAGACTCGTATTTCCAATATATTCCCTCACCAGCTGTAGCAGAATCAGAATCAGAAATTGAAATTCGTTTCTCTCCTGATATTGCTCCAACATTTTCGTCCTGGTAATGCCTAACCATATTGCGCATTGCATTTGGATTCACTTCTGTGTTCGCATCCGAATAGACAACAATCGGCGTATCCACGAAATCCATGATGCGTTCTACGGCTGCGATTTTCCCAGCACGCTCTGGTTTATGATAGACAGAAAACTCGACATTCTTCGGAAAAGGATAATTGCGAATCACATCTGGAGTGCCGTCATCAGATCCATCGGTCACAAACAGGTGGTGAATTTTATCTTTTGGGTAATTGAATGCCAATCCGTTTTTTATTTTGTCAGGCATCCATTTTTTTTCATTCCATGCAGCGACTACGTAAGTTATCTTCGGCCATTCGTTGGGTTCAGCTACCTTTTCTTTTCCAAAAAGTAAGTGTTTTGCCTTGACTAAAATAAATAAAATCACCCCATAACCGATATAGGTGTAAATAACAATTCCTACTAAAATCCAAAATATCAATTCCACTGGCTATACGGTATTTTTATTAATGTGGGCGAAATAAAGGTATTCTATTGAAATAAAGGAATCCGTAAATCAAAAATTATTCCTTACGCATTATTGTGGAGTATTAATTTATTAGAATTATATATTAAATAAATTATAATATAATTATTATTTATACCAAAATAACCTTAAATTTGTGACATAAAATAAGTGACTATATCCGTAAGATTGAGTTTAAATAGATGTCACTAATGAATTAAAATATTATTTCTTATACAAAGGAACAAAGTGCTGAAAACAGAATATAATTTTTAATTTATTGATTTGATCACATAAAATTTTTAAACTTCTTATGTTAGGTAATTTAATTTTTACTCAGAAATTAGGAAGGTTTACATTTGAAAAATACCAATTTTTTGTGACAAATTTTCGGACGATATATTTGAGTTATTAACCAAACAGACCTATTTTTGTGGAACCATCCCCGTGATATAATTCATTATGATTTTTTTGGTTCCCTCCCTTAGTGAAGAATTTAACAAAGAGAATTAATCTCATTAACACATAACAATGAGCAAGCCTAAGAGAATTTTAGTAATTGAAGATCACAAAGCCCTCCGTGTTCTGCTTTGCGGGATATTAAAAAAGGAGTTCCATGTAACTGCAAAATCAAATGGACTACAGGCCATGGCATATTTGGCAAGCGGAAATATTCCTGATGTAATTTTGTTGGATGTAGAGATGCCAGAGATGGATGGTTTTGGATTAATTAAAAACCTAAAATGTAGTGGATTTTACAAGGAAATTCCGATAATTGTGGTTTCAGGAAATGATGATGATATCACGAAAAGAACTTGCTACGATTTAGGCGTAAAATATTTTTTTAGAAAACCATTTAATCCCAAGGAATTATTAAGTAAAATAAACTCTGTTTTGGATGAAAAACCACTGATAAGGTTAGCATCTTAAATTAGAGTTAAAGAAACGGACTCCCTCCCAATATCGATTTAAAAGTAGGAAATTTCCTGCGCCCCCAAACAAGACGGTAATTAAATTAAATCAGAAAGTACATGACTGTAATGGTACCTACTACCCATGTAAAATGGGAATTGGAGCTATTTCTCTTGGGGTTTGGCCAAAACAAATTAAATTTTCTAGGGGCCGAAGAGAGAGAAGAGAGTTTTAAATTAAAGTACTGGAAAAAGGAAAACCTTTTTTCTGCCTACAATTGGTTGGAAAAATTAGCCGCTGAAAGACCTGAAAGTATTCCAAATGCAATGCTTTTAGATGCGGATTTGTTTAAGGATGACAACAATAAACTTTTCATTAAAAGTTTGAAAAAACATCCTGAACTTAAAAAAATTCCTTTGATAGCTGTTTCAACTGCCAATTATCCCCTAATTGACAATGAAAAGCTAATGTCCATCGGAATCGATGATCATTATGTAGGAGATGTAGATCCTGAAATGCTCGAAACTCGAATCGATTTTCTCAGTAAGTTTAAAAATGATTACGAAGCTCATATTGAAAACGTTGAAGACAGTTTAGAATATAAAATTCCGTTACCAAAAAGAATATTCGATATAGCTGTTTCCTCTACTTTGATTCTTTTACTGTCGCCAGTACTTCTGACAATTGCATTGCTCATTAAATTAGGTTCAAAAGGTGATGTAATTTATAAATCAGAAAGAATCGGTACTGGATATGAGAAATTCTATTTCTTGAAGTTCCGCTCAATGAGACCAGGTGCAGATAAAGAAGTTGAAAAATTAAAGCACCTAAATAAATACAATACCAACGGTGGTGATGCAAGAAGCGAAACTGATTCCGTTTTTGTAAAATTGGAAAACGATCCACGTATCACAAAAGTTGGTCGTATTATTCGTAAAACATCGTTGGATGAGTTGCCTCAATTATTCAATGTGCTCAGAGGTGAAATGTCAATTGTTGGCAACAGACCTTTACCATTGAAAGAAGCAGATGCATTGACAAAAGACCAATGGGCGAAAAGATTTTTAGCTCCAGCTGGAATCACAGGTTTGTGGCAAGTGTCTCCTGACGGAAAAGACACCATGTCAGTTGAGCAAAGAATCGGATTAGACATTGAATACGCTAACAATTTTACATTTTTTAAAGATTTAGAAATTTTGGCAAAGACCCCACTTGCTATGATTCAAAAAGGCGAATAACTTTGTCTTTTTTTAAATCATCATACTGTGGAGAAAACTTTGCCTTTTGTATCAATAATATCTATCAACTACAATCAGGCTCAAGCGACTACCGAAATGCTTGATTCCGTTGTCGAAAACTCTTACCCAAATCTTGAGGTGATTGTAGTTGATAATGCTTCTCCTAATTCGGGATTTGAAGCACTTCCTAAAAAATATCCTCTTCCTAATTTTAAATTTGTAGAATCCAAAACCAATTTGGGTTTCGCTGGTGGTAACAATTTTGGATTTCAATATGCCAAAGGCGAATACATTTTTTATTTGAATAATGATGCAATCTTAACTGAAGGTTGCATTGAACTATTGGTCGAGCGACTTCAATCTAATCCAAAATTAGGCGTAGTGTCTCCAATCATGTTGGACACTAAACTAAAGGACTCCGATCCTGATATCATTCAATATGCAGGAACAACTCCAGTGAGTCCAATCACTGGCAGGAATGAGACCTTGGGAGAAGGGGATGAACTTTCAGAAAAATATATCCAGAGCAATACTGCTTATGCTCACGGTGGTGCGATGATGGTTCCACGAAGCGTAATTGAAAAAGCTGGCCTGATTCCTGAAATGTATTTCTTGTTTTATGAGGAATTAGATTGGTGTGAGCGCATTCGTGAAGCAGGTTTTGAGATAGGATTAGTACCTGAGGCAAGAGTTTATCATTATATGTCACTGAGTATGGGCAAGGAAAGTCCAATAAAAACCTACTACATCAACCGAAGCAGAACCCTTTTTATGAGACGAAATTCTAAAAGGGTTCAATTTTTGGGATTTCTATTTTTCATGACTTTCTTTACAGTTCCCAAAAACAGTCTTAAATTTATCCTCAAAAGGCAGTGGGCTAACTTACGTGCCTATTGGAACGCTATAAATTGGAATATCAAAGATAGTTTCAAAACTAATCAACCAGTTACTTCTACCTCCCACAGTATTTCAACAAATAACAAATCGGTTCAGATCCCTTAATCTTGAGCTGAAAAAGAATTAATCGGCATGAGTATTTTGATTTACATTTATTTGATAATAAGTGGAGTGCTTCTCTTTTTTCTGGTGCTTCCATTTTTAACTGTTTTCTTTTCTCGTTTTTCGAATGAAAAATTAGCCACACCCGAACACCCAAAAGAATATGATTATGGTTGTATCATCACAGCCTATCGGAATGCGGATATTACAAAACCACTCGTACATTCGCTCATCAATCAGAATTACGAAAACTTCCATATTTATTTAGTGGCAGATAATTGTGATGTTTCAGACTACAACATCGAGGGTGAAAGATTCACCTTATTTAGACCTGAGCCAGCCTTAAATCTAAAGGCAAAATCTATTATCCATGCCATGGACAATTATGTCCGTCCGCACGATTATACCATGGTTTTTGATGGAGACAACTTAGCTCATCCTGATTTTATCAAAATAATAAATTCTTATGCTAACGCTGGCTATCGCTCCATTCAAGGACAGCGAACAGCTAAAAATGTAGATTCTACCTATGCCGCTTTGGATGCATTGGGAGAGTTTTATAAAAATTATATAGAAAGATATGCCACTTACCTCGTGGGAAGTAGCTCAGTGATAAGTGGTTCAGGTATGGCAGTGAAGACGGATTTATATTGGGATTATTTAAAGAGTCCTGAAATTGAGCAAGGAAAGCATAAGTGGAAAAAGATGTTGCAAGAGGACAAAATCCTTCAAAATTTCCTTTTAAGAAAAAATGAAAAAATCGCTTACGCTTGGGATGCCATTTGCTATGATGAAAAGCAAACTACAGCGGACGGTGTGGAAACTCAACGCAGTCGTTGGTTATTTTCCTACTTTCAAAATTTGCCAAACTCAACTGGCATTTTGAGAAGAGGGATTTTCAATTTCAGCTGGAATCAGTTTTTATTTGGATTGGTGACCGTCTCTCCTCCTCTTTTCATTGCAGTTGCAATTTCGGGTTTATTGGCCATTTTGGGCCTATTCATAAAACCTTGGATGGGCATCGCAATGTTTGCAGGTTTGGCCATTTTTTCATTGACCGTTTTATGGACTGTTTACTTGAGCAATGCACCAAAAGAGGTATGGAATGCCATCTTAAATTTACCATTGTTTATTTTCAAACAGATAACAGGTTTATTTAAAATGGGGAATCCTAACAAAAACTTCAAACACACAGAACACACCAAAAAAGTGTCTGTAGAGGAAGTCATGAAAAAGCTTTAATCAGCAAATGAAAAAGGTCTTGCTCTATAGTTCACTCTTACTCAATATTTTCTTTCTCATCGGTTTTTTCTTTTTAGTAAAAAAACTGGGTGGATGGAATTATATGACGTATCGAGCCACTACAAATGAAATAGCAGGAACCTACGATCATCAAAAAAATCAATTCGACATGTTGCCTATTCGAGAGGGCGATATAATATTTTTGGGAAATAGTATGACCGCTTATGGCAATTGGCACGAATTTTTTGACAATCAACCTGTTAAAAATCGAGGAATTGCCGGCGATGTCACCGAAGGTATTCTGAAGAGATTAAATCCTATTATTAAAGGAAATCCTTCCAAAATTCTTTTGATGATTGGCGTCAACGATTTGCTTTTTCACTCCCCTCAAAAAGCTTTGGGTTTTTATCAAGAAATCGTTTCCAAAATAAAAACCGAACTCCCCAATACTCAACTTATCCTCCAAAGTTTACTTCCCGTCAATGGCGAAGTGAAAACAATGCCGATAAAAAACACTGACATCCTTCTAATGAATGAAGGAATTAAAGAAATTGCTTCTAAAGAGCAATTAATATTTGTTGATTTGCACTCTAAATTTCTCGACAGTAAGGGACGACTGCGAGCTGAATTAACAACAGATGGAATTCACTTGGATGCTCCAGGTTATTTCATCTGGAAAAATGAAATTGAAAAATTTGTGATTGATTGAGCGGACTATTTGATTGTTTCATCGCCCATGGGCGATTGATTGTTTTATTCTAACAATTAAACAGTCTCAACAATTAAACAATCATTCTGCTATCAATGGATTTTCTTTTCAATCAAAAAAAGATTCGAAATTTGAAATTGAAGTCCAAAAGAAATTAAGCATACTATGGTATTTAACAGCCTCGAATTTTTAGCGTTTATATTTGTTTTCTTTATCCTTTATTTCAACATGAAAGGAAAGGCGCGCTTGTGGCTGTGCCTCATTGCCAGTTATTTCTTTTACGGAATGTGGGATTGGCGTTTTTTGGGTTTGATTGGAATTTCAACCGTAATTGACTACCAACTCGGTCTTGCACTCGAAAATGAAGAAAACCAAAAGAAGAGAACCAACTATCTAATCATTTCGATGATTATGAATTTGGGATTCCTCGCCTTCTTCAAATACTTCAACTTTTTTGCAGATTCCTTTGCGGTTATGGTCGAAGGTTTGGGCATGACGCCCTCCTGGAATACACTGAATATTATCCTACCCGTTGGTATTTCTTTCTACACTTTCCAGTCCATGAGTTATTCGATTGATGTATATAAAAGGAATATTCCAGTCGAAAAGGACTTTATAAAATTTGCCACATTTATTGCTTTTTTCCCTCAGTTGGTAGCTGGACCAATCGTTCGGGCATCTGAATTTCTTCCTCAATTTGATAGAGAAATCAAGTGGAATTGGGAACGATTTATCAGCGGCTCGGGGCAAATATTGTGGGGATTCTTTAAAAAGGTAGCTGTTGCAGATTCATTGGCGTTGGTGGTTGATAATGCCTTTTTTGACCCAATGGTACACTCCTCCATGCAGTTAGCAATTGGAGTGGTTTTCTACTCTTTCCAAATTTATTGTGATTTCTCAGGGTACTCAGATATTGCAATTGGGTTGGCAAGAATTATGGGATTTGACTTCCCTGATAATTTCAGAACACCTTACTTCTCGAAGAACTTTAGTGAATTTTGGACACGCTGGCACATCACCCTTTCCAGTTGGCTAAGAGATTATCTCTACATTTCAATGGGAGGAAATCGTGGTGGTGGTTTTGGTTCAATTTCTATCATCTTAGTTTTCATGGCCATTCCTATTGCGCTTACGCGAAATATTTGGGTCATCGCCGCCTGTGTAGCTCTCATTGTCGGAACTTGGCTTTACATGAAACAGGGCAACACCGAAAGTAAAACAGGTTTTAATTATATGAATTTGATGAATACCATGTTGCTTGGTGGTCTATGGCACGGAGCGAGTTGGGTATTTGTTTTCTGGGGATTTTTACATGGAAGTTACTTGGTAGTTCAACGATTAATTGGCCCTTACTTTGGAGCCTTGATGCGTTTTTTGCGCTTTCCAAAATTCTTGCAAGATGGAGTAAACATTGCTATTGTTTACTTTTTCACTTGTTTGGCTTGGATTTATTTCCGTGCGCCAGATTTTCAGATTGCCAATGAAGTAGTGACAGGTATCGCTTCTTTGGAAAATTTCAATTGGGCGAATGTGACCAATAAGTTTGGAATCGCTTCTGGTTTCATGCTCATTGGAATGTTGCTTTTTGTAGAAATTACAGATTTCAAATTTAAATACGCTGGTTTGCTTCAACGAAGTCCTGCTTTTAGAGTCGTTTCATTTGCAACGATTCTTTGGATTATCGCATTCTTTGGAACATTTGGAGCGAATGCATTTATATATTTTCAGTTTTAAAAAACGGTTGACGGTGAACGGTACACGGTTCACGGTCAACATCCATAATAAAACCGTGAACCGTGCATCATAAACCGTGCACCAAAAAGAATTATGAAAAGAGTAATATGGATTTTCGGTCTCATCGCCCTGTTTTTGATAGGTGATCGACTTGGTGGATATATTTTAGAAAGTATTGTTTTGAAGAGCAAATTCCGCTATTCTCGTTTGTATCGAGGAGAAGCGAAGGCTGATATTTTATTGGTTGGAAATTCGAGAGGACTTTCTTTTTATCAACCTTACATGGAAGAAATGACGGGCAAGTCAACTTTCAACGTAAGTTATAGTGCGATGCCGATGACGCTGGCAGAAGTATTTGTCAAAGACTATTTTGAAAAATATGGAAAGCCCGAACAGATGATGGTGGACGTGACTATCTGCGATAGAGAAAATCCGCAATTAATCGCTGGGTTCAATGCATATAGTTCTTTTTCTGAGCGAGTAGATTCTTTGGTTACAGCAACAGAACCAACTGTTGGGCACGGTGGAAAAGTCAGCCATCTTTTCCGTTATAACGGAGAAATTTTTCAACGCTCGGTTTTCTATTTGAATAAATTGGACAACAAATGGTTGTTGGATAGAGAGATTGCGCAACGATTAAAAGATGATTTGATAAATGTGGACACACCTTCTGTGAGATTGGTTCCAAGAATGGTGGAGAGCTTGCAGAGGACAGTACAATACGCTGAAAGTCAAGGAGTTGACGTAAAATTAGTGGTTAGTCCTTACTATAAACCTTTTGCTGAAAAACTGACCAATCTCGATGAGATGATTGCGCAGGTTGAAAAAGCAACGAATAAAAAAGTTTACGATTATTCTCGATCCATGAATCGTTCTGATGATTTTGGTGATTATCAGCATATCAATATAAAAGGC
Source organism: uncultured Saprospiraceae bacterium (assembly GCA_937924495.1). Taxonomy (GTDB): domain Bacteria; phylum Bacteroidota; class Bacteroidia; order Chitinophagales; family Saprospiraceae; genus JAGQWW01. The sequence goes on from CALDSS010000202.1 coordinate 20,124, forward strand.
AGTCGAACTTATATTTCTTTAATGCAAAAAGACGGAATCATTCCCGTTGCGAATACTGGAATAGGATTAAACGAATAAGAAGATTCTAACAATTGGGTATTCCGTTTAAGATTTAAAAAACATATTTTTGAATACTATGTTTGAGGTTATAAAATCTCAACTTTTATGACTGTTGCTTTAAGGCTGGTTTCACTCTTACTTTTTCTTTCTTT
>CALDSS010000203.1 GCA_937924495.1 uncultured Saprospiraceae bacterium
AGATTCAAAGACTATCTATAACAAAGCCTACGAGTATTATGAGGCAGGGCGATATATCAAATCGCAAGGTCTTTTTGAATTGATTATTCCTTCTTATCGAGGAAAAAAGGAGTTGGAAGATATTTATTTTAAATATGCAGACACTTACTTCAAAGACAAGCAGTATTTGTTGTCAGCGTATTATTTTAAAAATTTCTCGACTACCTTCCCGAATAGTGAAATGAGAGAAGAGGCAGAATACATGTCTGCTTATTCAAATTATAAAATGTCGCCTAAGCCAAATCTGGATCAAACATCGACATCAAAAGCAATTGAGGATTTTCAGTTGTTTATCAATACTTTCCCTAAGAGTCCACGAGTAGCTGATGCGAATAAGTTGATTGATGAGCTGCGTATCAAAATGGAGGCAAAAGCACTCAATGAAGCGGAGTTGTATTTTAATTTAAAACAATATCAAGCATCGGTACTTTCAGGTCAAAACCTGTTGAAAGATTACCCTGAGACTCGCAATGGTGAGTATATTCGTTACCTTTTGGTGAAAGCCAATTATAACTGGGCAGAAAATAGTGTGGTTGGTAAACAACAGGAACGGTATGAAAACGTTAAGAAATTTGCATCTGAATTTCAGAAAAAATATAACGCATCCAGTTACAAGGCCGAAGTTGCCCAAATGCTGGAGAAATCATTAAATAAAATCAAATCTTTAGAAGATGAGCGATATCAAAACAAAAGTTCAAGGAGTTGATCCAAATATCAATGCACGTAACGTAAATAAATTTGTTGAAAAGACGGGTAATATTTATGAAGCATTGGTGGTTATCAGTAAAAGAGCTACTTTTTTAAGTGTCGATCTTAAAAAAGAACTCCATGACAAATTGGATGAATTCGCAGTAAACCCTGAAACGATAGAGGAAATTACTGAGAACAAAGAGCAAATTGAAATCTCAAAATTCTACGAGCGTTTGCCAAATCCGGCTATTATCGCTACCAATGAGTTTTTTGATGAAGAATTGCATTACCACTTCAAGAATCGCGGCGAAGACAAGAAGAAATAAGAGGTAGTTCAATAGCCCACGAATTTATCGTGGAGGCAGAAAACGGGTTTCATGACATACATGAAACCCGTTTTCATTCGGCACATCAAGCCCATTTTTAACATATTTTCCAATCAATCCGTCCTCTAATCGTAGCAAGTACGACAAAGAATTTTCTATGGCACTTGCTTTTTAAGACAGAATAGAATTATATTTGTCTCACGCTTGAAGAAATATTTTGATGCGTACCTTAATTTTCTGTTAAGAAATGTTAATTGGTTGCGATGATAAATAATATAGATTTTCTTTGGCTTAGATTTTGACCTTTTTGGTCAGAATTTCTCTTCAAATTTTTTCCTAATAAAATATTCATTATTCGAAAGTAACTTTTACACTAAACTTTAATCCGTTTTTTTTAACAACCACTAAAAGGGTTTAGTCATGAAAGTTACGCAACTGACCGATCAGGAACTGATCAACGCTTACCTTACGGGTAATGAAAGAGCATTCGAACAATTATTGAATCGCTACAAGGACAAAATTTATACTTCCATATATCTTTTTGTGAAAGACACAGCCAAGGCTGAAGATATTTTTCAGGAAGTATTCATCAAAATCATCAAGACTTTACGAGAAGGAAAGTATAACCACGAGGGCAAATTCGGTCCGTGGGCAATGCGTATTTCCTACAACTTGTGTGTCGATTATTTCCGTAGAGGAAAACGTCACTCTATCGTACAACCTACCGATACATTCGATATTTTCGATGTACTCTCTTCCAACGATCTAAATGTAGAGCAAGAAATTATGCGCAGTCAAACGCATAATAAAGTGCGCGAATTGGTAGATATGCTACCACCTGAGCAAAGAGAAGTGGTCATTTTGCGTCATTACGCAGATATGAGCTTCAAAGAAATTGCGGCAATGACACGGGTGAGCATCAACACTGCTTTGGGCAGAATGCGATATGCTCTTATCAATATCCGTAAAATGGTTGAGGAACGAGAAGTCGTTTTTCAATGATGCCGATTATTTGACAAATCCCGTGTCTGAGTCAGTCCAAAATTTAAATTTTCAAAAGCGTAACCTAACAGATTTCGAGAAATCGTGAAATCGGGAGTTCGAGAAATAGAGTCCCGAAATCTCGGTTTCCCGATTTCTCGAAATCCCAATTAACCAGAGAAAGCCACATACATTTTAAGACGAAACCGGAGGCCTCCCAAAAACTGCTCAACTTCAGGTTGCCACATCTCTTGACCTGAATTTCCCAAATTCCATCCCTCATTCCAACCGTGTTGCAATAAAGTCGGGTTTACCCGATAAGCGGCTGTTTTCAATAATTCTTTATAGTGCCAACTCGACCAGTCAAATGACTGAAGGGTAGATACGTGTTCCTTAAAAGGAAAAAGAATTTTTTCGGAAAGGTCGTTATCCCAAAGCTGTGTGGAGTTTTTCAAAAAGATGAAAAGCGGCACCAATTCCCCTAATAAACCGGGTTCTTTTGGCACATTCGCCATAGTCAGTTGATTAAAAGTCTTATCAGATAAAAAAGGTATCAACGACTGAATATGCCACGAAACAAAGTTGAGATTGCTCTTCTCTTGCAACCAATAATGCAGCAGTGGAGCAATCCACTTTTCGTTTTGCTGCTGACGGCAAGCCTCAATCAAGTACTCTCCCATCAATTTTCGTTCGTTCGATTTCAGGAACATGGGCACCAAATCTTTTGCAGGAAATTCAAAATGCGCTTCCCATTTTTCAAGTGGTACTTGTGAAAATAATTGCCCCAAGGCAATCGAACGCACCCCCTCTTTTAGCGGCTTCTTTTTTAGAAAATTGATAACCAGTCCGTAATTTTCATCAATTTCATCTGGCAAGTCAATTTGGATATTAACCTTTTTCAGATAAATATATTTTTTTAAAAACTCGAAAAGCCCTACCGCATATTCACTTTCGGGAATTTTTAGCAACAACTCTCCTGCCGCCTTCCGAACTTCTTTTCGTTTATCACTTAAACACTCATTTAAGAAAGGTTCATCTTTTTCAGAAAGTCCGACTTCCAGTCTCTTTAGAAAATCTGCTTTCGATTTCCAATCTTCTTCCGACCAAGTGGACCGTATGGCTTCTATTGCTTTTGAAGGCTCATTCTGTCGCCAATATTTTATCAACATCACTCGCACTTCTTTAGAAGCCAATGTCCAATCTACTTCCACAGGTTGCTCTGCCAAGTGCTGCCAATCTGGGTTTTGAGCCAACAACCATTCCCCTCTGTCGCCAATGAGGTGTTTAATTTCCTTCCAAAGTTTTTTATTGGTAATCGCATCCTGAAATAAATCAGGTAGCATCGCAGGCGGAAGCACTTGCTCTTTTCGTTCCAACAAACCAATGAACTCAGAAAACGCGTCGCCATGCATGCCTTTCAAAATCAGCTTCAGGCAATTGGCCGACTCAACATTGCAGGTTTGAGATTCGAGTGGTGTTTCGAACTTTTGAATTTCGATTTTGGTTTCCCCAACTGTTGATTTTTTAATTGAACTATAAACGGAAAGTAATTGCAACAGTTCCTGTTCAGAAGAAGGAACTTTCGGCAGTTTTAGTTCTTTCAAAAGTGCTTTCAACTCATCAGATAGCTCTGTTCGTTCGGTGCCTAAAAGAGATGTTTTGATGAGTTCTTGCCACAT
>CALDSS010000204.1 GCA_937924495.1 uncultured Saprospiraceae bacterium
TCGACTACTCGTTCCTGATACATAAATAAAATCGCCCACTCGTCGCACATGCGGGTAATGGCCTAATGGCTGTGCTTTATTTTTTAAAACTTTTCCTGACATAAATTTTTAATGAAAATTAGAATAAAAATGAAAATTAAAACTGAGCTAAGGCGTCATTTTAATTTTCATTTCAATTTTGATTTTAATTTGTGAAAGCTACACTCACACTCCCCAATCCTTCAATCCTTGCTTCAAAATTATCACCTGCATTAATGGCCACCATCGGCCCTACTGCACCACTCAAAATCAAATCTCCAGCTTTCAGCGGTTGACCCATTTCGACCATTTTCTTCGCTAACCAAAGCATAGCATTGATGGGCGAGCCGAGGCATGCTTTTCCTGCACCTTCCGAAACCACATCACCTTTATTGGTCATTTGCATTTTGCAATTTATCAAATCCACTTTGCTCAAAGGCATCGGTTGATGACCAATTACCCAATGACTTGCTGAGGCGTTGTCAGCAATGGTGTCGGTGATTTTGATATTCCAATTTTCGATGCGACTGCCAACAATTTCAATGGCTGCGACTGCAAATTCAATTGATTTGATTACATCAACAGAAGTGATAAATTCTTTATCTAAATCCTTTCCTAGAACGAAAGCAATTTCTGCTTCAGCTTTGGGCTGCATGAGTTCCTTGACGGAAATTTCTCCTCCATTTAAAATCTCAGTATCATGCCAAAGTAAACCAAAATCAGGTTGATCAACCCCCAATTGTTTTTGAACAACAGGCGCCGTCAATCCGATTTTATGACCAATGACTTTGCCACCAGTTTCTTTTTTTAGATTGGTGTTGATTTGTTGAACTGCGTAGGCGGCATTGAGATCTGTCATGCCAAGTAAATCTCTCACGGGTGCGCAAACTTCATTTTTTGCAGCGGCATCGCGGAGGCGTTTTGCAGCGGATTCTATATTTTCTTTTGAAATCATTTATGCGTTTATGTCTTTTGTTTTTTTATAAAATTCCTCCAAAGGTACATTCTCAAAATTATCATTCTTGCACATTTCCAACAGTAATTCATCTTGTTTTCTGCCTCTCATTTTTGCCTCCTTGTAAGGTAGCTTAGGATTGAAAGTCACCAATGAATATTTCGAATAATAATCAGGAAATTGCTGCTCTAATTGCATTTCAATTTTTCGCTTTCGCATAAATGGGACATCGTCCACCTTGTCGCGCATTTCATAAAAATTATCAATAGCCAAGTCTGCAATCGCATTGGCGTTGTGAACGCGCTCCTCCTCAAAAACTTTAAAAATAGCTTCCCAATCATCTCCAAAATCATCCATCAATTCATCAAAAACTCGAACATCTTCCAGCGAAGCATTCATGCCTTGACCATAAAATGGAACGATGGCATGAGCCGCGTCTCCCATGATGAGTGCTTTGCCATTCGCCTGCCAAGGATAGCATTTGATAGTTCCTAAAGTTCCTACTGGATTTTCAAAATATTCTTCATATAAATGTGGAATGTGCGGAAGTAGGGAAGGGTAGTATTTTTCAAAAAAGGCTTTGAGTTTTTCTTTGGTGTTCAATGTGTTGAAACCCGCCTCGCCCTCGTAGGGATGAAACATTGTGAGTGTGAAACTGCCATCTAAATTGGGCAATGCAATGATCATGAAACTTCCATTTGGCCAAATATGGAGTGCTTCTTTTTCTATTTTCCAACCACCTTCTTCCGTTGGTAAAATTGATAATTCTTTATAACCATGTCTCAAAAAATCTTGCGAATAATTGAACAACAACTTAGTGGTTTGCCCCATCATGGCACGTCTTACAATAGAGCCAGCTCCGTCCGTTCCAATCACCACAGCTCCTTTGTCTTCATGCGTTTCTCCATCGAATTGATAAGTGATTGTAGCATTTTCTAAATCAACTCCCGTCACCTTACAATCAAATTTCAATTCAACATTTTCAAATTTATCGGCCTCTTTTATCAACGCTAAATTCAGCCCTGGTCGCGAGACGGAGTTGATATAATCTTCCGCTCGTCCGCTATAGTTAGATAGAAATGGTTCGCCTCCCAATGGATGAATCATGCGCCCTCGCATGGGGATACATTCTTTCAAAATGGCATCTTTGATACCTGCTGTTTCAAGTGCCATTAGCCCTCTTGCAGAAAGGGCTAAGTTGATGGAACGACCTGCGTCTTCCACGCCTTTTCGCATGTCAGATCGACGTTCGTAAACGACAACTTGGAAGCCTCTTTGTGCCATTCGAATGGCGAGTAAGGTTCCGCAAAGACCTGCTCCAACTATTATTAATTTATTGGACGGTGAACGGTTGACGGTTGACGGTTGACGGGGTTTATTCTTTTCTGTCATTATCTTTTTTTCTTGCTTTGATCAATTGCTTCAAAGATGCACGAATTTTTTCTGTAAAATCTTCTACTTTTTTAAAAGTTTCCTCATCTAAATAACCAACCCTATATGCAATATTTAGTTGAGTAATTACCTCAGCAGCAGAACCTTTCGAAATTCTAAAAAACCTTATTGATTCCTTATTTGATCCACGCTCATCTCCTTCTGCAATATTCGACGCTATTGAAACAGCCGCTCTTTGAATTTGATTAGCAAGTCCAAAATCATTCGAAAAAGGTTTTTTAGATGTTAGTTTATAAATTCCAGTAGCCAAATCAAGAGCGTCTGACCAGACTCGTAATTCCTTAAAGTTTCCCATAAATATGAATTTTTCATAGTGAATAAGCTTTCAAAACCGTCCACCGTTTACCGTCCGCCGTCCACCGCTTCTTTCAAAATTGAATAAAACCGATATACATCCTCAAACGAATTATACATCGGAACTGGCGCCACTCGAATTACATCTGGCTCACGCCAATCAGCAATTACCCCTTCCTCAGTAATCTTATCGTACAATTTTTTGTCCGCATTTTTCACCTGAATCGAAAGCTGCGAACCACGCTGCTCAGGGTCAGAAGGCGTAACGATATTGATAACATCCTCGCCTAACGATTTGACCAAATATTCAAGGTAACCTGTCAATGAAATCGCTTTTTGGCGCAAACGGTTCATTCCTGCTGCTTCAAATAATTTTAAAGAAGACCAAACTGCCACCATTGATAAAATCGGCGGATTACTCAACTGCCATGCTTCTACACCTGGGATAGGTTCAAAATCATCCCGCATCTTAAAACGGGTCTCTTTATTATGTCCCCACCAACCTTCAAAACGTGGAAGGTTCGGATTGTTCGCATGTCGCTCATGAACGAATGCGCCACCCAAACTTCCTGGACCAGAATTGATATATTTATAATTACACCAAACCGCAAAATCACATCCTGAGTCGTGAAGATTTAGAGGCAAATTGCCCGCACCGTGCGCACAGTCGAAACCCACCATACAGCCTTGCTCATGTCCCCATTTAGAAATGGTTTTCATATCAAAGTATTGACCAGTATAGTAATTAGTATTCCCTAAAAGAATAAGGGCAATTTCTTCTCCTTGTTCCCTGATGACTTTTTGAATATCTTCTTCGCGCAAGCAAACTTCTCCCTCACGTGCTTTCAATTCTATCAAACATTCTTTTGGGTCGAGTCCATGAAATTTGATTTGAGATTGCGCAGCATATTTATCGGAAGGGAAGGCATCTGCTTCGATGAGTATTTTTTTTCTTTTGCCTTTCGGCGAATAAAAAGAAACCATCATCAGGTGGAGATTCACCGTCAAAGTATTCATCACCACTACTTCAATTGGTTTGGCGCCCACTACTTTTGCCATCGCATTGGTTAAAAACTCATGGTAAGGCATCCACGGATTTTTGGCGTGGAAGTGACCTTCAACGCCTAAATTTTTCCAATCTAACAATTCTTGAATCAGATTTGCTTCTGTCGTTTTTGGTTGTAAGCCTAAAGAGTTGCCACAAAGGTAAACGTAAGGTTCTCCGTTTTTTTGTAGTGGTAAATGGAATTTATCTCGAAATTCCCTTAGCGGATCTGCTGCATCCATTTTTTTCGCGAAAGCGAGTGTGTTTTCGTATCGATTTACGAGCATCTAAACTGCTTTTATTCTTTTTAAAAATGACGATGGATTATCGGCACAAAGCCAACGTAGTACATTGTCACACCAAATTTCTTTATGTTGATTTTCATCAATTACGCCTTCCTCAACCGCCAAGTCCAACAACTTACCTGGGTAAGAGGATTGAGCTTCACTTTCCATTTCTCCCAGCGGATAAGGGTCGTCCAATCCCATGATAATTTGATCCGTTCCTTTTTGGCGACGTACCATCAGATCCAATGAGAAAGTATCATGAACCAAAGTATCGAAGTAAATATTCGGATGGCCGATTGCTTTTCTTGGACGAGTCATGCCTTCAAACAAATCAGGGCGTCCATCAAAACCTTGCGTTCTTCGTCCAATATTTAAGTGATTCAACTGACCTCCATGCGCGAAACAAACTCGAATGTTCGGATATTTTTCGTACAAACCTTTTAGTGTATAAAAATGGTAGGCATCAGCACATTGCGCTAGCATCCATATTAAATGGAATCGCCAAGCAGTATTTTCTAACTTTATAAATTTTTCCCCATCGTAAGGATGAATTTCTACTGCGAGATTATATTTGTCAGCCATTTCGAAAATTGGGGCAGTCTCTTTATCAAAAATGCCTCTCCATGTTCCGATAGAATCCATATAATGAGTGGGCAAGCAAAGTACTCGCATTCCTAACTCTTCCACGCATCGTTCAATTTCCCAACAGGCACCATCAATAAACCCTGCATGAACCACAAATCCGCAGGTAAATTTGGTAGGATGTTCATTTTGAACTTGTGCATTGAAATCATTTTGAAAACGCAAAGCATATTTCATGTCGCGAATTCGAAGACCATTTCCATACAATTGAGAAAGATTGAGCACTACGGCATGATCGATTTTATTGCGCTCCATCCATTCCAATTTTTCATTTAAGAAAAAGCTGGAATCAGTTACAGGGCGCTTCCATCCTTTTTGAAGCATCTGTTGGCGATCTTCATCGATCCAAAAAATTTCTTTTTCCTTTAAATAAGCAGGAATCTGCTCAGGGTAGGGGAGAAGGTGAGAATGGCCGTTTATTCTAAGGTGATTCATTTATTTTACTATTATCCCCAAAATTATTAATTATGATGGAATAAGCTAAGTTCGCCCAAGCTACCTTTATTAAATTTGTGGTTTATGTTGATAACTTCAATGATCTTTAAATATGAAATACCTTGTTTTCTGTTCTTTCTTAATTTTTGCAAGTTGTTCTGACTCAGCACTTCATGATGATATCAAAAAAATGAAAAATGAATTATCTGAAGCTCGTGCTAATATTGAAACCCTAAAAGGTCAAATTGAACCCGAAGGTAGTTTAGTGCATGTCGTCATGTTTAAATTGAAACCCGATACTGACCAAGCTGCTTTGATTGGAGAGATAAAGAAATTGGAGAGGATTGAGCAGGTAAAAGATTTGGAAGTTGGCGGATTTGAAGACTTAGGTGATAAACGTGCTCTATCTATTTATGATATGACGATGACGATGAGTTTTGATAGTAGGGCAGATTATGAAACCTATCAAAAACATCCAATTCATTTGGCTTTGAAAGAATATGTAACGCCTATGGCAGCCGGAGCACCAGCAACTTATGATTTTATAAAAAAATAGTATTTTGATTGATTGAATTTATGCTCTTCAAGAACCTTTTCGAAATACGACACGTTAAGTGACATGCAATGCAAAGTTGTTTGTCACTTTTCTTTTTTTTGAAATGTCATTTTGGCTGAAAAACGAGTCCTTTTTGATTGAGAAAGAATTCTAAAAATTAAAAATGAAAATTTTCATTTTTATATAAAAAGTATATCTTTGCGAGCGTTTTGAAAAATCGACCTTCATTTGGTCTTTTTTTTTAGTTCTTTCAAATCATTTTTGGCATTTCTTTTGCTTGATTATCAATGAATTAAATAAATTGATTTTCTATATATAAAAGAAAAGCTCATGAGTCTGCCGATGTAGCTCAGTTGGTAGAGCAGCTGATTTGTAATCAGCTGGTCGGCGGTTCGAGTCCGTCCATCGGCTCATTTTTTTTCAGGGTGCAACTTTTGATGGTTGCAACCCTGATTTTGTTATTTGACATATTGTACCAAAACAGGGAGTGCGCCGGAGTTGGAGAGCCGGGCTGGACTGTAAATCCAGTGACTACGTCTGAATAGGTTCGATTCCTATCACTCCCACCATCAGAATTTTGAATGATAAGTTTGAATGACGAGTTAAAGTATTCGAAAATTTAAATAATTTTTATTCATTATTAATTAAGCGGAAGTAGCTCAGTTGGTAGAGCATCAGCCTTCCAAGCTGAGGGTCGCGGGTTCGAGTCTCGTCTTCCGCTCTGTTTTTTGAAATTATTGATTTTAAAGGGCTTGCTCCCGGTTATCTAAGGGTGGTTATTAAGGTCATACTTATTAATAGCCGTCGTAGCTCAGGGGTAGAGCACTTCCATGGTAAGGAAGGGGTCGTGAGTTCAATTCTCACCGACGGCTCTCGCAAAATCAAGTCTTTCAAACTGGTTCAACAAATTTTTTAACTTCAAATTGTAAAAACCTTTCACAATGGCAAAGGAAACATTTAAAAGGGACAAACCGCACGTAAATATTGGTACCATTGGTCACGTTGATCACGGTAAAACTACGTTAACAGCTGCAATAACATACGTACTTGCTGAGCAAGGTACAGCGGCAAAAATGGACTACGATGCAATTGATGGTGCTCCAGAAGAGAAAGAAAGAGGTATCACTATTAATACTGCACACGTAGAATATGAAACAGCTAATCGTCACTATGCACACGTTGACTGTCCTGGTCACGCGGATTATGTGAAGAACATGGTAACGGGTGCTGCACAGATGGATGGTGCTATCCTTGTAGTTGCTGCTACAGATGGTCCTATGCCTCAAACTCGTGAGCACGTTCTTTTGGCACGTCAGGTTGGTGTTCCAAAGATTGTTGTTTTCATGAATAAAGTTGATTTAGTTGATGATCCTGAGATGTTAGAGCTTGTAGAAATGGAAGTTTCTGAAATTTTAGATCAATATGAATATGACTCAGGTGACACTGCAATCATTCAAGGTTCTGCTTTGAAAGCATTGGAGGGTACTGATGAAGGTAAGAAAGCTATTCTCGATTTGATGGCTGCTGTTGATAAGCATATTCCAGAACCAACACGTGTAACTGATAAGCCATTCTTGATGCCTATTGAGGATGTATTCTCAATCACAGGTCGTGGTACTGTTGCTACTGGTCGTATCGAAAGAGGTGTAATCAACGTTGGTGAGCCTGTTGAGATCATTGGTATGATGAAAGATGATGAAAAACCATTGACTTCTACTGTAACAGGAGTTGAGATGTTTAGAAAAATCTTGGATAGAGGTGAAGCTGGTGATAATGCTGGTATCCTTCTTCGTGGTATCGATAAAGAGCAAATCAAAAGAGGAATGGTAATCTGTAAGCCAGGTTCCGTTAAGCCTCACAAACACTTCAAATGTGAGGTGTATGTATTAGGTAAAGATGAAGGTGGACGTCACACTCCTTTCTTCAATGGTTACCGCCCACAATTCTACTTCCGTACAACGGATGTAACTGGTGACTGTGTACTTCCTGGTGGAGTAGAAATGGTAATGCCTGGTGATAACGTTACTTTGGAAGTGAAATTGATTAACAAGATCGCAATGGAAAAAGGTCTTCGTTTTGCAATTAGAGAAGGTGGACGTACAGTAGGTGCAGGTCAGGTAACTGAAATTATTGAGTAATCATTACCGAATTCATTTCGGTAGTTTTTAACTATAAATTATGTGAAAATTAAGTGCCTTTTGTTAGGTACTTAATTTTTCGCATCTTAAGAAGAGTAGTAAAAGCGCTACTCATTTTTACGGGAATAGCTCAATTGGTAGAGCAGCGGTCTCCAAAACCGCAGGCTGCGGGTTCAAGTCCTGCTTCCCGTGCAAGATAAAATTTTTACAAATGGAAAGTGTTCGATTATACATTCTTGAAAGCTACAACGAACTCATCAATAAGGTGACTTGGCCAACTTGGCCTGCGTTAACCAATACTACAGTAGTAGTAATTGTAGGTTCTATTATCCTTACATTGCTTATTTTTGTGATGGATATCATTTCAAGAGGTGTTACTGGTTTCTTATACGATTTAATGTAGAAGTATCAGGGAGAAACAATCTTTAACCGAGTAAAAACAGAAGGAATGTCAGTTGACGAAACTCCAGAAAAAGATCCTCAATTAGAACCTTCAGAAGAAAATTCTGAAGTGACTACAGACAATCAAAACGCTGAAATAGTTGAAGAAACTGTTACGGAAGAGGTTGCTGACGTGGTTGAGGAAGCAGCTCCTGCAGAGGAGACTGTAGTAGAAGCAACTGAAACAACTCCTGAAGTTGAAGTGACTAATGAGCCTGTGGTAGAAGCAACTTCTGAGGTTGCTGAAGAAACAGTTGAAGCACCTGCATCCCTTGAATCTCTGGAGGCATTGGCTTCTGATACTAACGAGGAAAGTGTTGCTGAAGCTCCACCGGTTGTTGTAAAAGAACCTGAGCCAAAGCCGAAGACAAAATGGTATTCCCTTCGAGTAATTAGTGGAAAAGAACGAAAAATCAAGGAAAGAATTGACCTTGAAATTGACCGTTCTAACTGGCGTGGTGCTGTAAATCAAATTTTAGTACCAACGGAGAAGGTTTACAAAATCAAAAATCAAAAGAAAGTTATACAGGAAAGAAATATCCTTCCTGGCTATATATTAGTAGAAGCAGATCCTGAGTTTTTTACTTCAGAGATGGTTTCTGCTATTTCTAATATTCCTAATGTTATTCACTTTTTAGGTAGAAATAAGCCTATTCCAATGCGTCAATCTGAAGCTAACAAGTTGTTAGGTAAAGTTGATGAATCAAATGAAATTGGAGAATCAATGGTAGAGCCTTTCATTGTTGGAGAAACAGTGAAAATTACCGATGGTGCATTTGTGGATTTCGTAGGAGATATTCAAGAAGTCAACGAAGAGAAGAAAAAACTGAAAGTAATCGTAAAGATTTTCGGTCGAGGAACAGAGGTAGAGTTGAACTTCTTACAGGTTGAAAAACAGCAGTAAAGACGGTAAACGGCCGCTTCACTGACGAACAACGGTTGACGGATTGAAAAAATTCCTCTGGAAATTTTAACCTTCAACTTGAGACTTTCAACCTTCAATATTTTGAATGTTACGCACATTTTTATAAAACTTTTTAGCTGATTTCGTTCTCGATGAAAAAAGTTTCAGCGGGGCTTCCAACCGAAAGACGCTAATCGAAATGATGAATTAATTATGGCAAAGGTAGTAGAGACCTTTATCAAACTGCAAGTGAGGGGTGGCCAAGCAAATCCGGCTCCACCAGTAGGACCTGCATTAGGTGCTAAGGGTGTGAATATCATGGAATTTTGCAAACGCTTTAATGCAGCCACTCAAGATAAGCAGGGGCAAGTATTGCCCGTAATCATTTCAGTTTTCAAAGACAAGTCCTTTGACTTCGTAATCAAAACAACTCCTGCTGCAGTACAATTGCTCCAGGCCGCTAAATTAAAAGGTGGTTCTGCTGAGTCCAATCGTATTAAAGTTGGAAGTGTAACCTGGGATCAGGTTCGTTCGATTGCTGAAGACAAAATGGAAGACTTGAATGCCTTCAAAATTGAATCTGCGATGAAAATGATTGCAGGTACAGCGAGAAGTGCAGGAATCACGATTAAAGGTACGCCACCTTGGGGAGGCGAAGCTGCTTCTGATTCTTAAGTTAGTTTTTGAAATTTTGAAGGGAGTTCCGGCTTGACCGGAATGTTAATTACCTCACTTTTTAAACATTTTTTGTTTATGGCAAAGATTTCCAAAAAAAGGAAAGCCGCACTTGAAAAAATTGATTTAGCTAAACTTCATACTGTCCAAGAGGCAATGGTTGCTGTTAAAGCGGCCAACACTGCCAAATTTGATGCGTCTGTTGATTTGCATATTCGTTTAGGAGTTGATCCTCGTCAAGCTGATCAAGCTTTGCGTGGAACGGTTGTACTTCCAAACGGTACCGGTAAAACCAAAAAAGTTGTGGTGTTTTGTACACCCGACAAGGAAGCCGAGGCAAAAGAAGCAGGTGCTGACTATGTAGGTTTAGATGAACTTGTGGAAAAAGTACAAGGAGGATGGTTAGATTTTGATGTTGCAGTCGCTATGCCGAGTGTAATGGCCAAAATCGGACGAATCGCTCGTGTATTAGGTCCACGTGGTTTAATGCCTAACCCGAAAACGGGTACTGTTACCATGGATTTGGCCTCTGCGGTCAAAGACGTTAAAGGTGGTAAAATTTCATTTAGAGTAGATAAGTACGGAATCATCCATTCTCCAGTAGGGAGAGTGTCGTTCACGCCAGAGAAATTGGCGGAAAATGCTAATGAGCTTATCAACCTTATTGTAAAGATGAAGCCATCTTCTGCAAAGGGTATCTATATGAAGTCTGTCACGATAGCCAGTACGATGAGCCCGGGTATCAAGGTAGATACTAAATCAATTAAATAATCGGCTTTTTTAAAATTCGTAAACAATGACTAAATCTGAAAAGGTAGCTGTAGTTGAAGAGTTAAAAGAGAAATTCGAAAATGCAACGAGTTTCTACCTAACTGATTCTTCGACCTTGACAGTTGCACAAGTAAATGATTTGCGTGGTCTTTGCTTCGAAAAAGACGTTGAGATGAGAGTGGTTAAAAACACACTTGTCAAAAAAGCATTAGAGTCTTTTCCAGAAGAAAAAAATTACGCGGATTTATACGAATCATTGAAAGGGCCGACTGCTTTGATGTTTTGTGAAACTGCTAATGCGCCTGCAAAGCTCATTGAAGAGTTTCGTAAAACAAATGAAAGGCCGGTTCTTAAGGCAGCATATATAGATTCGTCTGTGTATGTAGGTGATGATCAATTGAAATCTTTGGCAGCTCTCAAATCAAAAGAAGAGTTGGTCGGAGAGATTGTTGGATTGCTTCAATCACCAGCCAAAAATGTTATCAGTGCCCTTAAGTCAGGAGGTTCCACAATTGCTGGTATCCTGAAGACTTTAGAGGAACGCGGATAATTCAATTTTTTTAATTGAGAGAATGTCTTGAAAGTCAAGTCTTATCTCTCGTTTATTATTTTCTAAAAACAACTATTTAAAACAATACAAAATGGCAGATTTAAAAGATTTCGCTGAACAATTAGTTAACCTTTCTGTGAAAGACGTTAATGAACTTGCGAACATTTTGAAAGAAGAATATGGTATCGAGCCTGCAGCTGCTGCTGTAGCTGTTGCTGCTGGCCCTGGTGGCGGCGGTGGTGGTGATGCTGCTGAGCAAACTGAATTTACAGTAATGCTTCAATCAGCTGGTGCTTCTAAGCTTCAAGTAGTAAAAGAAGTGAAAAATCAACTTGGTCTTGGATTGAAAGAGGCAAAAGAGTTGGTTGATGGTGCTCCTTGTGCAGTTAAAGAAGCAGTATCAAAAGACGAGGCTGAGTCATTGAAGACAGCTTTGGAAGGAGCAGGAGCTCAGGTTGAAGTAAAGTAATTAGTGTTTTGACAGGAGCTTAGTTTGAAAAAACTGGCCAGAAGAGAACTACACATAGTCTCTTTATTGTTAAACCAATTACTTAGATGAGTGTTTTAAAACGCTCATCAGTGATTTCAACCACAGATACACATGCCTGAAAAAAGGCTCAGATAAGTTCGACAAAAATATACGGCTTAGTTGAAACTTCGGTTTTGACTAAGCCTATTGTCGTCTTCATTTGACAGTACCGCAGAACATCACATGAAACAAGAAGAAGTAAACAGAAAGGTAATTATCCGATACTTATGGCAACTCGTTTGTTAAAAAATTAAACACAGTTATACATGTCAACGACAGTATTAGGTCATTCTCTAACAAAATCCGGCCGAGTCAATTTTGGTAAGATTCAGCTTCCTGAATATACTCCGGATTTATTAGAAATCCAGCTAAAATCATTCCATGAATTCTTTCAACTGGAAACCACTCCAGAGAATAGAATTAACGAAGGATTATATCGAGTGTTTCAGGAAAACTTCCCCATCACGGATGCGAGAAGTATTTTCGTTTTAGAATTCCTCGATTATTTTATTGATCCACCGAGATATACCATCCCAGAGTGTATGTCACGTGGATTGACATATAGTGTTCCATTGAAAGCCAAATTGAGGTTGTCTTGTAACGATGAGGAACATATCGATTTTAAAACCATTGTTCAGGATGTATTCTTGGGGAACATACCTTATATGACTCCCAAAGGAACATTTGTAATCAATGGTGCAGAGCGTTTGGTTGTTTCACAGTTGCACCGTTCTCCTGGTGTATTCTTCGGAACAAATACGCACCCAAATGGTACGAAGTTGTATTCTGCTCGTGTTATTCCTTTTAAAGGAGCATGGATGGAATTTGCTACTGATATCAACTCGGTGATGTATGCATACATTGACCGTAAGAAAAAATTCCCGGTTACGACGTTGTTGAGAGCGATTGGTTTTGACTCTGATCGCGAGATTTTGAATTTATTTGGCTTAGCCGATGAAATTCCTGCAACTCGTAAAGACTTAGAGAAATCGATTGGTAGAAAATTAGCTGCACGGGTTCTTAAGAGTTGGACGGAGGATTTTGTGGATGAGGATACTGGTGAGGTAGTTTCTATTGAACGTAATGAAGTGATTCTTGAGCGTGATTTGATTTTGGATGAAGAGAATATTGAGCTTATTCTCGATGCAGAGAATGAGACCGTGATTCTTCAGAGAGAGGATGTAGAAGAGGATTACACCATCATCTATAATACATTGCAAAAAGATCCATCGAGTTCAGAAATGGAAGCGGTGGCGCATATATATCGTCAGTTAAGAGGAACAGATCCACCAGATGAGGAAACAGCTCGTGGTATCATTGACAAATTGTTCTTCTCTGACAAACGTTACAACTTAGGTGAAGTTGGACGATATAAGATCAACCGTAAGTTGAAAACAGAAATCTCTCACGAGACTTTGACGCTTACAAAAGAAGACATCATCGAAATCGTGAAGTATTTGGTTCAATTGATTAATCAAAAAGCAGAGATTGATGATATTGATCACTTGAGTAATCGTCGTGTAAGAACAGTAGGAGAGCAGTTATATGCTCAGTTCGGTGTTGGTTTGGCAAGAATGGCACGTACCATTCGTGAGCGAATGAATGTTCGTGACAACGAGGTATTTACGCCAATTGACTTGATTAACGCAAGAACATTGTCTTCTGTAATCAACTCTTTCTTTGGAACTTCTCAGTTATCTCAGTTCTTGGATCAAACCAATCCACTTTCTGAAATTACACATAAGCGTCGTATTTCAGCATTAGGGCCTGGTGGTCTTTCGAGAGAGCGTGCAGGTTTTGAGGTGCGGGATGTTCACTATTCTCACTATGGTCGATTGTGTACGATTGAAACGCCAGAGGGACCAAATATTGGTTTGATTTCTACACTTTGCGTTCACGCAAAAGTGAATAAAATGGGCTTCTTGGAGACTCCTTATCGTGAGGTGAAAAAAGGTGTAGTGAATTTGAAAGAGGCAGGTGTTCAATACCTTTCTGCTGAAGGGGAAGATTTTAAACGAGTTGCTCAGGCAAATGCAGCAATTGATGAAAAAGGAGCTTTTGTTGGAGATAGAATCAAATCAAGAGAACACGGCGAATTCCCTGTTTTGACAGGAGAGCAAGTTGAATATATGGATGTGGCTCCTAACCAAATTGTTGGAGTGTCGGCTTCATTGATTCCATTCTTAGAGAATGATGATGCCAACCGTGCCCTCATGGGATCTAACATGCAACGTCAGGCTGTTCCTTTAGTGAAGCCTGATTCTCCGATTGTTGGAACTGGTTTGGAAGCAAAAGTAGCGCGGGACTCTCGAATGATGATCAACGCAGAAGGAAGTGGAGTAGTAGAGTACG
Source organism: uncultured Saprospiraceae bacterium (assembly GCA_937924495.1). GTDB lineage: Bacteria > Bacteroidota > Bacteroidia > Chitinophagales > Saprospiraceae > JAGQWW01. Next base: position 14,045 of record CALDSS010000204.1, read on the forward strand.
TTGATGCAAACGAGGTTCATATCCGTTATGACCGTTCAAACGAAGACCAGTTAGTTTCTTTTGAAGATAACCGTAAGGTTTACGTGTTGACCAAGTTCTTGAGAACGAATCAAGGAACTTGTATCAACTTGAAACCAATTGTTAAAAAAGGTGATCGTGTACATAAAGGCATGACACTTTGTGATGGATACGCAACTGAAAAAGGTGAGTTGGCTTTAGGTAGAAACCTGAAAGTAGCCTTCATGCCTTGGAAAGGATACAACTTTGAGGATGCAATCGTGCTTTCAGAAAGAGTTGTCCGTGAAGATTTGTTTACATCTATTCACATCCAACACTTTGAATTGGATGTTCGTGATACCAAATTGGGTGAAGAGGAATTGACCAATGATATTCCTAACGTAAGTGAAGAAGCGACGAAAGATTTGGATGAGAATGGTATCATCCGAGTTGGAGCATGGGTCAAAGAAGGTGACATTATCATTGGAAAGATTACTCCGAAAGGGGAATCAGACCCAACACCAGAGGAGAAGCTTTTGAGAGCAATCTTCGGTGATAAAGCAGGTGATGTCAAAGATGCTTCGATGAAAGCACCACCATCTACCAAAGGTATTATTATCAACAAGCAACTTTTCGCAAGAGCGAAAAAAGATAAAATCCAAAAAGAGGCGGAGAAAGACGTTCTCGACAAACTGGATGATCAGCACATGATTGCTACCAATGAGTTGAAAACCATTTTGGTGGATAAACTTCAAGTGTTGGTAAAAGGTAAAGTTTCAAGTGGTGTGAAAACCATTTACAATGAAACAGTAGTTCCAAAAGGAACCAAATTTACTTTTGAGTTGCTTCGTGAATTGGAGTACAATTCGATTGACTACTCAGGTTGGACGGACGATACTAAGACCAATAAATTGATTGCCCGTTTGTTGCACAACTACAGTATCAAATTTAATGAGGAAGTTGGACGCTACAAACGTGAGAAATTTAACGTAAGTATTGGTGATGAGCTTCCTGCAGGTGTATTGAAATTGGCTAAAGTTTACTTAGCGAAAAAACGTAAGCTGAAAGTGGGTGATAAACTCGCTGGACGTCACGGAAACAAAGGTATCGTTTCCAGAATTACACGTTTGGAAGATATGCCTTTCTTGGAAGATGGAACTCCAGTAGATATTGTACTTAATCCACTTGGGGTACCTTCTCGTATGAATTTGGGTCAAATCTTCGAAACAGTTCTTGGATGGGCTGGTGAGAAAATGAGTGTCAAATTTGCTACGCCAATCTTCGATGGAGCAAGTAAGGAAGAAATCTCTGAATTCATTCAAGAAACGGGTTTACCAGAATTGGGTCAGACCTATTTGTTTGATGGAGAAACAGGAGACCGATTCCACCAGAAAGCAACAGTGGGTGTTATCTACATGTTGAAACTATCTCACATGATTGATGATAAGATGCACGCGCGTTCTATCGGACCTTACTCGCTTATTACACAACAACCGTTGGGTGGTAAGGCACAGTTTGGTGGTCAGCGTTTTGGTGAGATGGAGGTTTGGGCATTGGAGGCATTTGGTGCTTCACACATCCTACAAGAGTTATTGACTGTGAAGTCAGATGACATTATGGGACGTGCCAAAACCTACGAAGCAATCGTAAAAGGTGACAATCTACCTAAACCAAATATTCCTGAATCATTCAATGTATTGGTACATGAGTTGAGAGGATTGGCATTAGACGTGAAGTTTGAGTAATTGGTGGTTTCTATTAATCCATCAAAATCAATTTCAAAAAATTTAAACTATAGATTATATGGCATATAAGAAGTTTAATAATCAAGCAAAACCGACCAATGATTTTAACAGTATCATCATCTCGCTCTCTTCGCCAGATGATATATTGGAAAGGTCGCATGGTGAGGTTTTGAAGCCTGAGACAATTAACTACCGTTCATACAAGCCGGAAAGAGAAGGTCTTTTCTGTGAGCGTATTTTCGGACCTGTGAAAGATTATGAGTGCTATTGTGGAAAGTACAAGCGTATTCGATATAAAGGAATCGTTTGTGACCGTTGTGGTGTTGAGGTGACAGAGAAAAAGGTACGAAGAGAAAGAATGGGACACATCAAATTGGTCGTACCTGTTGTACACATCTGGTTTTTCAAATCATTGCCAAATAAGACTGGTTACCTTTTAGGACTTCCGTCCAAAAAGCTGGAATCAGTTATCTATTATGAGCGATATGCAGTAATTAATCCAGGGCCCTTACTCGGTGAAACGCGAGAAGGTGCCAACTATATGGATTTGTTGACGGAAGAGGAATACCTCGATATCATCGATAGCTTACCACCAGAAAATCAGCAACTAGACGATAACGATCCAGAGAAGTTCGTTGCTAAAATGGGAGCAGAGGCAGTCCATGATTTATTATTAAGATTGGATTTGGATGAGCTTTCTTATGCACTGCGTCACCAAGCAGCCAACGAGACTTCACAACAACGTAAGTCTGAGGCATTGAAGCGATTGAGAGTAGTTGAAGCTTTTCGAGATGGACAAAAACATCAAGAAAACAAACCTGAGTGGGTAGTGATTCAGTACTTGCCAGTAGTACCACCAGAGTTGAGACCATTGGTTCCTTTGGATGGTGGACGTTTTGCAAGTTCTGATTTGAATGACTTGTATCGTCGGGTAATTATCAGAAACAACCGTTTGAAGCGTCTTTTGGAAATCAAAGCACCAGAGGTAATCCTTCGTAACGAGAAGCGGATGTTGCAAGAGGCAGTTGACTCATTGTTCGATAACTCCCGTAAATCTAATGCCGTAAAAGCAGAAGGTGGACGTGCATTGAAATCATTGAGTGATATCTTGAAAGGTAAGCAAGGACGTTTCCGTCAAAACTTACTTGGTAAACGTGTGGATTACTCAGGTCGTTCTGTAATTGTTGTAGGGCCAAGTTTGAAACTACACGAATGCGGTATTCCAAAAGGAATGGCAGCCGAGTTGTTCAAACCTTTTGTTATCAGAAAATTGATAGAAAGAGGTATCGTAAAAACAGTAAAATCTGCTAAGAAATTGGTTGACCGAAAGGAGCCAGTAATTTGGGAGATTTTAGAAAATATTATGAAAGGGCATCCAGTGATGCTTAACCGGGCACCTACACTTCACCGTTTATCAATTCAGGCATTCCAGCCCCGATTGATTGAGGGTAAAGCAATCCAATTGCACCCATTAGTATGTGGTGCATTTAATGCGGATTTTGATGGTGACCAGATGGCGGTACACTTACCGTTGAGTCATGGTGCTATTTTGGAGGCGCAAGTATTGATGCTTTCTGCACACAACATGTTGAACCCTCAAGATGGTTCGCCAATTACGCTTCCATCTCAGGATATGGTTTTGGGTCTTTACTATATTTCAAAAGAAAAGACCGGAACACCAGAAGAACCGGTAAAAGGGGAAGGTGGTAAATTCTATTCTCCAGAGGAGGTAATTATCGCTTTCAATGAAAGTAGATTAGATCTACATGCGAAAATTACCTGTAGAATTGAGGAGAAAGATGAGGAAGGAAATACCGTTTTCAACAGATACGATACCACCTGTGGTAGAGTGATATTTAATCAAGCAGTGCCAGAAGGCGTACCTTTTATCAATGAGGTATTGTCTAAGAAAGCATTGAAGAAGATGATTGGTGGTGTGATTCGTAAAACCAATTTCGATGTAACGGCTGAGTTTTTGGATAATATCAAGACCCTCGGTTTCATGTGGGCATTCAAAGGTGGATTGTCTTTCAACTTAGGAGACTTGATCAACCCTTCTATTCGTACTCGAACTTTGGAAAGAGCACAAGAAGAAGTGGATGAAGTTTGGGATAATTACCAAATGGGACTTATCACAAACAATGAGCGTTACAACCAAATCATTGACCGTTGGACATTTGCGGATAACCGCGTCACGGATACATTGATGAAAGAGTTGGCTGAGCACAAGCAAGGTTTCAACTCGGTATATATGATGATTGACTCAGGTGCTCGTGGTTCTAAAGCACAGATTAAGCAGTTGTGTGGAATGCGGGGATTGATGGCAAAACCGCGAAAATCTGGTGATACAGGTGGAGCGATTATCGAGAATCCGATTCTTTCCAACTTCGTAGAAGGACTTTCAGTATTGGAATACTTCATCTCTACGCACGGTGCCCGTAAAGGTCTGGCAGATACGGCATTGAAAACAGCAGATGCGGGTTACTTGACACGTCGTTTGGTAGATGTTTCTCAGGATGTTGTTATCATGGATGAAGATTGTCATACCCTTCGAGGAATGCATACTACGGCCAAGATTGAAGGAGAGAAAGTAGTTGAAACTTTGGCTTTCCGAATCGGTGGTCGTTATGCATTAGAAGATGTGAAGCATCCTGAAACAGGAGAAGTCTTAGTTGCAGCTTCTGATTATATCAGCGAGGACATGGCAGAGCATATCGAGGCAATTGGTGTAGAAGAAGTAGCTATCCGTTCTGTATCGACTTGTCAAGTGAAACGTGGAGTTTGTAAAAAGTGCTATGGTAAAAACCTTGCCTCTGGTCGTATCGCAGAAACTGGGGATGCAGTAGGTATTATCGCTGCACAGTCAATCGGTGAGCCAGGTACACAGTTGACACTTCGTACTTTCCACGTTGGTGGTATCGCAACAGTTGGAAAAACAGAGTCTGAGACGACTGCTAAGTTCAATGGTATTGCTCAGTTTGATGATTTAAAAACTGCTCAATCGAAAAATGAGCAAGGAGAGAATGTTTTGGTTAACATTTCTCGAACTTGTGAATTTAAAATTTTAGAGCCAGCCACACAGCGTATTCTTTTCGAATCTCACGTTCCTTATGGCGCAGAAGTGTTCATCAATGAAGGTCAAGATTTGAAGAAAGGCGACAAGGTTTGTAGCTGGGATCCATTTAATGCTACGATTGTATCGGAGTTTGGTGGTGTCACTGAATTCGAATCTATTGAAGAAGGGGTAACCTTCCGTACGGATAGAGACGAGGTGACTTCTAAAACGGAGAAAATCGTTATCGAATCTAAGAACAAGAAGAAGATTCCTACCATCAAAATTGTTGATAAATCAGGAACTGTTCTTCGTTCCTATACACTTCCAGTGGGTGCCTACATCAATGTTGATGATGGAGATGCTGTGAAACCAGGTCAGACATTGGTGAAGATACCACGTAAGATGGGTAAGATTCAGGATATTACGGGTGGTCTTCCACGGGTAACGGAGCTATTTGAGGCACGTAATCCATCTAACCCTGCTGTTGTGGCAGAGATTGATGGAGTGGTTACCTTCGGAAAAATCAAGCGTGGTAATCGTGAGTGTATTATCGAAGCGAAAGATGGTCAGATTCGCAAATACTTGATTTCATTGTCGAAACACATCCTTGTACAGGATGGTGACTTCGTGAAAGCAGGAATGCCATTGTCTGATGGAGCAATTACGCCAAAAGACATTTTAGCGATTTCAGGGCCTTTCGCAGTACAACAGTACTTAGTGAATGGAATTCAGGAAGTATATCGAGCTCAAGGTATTACGATTAATAATAAGCACATTGAGGTAATTGTACGTCAGATGATGCGTCGTGTTGAAATACTTGATACGGGAGATACTACTTTCCTTGAAGGAGAAGCAGTTGAGAAATATGACTTCTTTGAGCAGAACGACTGGATTTTCGATAAGAAAGTAGTAACCAAGGCTGGTGAAAGTGCGAAGTTGAAGCCTGGTCAAATTGTTACGGTTCGTCAATTGAGAGAAGAGAACTCTTTCTTGAAACGTAATGATAGGAAACAGGTAGAGTTTAGAGATGCAGTTCCATCTACTTCTAAACCAATCCTACAAGGTATTACCAAATCATCATTGGGTACTGAGAGTTGGATTTCTGCCGCTTCGTTCCAGGAAACTACCAAAGTATTGAGTAGTGCTGCAATCGCTGCCAAGAAAGATGTACTAAATGGATTGAAAGAGAACGTTATCGTTGGTAAGAAAATACCAGCAGGTACCGGTCTTAGAAAATACAATGATATTCACGTAACTACTGCCGAAATGTATGAAGCCAACAGACAACGTTATGAGTTGTTGGAAGAAATGCAGGAAGCAGGCGTTGACGAATAAATGAGATTATAGATAATTTCTATTGTCCCGAATCTCTTCATTGAGGTTCGGGATTTTTTAAATAAAAAATGGTTCTCAGGTAGATTTCTTAGTTTAGAACAAAAGAAATTAAGAACTCATGATTCCGAGATTTCCCGAACAAGTAGTGTCTCGAAATCTCAACTTCTCGAAATCTCGATTTCGAATTAAAATAACAAATTTCTTTTTTAGGATAATTTAAAAACAAAATAACAATTGAATTCATGATTGCGGAAATACACACAAGCAAAGGATTAATGAAAGTTGAATTTTACGAAGAGGATGCACCAAATACAGTTGCAAACTTCGTAACGCTTGCCAAGAAAGGATTTTATGATGGTTTGAATTTCCATAGAGTCATACCTAATTTCGTTATTCAGGGCGGTTGTCCTGATGGAATCGGAAGCGGTGGCCCTGGTTACAAAATTGATTGTGAATTAGATGGTGATAACCAATTTCACGATAGAGGTGTTTTGTCGATGGCACATGCTGGTCGCAATACAGGTGGGTCACAGTTCTTCATTTGCCATAGTCGAGAGAATACGGCTCACTTAGATAGAAATCATACTTGTTTCGGGAGAGTTTTTGATGGAATTGAGGTGATTGATACTATTCAACCAGGGGATGATATTGAAAAGGTAGTGATTGTAGAATAGAGAAGTATAAAAAGTACAAACCCAAAATCGAAGCTGTCTCATAAGCGCAATTTTTGTTATAGGTTTAATAAAAACTTTTAATAAACATCAAATCAGCGAATTATAAATTTAAAAATTATTAAATCGTCTGGTTTCTTTGCTTAATCAGACAGCTTCGCTTTTTTTTGCCGAGAACTTTAATGGTAATCCACCCAAAATAGCAGTTAGGGCAAAATCTTAGCCCTTCCAAAAAAGCTTTTTTGTCCCAATCAATTTTTTACCATCAAAAAGACTGATAACTCGAATAGTAAAGAATGACAACAGAAGAAAGAAAAGCATTGAAGGTGAAAATTCTTGAGAATATCAAAAATTTTGAATCTGAGATTGTACGATTAGAAGAGGCAACAAAGCCCATTTCTCCTGAGAACAGCCTCGGTAGAGTAAGTAGAATGGATGCCATAAATAACAAAGGGGTCGCACAGGCTTCCTTGCACTCGGCCAGAAAGCGGCTCGTAAAATTGAAAATTTCCTTAGATAAAATCGAGGATCCTGATTTTGGAAATTGTGCAAACTGTAAAAGTCCAATTCAACCCGGAAGACTTATGTTTATGCCAGAAAGCTCAAATTGCGTCAGGTGCGCAAGGTGATTCACTATTTTTGATGTTTTGGTTTGTCATTGAAAACTCCAACAATTTCTTTTTTTAATGAATAACTATTAATAATAAAGGTTTTTACTACTTTTGGGTATTCCAAAAATACAAGAATGAATTTATTTGTGGTGTGATGAGAAAATATAAAAACTCATCACCTATTATTCTATTAAATAACATAAGATGACTAGATTTTTATTTACGATTTTAATCGTCTCACTCTTCACTTTATCTCTTCAATCTCAAATTTCAGGTTCACTTAAGCTTGGTGCCGTCCCTCATGAAGGAGACGTATGGACTAGAACTGATGACAACGTCGGAGCACTCGATAACTTGGGTCAGGCCGTTGGACTTGGTCTCAGGATTCCTTTTGGTGAATCACCATTCGGTTTAAGAATAGATGGAACGTATTTCGGATTCGAAGCAGATGAAGCAGGTTTTGCACAGCAAGATCGCGTAAATCGTGGTTACAGTCTTACGAGTAACCTTTTTGAAATAGCTGGTATGCTCGACTGGGAATTTTTACGTAAAAGAAGGTACAACAAAGAAACTGGTGCGTTCAAAAGAACCTTATCTCCTTTAGTTTTTGCAGGGATTGGAGGTGCATTCGGAACACCAGATGTTGACTTTAATGGTGCAACCAATGGAGTTAGCACAGATAATGATAACGCTTCAGGAGCAAAGCTTACCCTTCCAATAGGTGGAGGTCTTAAATATTACATTACTGAAAGATTTGGATTAGGTGCAGAGTTGGGTTACAGATGGACTGTTTCTGATTATTATGATGGAATCAGCGAAGCTGGTGATCCAGACGATAATGATTGGTTTGCTTTTGCTGGTTTAAGAGGATGGTATGATCTTCAATCAAGGAAAGACGCAGATAAAGACGGAATTATTGATAAAAAAGATAAATGTCCAAACGTCCCTGGACTTGCCGAATTTGAAGGCTGCCCTGATAGAGATGGAGATGGCATTGTTGATAAAAAAGATAGATGTCCTGATGCTGCCGGCCCAAAAGATCTAAAAGGTTGTCCTGACACGGATGGTGACACATTAGTGGATATTGATGACAAATGTCCTGAAACGCCAGGTGGAGTTGCTAATGATGGTTGTCCTGATACGGATGGCGACGGCGTAATTGATACAGAAGATTTATGCCCAAATACGCCAGGTGTTAAGAGTATGAGCGGCTGTCCTGATAGCGATGGCGACGGAATTGTGGATGCAGAGGACGCGTGCCCTGAAGTGGCAGGTACAGTTCAAACCAACGGCTGCCCCGATAGCGATGGCGACTCGATCACCGACGATAAAGATAAATGTCCGAATGAAAAAGGAACTGCCGCTAATAATGGATGTCCGGATATGGATACAGACGGTGATGGTGTAATTGACAGAAATGATAAATGCCCTAAAGTAGCAGCTAGAACTTCTGATGGATGTCCTCCTCCAGCTCCTCCAAGACCAGTTTGTAGATGTTCAGGTAATGAAAACCCAGTTTTCAATATTCCAGTTGGAAAAACTCCAAAAGTATTGACTCGATTAGGTACTAACCCAGAATTTGGAAACTCTCATAGCTTAGATGCCAATGGTTTTTATGAGAAATTGAAAAGAGCTCATGCAACCAGCACACGTGATCGTGAATTCTTGGATGGCATTTTCAGAGGATTGGGATATAGCAGTTTTGCAGATGCACAACCGTACATGTTCTCCTCTACAACTTTACAAAGTGGAGTGACTGGGAACTTGGGTTACAGTAAAGCACACAAAACTTTGTATGCGACTATTAGTCCAACTAACCCAAGAGATTTGGAAGCATTTAGAATCTCAGGTGGAAACGGATGTAGTATTCATTTTATGAAGACTTGTGGAAATCACATGTTCTTCTGTAATTAATAAAACAGATTACTAGAAACACTTAAAGAAGTTAAGCCCATTTACATAATGTAAAGGTTTATCTTAAGACTCTAGATAAAGTACTCGCCCTTTCTCTCAATTGAGAGAAAGGGCTTTTTTTTTGAATGAGCGTAAAATTTATTTCAAAATATCTTACGCGTTTAAGCGCTCTGGTTTCTACCACATTCGTTCAAAAATTGAATGATAGCCAATGCTTTTGCAGGTTAAAATCTATTCTTAAACAACTGCCATATTTCAAATTTTAATTATATTTATCCTACCTTAGATGAAATAAGCATCTAAATCATCCTATGCAAAGACAAAATTTGAGAATTATTTTGGTCTCGCATGAAGTGAAAAGCACAATCATGGCTCTTCTTACGACGGCATTTTAAACGAAATGAGAAAAAAATTGCCTCAATTAGAATAAAAATCATCCACCTATTCTCCTTTCAAATCATTTTGCCCAACTGCTAACCCTTAAGAAAACAAAAACCCTATCGCAACTTATAAAACTCTTATGCTTCAAGAGTAAAAATTTTAGTACAACACTTCTTTCCCTATTTTATTTTTTGATTTTAAACTCAAATTTTTATCATGAGGAAATTTATCACATTATTTTTTGCACTTATAGTGTATTGTTTTTCTGTGGATGGTCAAGTTACAGGCTCTGTAAAGCTTGGTCTTGCGGGCTATCAAGGAGATTTACATTGTAGAACCGATGAAAATATCGGCTTATTTCAAGCTTTAGATGGAGCTGTAGGAATTGGAGCTCGTTTCCCATTTTCTAAAGCCCTAGGATTACGAACCGAGGCAACCTATTTCAGATTAAATGGAGACGAAGGCATCTTCAATGATTCAGGACACGCAGGCAGAGGATGGAACTTTGAAAATAACTTCTTTGAACTTTCAGCACTGTTAGATTATGAATTATTTGGCAAACGTCGTTTTGACGAGAATGGCGCTTTTAAAAGAACCTTAACTCCAGTCATATTTGGAGGTATTGGCGCAATATTCAATAATGTTGAGGTAGATTGGAAAAATTCTAATCTTTCAGCCATCCCTCAAGATGAGGACAATAGTAGCGGGCTTAAGCTGGCCGTTCCAGTAGGGCTTGGCCTCAAGTATTATTTGAGAGAAAGCCTTGCTATCGGAACCGAACTTGGCATAAGGTTGCCAGTATCAGATTACTATGATGGGGTGAGCCTCGCGGCTAGTGAAGATGAAAATGATGCTTATGGTTTTGGAGGTGTGAAACTTTGGTTTGGACTTGGGAAGAAAAAAGATATGGATGGCGATGGTGTCAGTGATAAAAAGGATCTATGTCCAGAAGTTCCAGGTCTTGTAGAATTTCAAGGTTGCCCTGATAGGGACAATGATGGAATAATCGACAAAGATGATAGATGTCCTGACGTGGCAGGACTTATGGATATGAAAGGTTGTCCAGATACGGATAGTGACGGAATTGTTGACATTGATGATAAATGTCCAGAAACCGCTGGAGAAGTTGCTTATCAAGGCTGTCCTGATACCGATGGCGATGGCGTTATAGATATAGATGATAAATGCCCCGCTACTCCGGGCGAAACTGCGCTGCAAGGTTGCCCAGATAGAGATGGTGATGGTATCGTGGATGCAGAAGATATCTGTCCAGATGTTGCAGGTAACACGATGACTCAAGGCTGTCCAGATTCAGACGGCGATGGTGTCGTTGATTCAAAGGATGATTGTCCAGACGTATCAGGCGGTAAATCTACAAATGGCTGTCCAGATGCAGATGGTGACGGAATCATCGATTCAAAAGATAGATGCCCAACTGTTGCTGCGACGACTTCCAATGGTTGTCCGCCAGCACCTCCGCCACCAGCACCAAGTCCGGTCTGTAATTGTTCAACGAATAACAACGGAGTATTCAATATTCCAGTTGGAAAAACTCCTAAGAAATTGAGCAGACTAGGAACCAATCCTGAATTTGGAAATTCTCACGGATTAGATGCCGCTGGCTTTTATAATAAATTAAAATCGAGACATGCTAACGATGCGCGTGATAGAAAATTCTTAGATGATATTTTTGTTGGGCTTGGTTATAGTGGGTTTCAAGAGGCTACACCATATATTTTCTCAGAGGTTACACTTCCAAGAGGCATTACTGGAAATTTAGGATATAGTGCGGCTCACAAAACGCTCTACGCTACTATAGATCCAACCTTGCCCAGAGATTTAGAAGCATTTAGAATTCAAGGGGTCAATGGTTGTGTTATGCACTTTATGAAGACCTGCGGAAATCACATGTTCTTTTGTAGTAGATAAAAACTAACTGAGTACAGGACAAAACATAGAGTTACTAAACTTCGCTAAATGCACTGATCTCAATAATTCTATTCACGAGGTTTTTTTTAAATTAAGTTGAGTAAACCTCTTATTTCACTTTTGTCCAGTAGCCAGGAAAACAAATTAAAGAAGACTTTAAGAAGTATTGCCCTTTCTCCCAACTGAGAGAAAGGGCTTTTTTTATGTAATTATCTCAAAAACCACCTTTGTCCAACTCTCTGGAACCTTTGTCCATTTTTTATAGTCTAAGTTGCCTGCATCTTTGTATCATCGAATAACACACAATTTTTAAATTATTTAAATCAAAATATCATGGCAACCGAAATTAAAATCAAAAACATCCCAACTGGGTATCAATCAATTATCAGTAATGGAAAGCACACCATCATTGGTGACGAGCCAGTCAATGTAAAAGGAACTGATTTGGGCATGACGCCCACGCAATTGGTCTTGGCGGGCATCTCCATGTGCAAGGTGGCAACTATCCGAAATGTTGCAAGAAGAAAAAATATAGAGATCGGAGAAGTAGATGCTGAATTGACACAAGTTGCAAAACGAAATCCAGATGGAACCTTCACCACAGAGGTGAACTCTTCTATCAAAATTGAAGGTGATATCACCAAAGAACAAAAAGCAATGTTGATCGAAGAAGCTGACAATTGTTACGTGACCCGTTTGGTCAAAGGCGATTGGGTTATCAATGACTCAACAGAATTGAACTAATTTTTAAATCAAAATTTCAAAAATCATAAAATTTTAAATCATGAAACAGATAAAAAATTTCGAAGAATTCGAAGCTGTAAAAAATCAAAGCAAACCCGTATTACTTGACTTCTATGCCGATTGGTGTGGCCCTTGCCAAGGCCTTCTGCCTATCATCGAAAAATTGGCAGATAAATATGAAGATGAGTTCCTTATTCAAAAAGTGAATGTGGATCAATTCAGAGAACTTTCTGCACAGTTTCAGGTGAGAAGTATTCCGGCACTTTTTGTTCTGAAAGACGGAGAAGTGAAAGAGTCTTTGGTTGGTTTTAAATCCGAAGGTCAACTGGAAGAAATTATCCAAAACCATTTAGAGGTCGCTTAAGTAAATCAAAATTCCTTAAAACTGAGCCGCCGCTTTTCCCTCTAAAGCGGCGGTTTTTTTATCTAATTTAATCATCCATAAAACTTTAAATCATGAAAAGCATTAAGAATCAGAAGATTGAATGTGCAAACTGTTGGGGACATCAAGAATACAACGGAATTGCCATCACAAAAGAAGTCGATATTTTTTCTCAATTTACACCAACTTTTATTTTAGCATTTGTAAAAAAGTACTTTTGATAAATGGCATTAGTTACCGAAAAGAAATATGCATTTGAAAATGGTCTGAAAAGAGCGAAAGCGTTCTTTGAGCTTACTTCATTGCGAGTGGACACTTATTGTGTGGCCAATCGTGATGAAGTAAGCAGCCATTTCAAAGTCATTTGGATAGAGGATGGAACAGGTACTTATCTTGTAGATACCAACGAGTTTTCGGTAGAAGGAAGTGGTCTTTTTACACTCTCACCAGGACAGATTTTTTGTGTAAAAAGCGAAAAAATAAAAAAGGCTTATCAAATCGAATTTGATAGTGAATTCTATTGCGTAGAATCTCATGGAAAAGAAATTGCCTGCAATGGTTTACTTTTCAATAATGTACATCAAGCATCAGTCATTTCAGTAGGTGAGGCTGATAAACCAATTTTCGAAATCATTTTAAATCAAATGATTTCTGAGTTGGAGAACAAAGGTCTTTCTCACAAGGAGCTATTGATTTCTTATTTGAGAATGTTTTTGATTCATGCCCTTCGTTTGCTCGAAAAACAGGAATCTGAGACATTGCCCGTCACTCACCAATCCAATCAGCAAGTCCAAGATTTTATTGCTTTGGTGGATAAGCAATTTAAAAACGAACACACCGTAAAAGGCTATGCAGAACAGTTATTCATCTCTCCCAAATCATTAGCAAAAAAACTGCACGCACTTGGCTATCCGACGCCACTTCAATTGATTCAAGATCGTATTTTGATAGAGGCAAAGCGTTTGCTCAAATTTTCTCAAATGAGCATCAAGGAAATTGCCTTTGAATTGGGTTTTGAAGATCCTGCTTATTTTTCTCGCCTCTTTTCCAAAAATGTGGAGTTGTCTCCGGCAGCTTATCGGAAGCAGGGATAATTAATTTACCAACAATACCTCGCTTTTTCAATGAATTCATTTTTTGGCTGTCTGAAAGGTAGGTAGTTGCTATTGGGTTGATATTTAGGAAAGAATAAAAAATATATCTTTTGAATTAAACCCGTCACACAAATCTGCATCTAAGCATAAAATTTGCAGGAAGTAACGATATCTTACTTCCCCAAAGCACCTACTTATTTATTTTTCACCTACCTTAAAAATCAACTTTTTATGGATAGACGTTCCTCGCTCGCAGTAATGTTTGGTAAAAAACAAACTGCTAAAAAGACAACAGCCTCCACTCCGCCATTGCTTTCAAGTTTTGCGCCTTACACAGGTACTTGGGATATGGCAACAGCGAAACACCTTTTAGGTCGTACTACTTATGGCCCTACCTACACAGAAATAAAACAGGCTGTTGAAGATGGCTTGGCAGGGACAATTGCAAAGCTATTTGCGGTAAGACCAATGCCTGACCCGCCGATTTATCTTGGTTATGAAGATGATCCAAATGTTCTCAATGGAGAGACATGGGTAAATGAGCCACCTTCACGTGATGCACAAAACATCAATGGTGCAAGAGCATCTTCTCTTCGTGGGTGGATGTACTGGTTAATGAATGAAGGAGGCGTTTCTATCAGGGAAAAAATGGTGCTTTTTTGGCATAATCATTTTGTCACAGCTGCTATTGCTCGCAATCAATATGTTTATGCAAACATAAATACGATTAGAGAAAATGCCTTAGGTAATTTTAGGACACTTACGGAATTAATGACCATTGATCCGGCAATGCTGGTGTATCTGAACGGTAATCAAAATTCAAGTAGAGCACCTAATGAAAACTACGCTCGGGAATTGTTAGAACTATTCACTATAGGAAAAGGGGATGTAGCTGGTCCAGGTGATTATACCACTTTTACAGAAGATGATGTGGTAGAAATAGCACGAGCATTAACTGGTTGGATCACTCGTGTAGATATTGATGACTATCCATCAGGGGTAGGTTCAAGGCTGGTAGAAGGGCGACACGATAGGGGGTCTAAACAACTTTCTCACCGTTTCGGAAATGCGGTTATTGAAAACTTAGGAGATCAAGAATACAAAAAAGTAATTGAGCTTATTTTTGAGAAAGATGAAGTAGCACGTTTCATCAGCCGAAGGTTGCATATTTGGTTTGTAGGTTCAAATATTGATGCGTTTGTAGAGTCTGAAATCATTGAGCCAATGGCCGCAATGATTCTTGACAACGACTACGAAATTCAGCCTGCACTTGAAGCACTTTTGAGTAGCGAATATTTTTATGAAGAAAGTATAAGAGGTTGTATGGTGAATCACCCAGTCGATCATGTATTTAAAATGTTCCGTCCCCTCAAATTTGAGTATCCACAAGATACGCTTATTGAAGAGTACATTTCTTTTGCTGCTTTACAGCGAGAGATTCAAGATCAGGATATGTTGATATTTGATCATGCAAGTGTGGCCGGGTGGAAAGCTTTCCATCAAGCGCCTCAGTACTATGATATTTGGATCAATTCTGTCACGCTTCCAGTCAGAGAAAAATTGGTAGAGACTTTCATGAAAGGGTTGGGTAGGCGTGAGATGTATCAGTTTGATTTATTAGCAACGATAGCAGAAATGGAAGATCCAAGCGACCCTCACACTTTGATAAATAATCTGGCTTCGGTCTTCTTTCCCTACCCAATTGCAGAGAATCAACTGGACTTTTTAACAGACTATTTAGTTGAGGGACAGCCTTATTATGTTTGGTCATTGGAGTACGGAGATTTTCTCGCTGACCCGACCAATGAAGGTAAACGCGAATCAGTCAATAATAAACTCAAAGGCTTGGTTGAGGCGATGCTCAAAATGCCTGAATTTTATCTCATTTGAGACCGTTTCACTTTTAGAAACGAGACAAGAGATATAAAACAATCTCAATTCTCGTCTCTCATTTCTAACATCTAAAAAAAAACGCTTCTCATGAAAAGAAGATCATTTATAAAAAGAAGTTCTGTTGCCTCTGTTCCATTGTTGTTGGGAGGGGTGCCAGTTACCGCTGTAGCGGAAAATGTTTTTTCAAGTTTTGTAAATCCTGACTCTGATCGGATTTTGGTTTTAATTCAATTGAATGGTGGAAATGATGGATTGAATTGTGTCATTCCTCGTGATCAATATCGCGGATTGACAATGGTTCGACCAGAGATAGTTTTACCAGAAAATTCACTTTTGGAAATCACGGACAAAGTGGCTTTTAATCCAAATATGGAAGACCTCAAAAGGATTTACGATGATGGCGACTTGAGTGTCATCCAAAGTGTCGGTTATCCAAATCAAAACCGTTCGCACTTCCGCTCAACTGACATCTGGCATACGGCATCTGATGCAGAGGATTACTTGGCGACAGGCTGGTTGGGACGTTATTTTGACGCTTATTTTCCAGATTATCCAGCAGCCTATCCGAATAGTGATTGCCCAGATCCTTTTGCAATTACGATTGGCTCGTCTGTTTCAGAAACTTGTCAAGGGATGGCGGGTAACTTTAGTTTAGCCATTTCTAATCCAGAAGATTTAACGCAATTATCGACACCACTCAATAATGAAGTAGCTGCTGGTTGCTATAGTGAAAAATTAGACTTTCTTGCTAAGACTATTCAGCAAACTAATGAATATGGAGAGGTCATTCAAACCGCGGATGATTTGGGTAGCAATTCCTCTACACAATATGCAGATGATAATGATTTGGCTCAAAAATTAAAAATCGTTGCCAAACTCATCAATGGTGGTTTGAGAACAAAAGTATACATTGTCAGCCTTGGTGGATTTGATACTCATGCTGCTCAGGTAGAAGAACGGGATACCACCACTGGCTTGCACGCAACATTATTGCAAAGACTTTCAGGTGCGATTCTTTCTTTTCAGGATGATTTGAAAAATCTTGGATTGGATCAACGTGTGGTGGGCATGACCTACTCAGAGTTCGGAAGACGTATCCGTTCCAATGCCAGTTTTGGAACGGATCACGGGACAGCTGCTCCACTTTGGGTGTTTGGTTCATGTGTTCAGTCAGGAGTGATTGGGGATAATCCTGAAATTTCGGAAGATGTGGACAATCAAGAAGGTGTGCCGATGCAAAATGATTTCCGTTCTGTTTATGGTTCGATATTGACAGATTGGTTTCAGGTGGATGAAAATATTGTTCAAGATGTGTTGCTGGGTGAATTCCAAAAGCTCCCTATCATCGAGATGTGTTCACCATCATCAACGGACAATTACGTCGATACAGAAATCAAACTCAACGCTTTCCCAAATCCATTCGAAAATGTAACAACGATTGAATTTGAAAGCAAACGCGAACACGTGAAAATCAGTGTCTTTGATGCCATTGGAAGTGAAGTGAAAGTACTTACCAATCAAACTTTCTCCGAAGGAAAACATCAGGTGAAGTTTGAGGCACATCGTTTGCCGAAAGGCGCCTACTTTATTCGAGTACAGACGGAGAATGGGCAGCAGACCAAACGTGTAGTGAAAATGTAGTCAACTA
>CALDSS010000205.1 GCA_937924495.1 uncultured Saprospiraceae bacterium
TGTACAGAGAAAATAGATAACAATTTGGTTTATCTAAGTAATCGTGCATTTATGGCATTTATTTTATTTCTCCTTGCGCTTCGCCACTCGTAATAACTTATCAATTTTCTCCAATAACTCATCTGGGCTGAATGGTTTTCCAACATGCTCATTCATTCCAAATAGCTTGGCTTTGTCTTCGTGCGTAAGGAA
The DNA here is from genome assembly GCA_937924495.1 of uncultured Saprospiraceae bacterium. Classification (GTDB taxonomy): domain Bacteria; phylum Bacteroidota; class Bacteroidia; order Chitinophagales; family Saprospiraceae; genus JAGQWW01. The sequence goes on from CALDSS010000205.1 coordinate 193, forward strand.
AGCCGAAGCGGTTAAGGCAATAATTGGAACATCACGTTTGATTGGGTCAGCCATTTTTCGGATAGCAGCTGTAGCACGGTAGCCATCCATTTCTGGCATTTGGATATCCATCAATATGAGGTCAAAATTGTAATCTTTCATGCGGTCAAGTGCTTCCAATCCATGGTTGGCGGTGACGACTTCCATTTTAAGGTTACGAAGCATGTTGGTGACCACCATTTGATTGATGATGTTATCTTCAACTACCAAAATGCGGTTGCCAGCAAGGCGCTGATTTAAAGTTTCTGGCTGATGCCCTTCGGTGTTGACCTTATTAAGTGGAATGAAGAATCGGAACATATTTCCATGTTCTTCATTGGTGAAAATCTCGAATTTTCCTTTCTGCAACTCTACCAATCTACGGGCCATCGTCATTGCGAAAGCAATTCCATTTTTCTTTCCTAAAAGATAATATTCATCGGGTGATTGGAAAATTTTAGCCACCACTTCTGCATCTAATGCTTTTCCAGTATCTGAAATTTCTACTTTTAAAAGCAAGTTGTCATCTGTTTCCTCATCAATTCCGAATGAAACATCCACACTTCCTTCAGAAGTCATTTTCATTGAGGTGGAAAGCATGTTGGTCAAAATCTGATTCAAACGAGCTGGGTCTCCAGACAATACTTTCGGTATATTTTTATCATAATCGAAAACCACATTGATGCCTTTATCATCGGCCTCCATTTGCGCTTGCTCACGTAAGTCGTTGAATAATTTTTTCGCTTGGAAATTGGTAGCATCCGTTTTCAATTTACCTGCCTCAATTTTCGAGAAATCGAGCACGTCATTAATGAAAACGACTAAACTGTTCGCCGCAAATTGAAGGGTTTTCAATTTGTCACGATGCTCAGGTGTAGGGTTATCATCCAATAATAAATGAGATAATCCAACGATTGAATTTAAAGGTGTACCCATTCGATGCGTCATGGTCGCCAAGAATCGGTCTCTTTCAAAAGATGATTTTTCGAGGTATTCTCTTTCCGAAATTTCTTCCAGTAAACGATTGTTGACCATGTCAAGACTCGAATTCTTCTCTTCGATTTCAAGGTTTTTATCATGCAAGAGTTGGTTGTCCTCCTTTTTGTTTTTGTACATGTTGTACAAGGAAGCTGCAATTCCAAACGCCAATAAAAACAAACCTGCCCACATCCATTTGATTTTGGATTGCGCTTTTTTCTCGGTTTCCAAAAGGTCGATTTGTTGCTTTTGCTCCTTCGCTTTGAATTTTGATTCGAAACGAGTAGAAAGCTCTGCCATTGTTTTTGACTTTTCGGCGGAAGCCACAGCATCTTTTTCAGCTACGAAGGCAGATTGAAGTTTGTATGATTTTTCGTAGTTGCCAGCCGCCGCCCACAATCCTGAAATCTTATTTAATGCTGCTGCTTTTTTTGAAGAAGAAGGAAGGTTAATTGTTTGATTTTCAGCAGTTTGTAAATGAGTTAGACTTTTGTCTTTTTGACCCATTTTTGAAAATATCTCTGCTAAAAACAAACTTCCTGCTGCTTGTCCTGCTTCATCTTTAATTGACTTGAAAACCCCTAATCCTTGCTGAGCATTGATTAATGCCTCTTCGTATTCATCCGTTTCGATGAGGGTTTGTGTGATTTCAAGAAAGTTGTTTCCTAAACTTTTTGGGTCGTTGGTTCCTCTATTCAAATCCATGGCCATGCGCTGATAAACCATGCTTTGCTCATAATCTCCCATGTCTCTCAATGAAACCCCAAAGTCACTGGCCAATTGTGCTGCCTCTTTCAGATTACCATTTCCAGAATAAATTTGGATAGCTTGAGATAGGTGCTGCTGTGCACTACCCAAAACCTTTTTCTGCAAAAAGAGATTTCCAAGTTCTTTGTTGGACTCTGCCAACATCATTGGGTCGTTTAGCTCAGTTGCAATTTCAAAAGCAGATTGCAGATACTGAATCGCTTGATCTATTTCGTTTTCTTTTGACTGAACTTTTCCGATAGCCAATTTGCTTTTTGCAATGCGAATTTTATCACCAGCATCTTGCGCTAATTCTAAACTATTGAAATATTTTCCAAGCGCATTTTCAATATCAAATCGTTTTTCGAATAATTTACCTTCCCAAAGCATTACTTCCGCTTCTTCTGATTTGCTTGATACACAATTGTCTGCTGCTAATTTTTGAATACTTTCATTTGCGGCGTCCCAATCCTCTTGTGAAAGTTGGAAATCAATCAACGAAATGAAACTATTAAATTTATCCGCACCTGACTGAATACTGATTTTTTGTGTCAAACTATCTACCGTGGAGGCATACGAAAAATTGACCGTCAAAAGGAGGGAAAAAATGTAAAGTAATTTTCTCATTGCAAAAAGGCATTTATCTGAAATCTATTTAATGCCTTATTAATGCAAAATTAATGCCGTTGGAAGGGGAGAATCAAAATGTTAAATAAAATTGAAATGAAAAAGGAGTTGAATAAAAAAATCCCAAGTTCAGATTACTCCAAGCTTGGGATTTAATATTTTACAATTTTGCAATTTATGGCTTGGCATTCTTTTTAGCTGCTCCTTCAAAATCACCTGCTTTTACGAAAGTGAATTTGCTCAAATCAATATGCTTTTTCATGGCATTATGGATTTGCTCAGCAGTCAAAGTGTTGATTTTTTCTTCTAATGCCTTGCTCCACATCATATCTCTGTTGAGATATAGGTTGCTATTGAGGCTACCCACCAATCGCCCATCTTCAGCGCGTCTGACTACTTGTCGTTGCAACCAACCACTTTTTGCGGCAGTTATTTCTTCGTCTGTAAAACCGCTATCCAATACCTTTTGAATTTCTTCTTTGTAGGCGATTTCAAGTTTTTCCAGATTTTCAGGAGCATAAATCGCATACGAGCCAAACATCGCAGATTCATCTTCCGAACCTGCATTGAACCAAGAACCAACGCCATAACTCAATCCTTCTTTCTGACGAATTCGAGTTGCCAATCGAGAATTTAAAAATCCACCACCGAGCATGAAATTACCCAAAACCATGGCTGCATAATCAGGGTGATCATCTTTCATCGGGATGTTTTGACCAGCGAAGAAAATTGAATTTGCTTTGTCTGGTGTCTCGATTTTTTTGTCACCCGGTTTGGATTCAAAATACTTGTCTGCAATTCGTTTGTATGGTTTTGGACTTTTCCAATCGTCTAAACCTGCTTTGATTTTTGCTTCAATCGCGGATTGATCAAAATCCCCAACTACTGAAACCGTGGCATCACTTGCCCCAACAAAATCATTGTAAAATTGCTTTACTTCCTTGATATTCAATGCTTTAATTGCTGCAATATCTTCATCCAATGTTGAAGTATATTTTGGATGACCTTTCGGGTAAGGTTCCATCATGCGACTCAAAGCGCGGTTGGCCAAGGTGTTTGGCTCCGATTTTTGAGATTCGTAATATGCCAGATTTTCTTCTTTTACTTTTTCAAATTCGGCTGCATCAAAGGATGGATTTTTGAAAATATCCATAACCATATCCACCACCTCAGAAAGATTTTTGCGCTCCGTTTGAATTCTTGCAGAAAGGCCAGTCACCCCTCCATCAATTCTAACATTGGCTTTCAATTGGTCAAATTTATCTTGAATCTCCTGACGCGTCATGGTTTTGGTGCCTTTGTTGAGCATCTCTGCCATCATGTCTGCTGCAGTAGATTTATTCATTAGAGATTGTTCATCACCATACCGCAAACGAATTTGTGCAATCACATTGTCACCTCTCGTTTCTTTTGATAGAAAAGCATAATCAGGGCCAGCTGCGTTGACGGATTTAGAAGTTCTTTTCTCTATATTTTCATGAGAAGGATCGAATTCTTCACCCACCGCAATTTCTCCTTTTCCAGTATAACCTTCCAACATTTGAGCAATGTCTGGAGTGTTTGGAATGTCTGCTCTTACTGGATCTTCTTCTGGAATGAAAACCCCAGTTGTTCTATTTGATTTGATAAAGTATTTCTTTGCTACATTCAAAACATCACCGGCTGCAACTTCCTCAATTCTATCTCTAAATTTGAATAACAAACGCCAATCGCCCATTGCGATATAGTTACTCAAAAAGATACCCACACGGTTTGCATTGTTAAAGCTCATATCCCAATTCTTTAGAATTTTTGCTTTTGCACGATCTACTTCTTCTTGCGTTGGAGGATTCGTTACAACTTCTTCAATTGTTTTGAGCATAGCAGCTTGAGCATCCATGACATCTCCATCTTTTCTAACTTCCGCTCCAAAAACTACATAGCCCCCTTCTCTAAGACCAGGTGCAAAACCCCACTGATAAGCCGCTTTTTTGGTTTCAACCATAGACTTATACAAACGGCCAGATGGCTCGTTGGTCATCACTTCATCCAAAACAGCAATGGCTGCATAATCAGGGTGAGGCCCAGGAGGGGTGTGAAAAACAGTCACCAATGCTTGTACATCTCCAACTCTTCTTAAGGTTACACTTTTTTCACCATCCTGCGTAGGCTCTTTTGTATAAGTGTCATAAAGTAAGTTCTCTTCTCTATTTGGCGGAGGGATTTTACCAAAAGTATTATTGATTTTTTTCAAGGTACTTTCTGGTTCAAATTTTCCAGCCACCAATAAAACAGCATTGTCTGGTTGATAATATTTTTTATAGAAGGCCTTCAATCTATCAATCGGAACATTTTCCAAATCACTTCTTGCTCCGATGGTTACGTTTCCGTAATTATGCCAAGAGAAAGCCGAAGAAAGTACTCTTTTATACAAAACACCACCGGGGTCATTTTCGCCTCTTTCGTACTCATTTCTAACCACGGTCATCTCACTATCAAGGTCTTTTTTAGCGATATAAGAATTGACCATTCGATCCGCTTCTAAATCCAATGCCCAATCAAGGTTCTCTTCTGTTGCGTTGAAAGTTTCGAAATAATTTGTTCTATCATACCAAGTGGTACCGTTTGGACTTGCACCATGAGATGTCAATTCATCTGGAATATTTGGATGCTTTGGCGTTCCTTTGAAAACAAGGTGTTCGAGCAAGTGCGCCATTCCTGTTTCTCCGTATCCCTCATGTCTTGATCCAACAAGGTAGGTTACATTAACGGTTATCGTTGGTTTAGATTGATCTGGAAACATTAAAACACGCATTCCATTTCCTAACTCATATTCAGTAATTCCCTCAACAGAGGTTATCATTTTAGGAGTAGTCGGTATGATTTCTTCTGGAGCCTTTACGGCTGAAGAAGTTGCGGAAGTAACCTTTTGGGTGGTATTACATGCTGCAAATAATAAGACCAGCATAAACAAAAGGGAGTAATTTGATTTCATAATTATGTGGTTGGTTTTAAAATTTATCTCAATTCAAAGACAAAAAAAAATGACTTTAGTTGTCCTAATTTTGGTAACAAGGGTTGCGAAAGTTAAAGACAAATATCCCCTTGTTAGAACAGAAAGGATTCATTAACTTTTTATTCAATAGCTTATGAATTTAGAATGCAATATCAATAGCCATTTATCTAACGACAAAATTTAT
>CALDSS010000206.1 GCA_937924495.1 uncultured Saprospiraceae bacterium
AAAGTCCATTGGAATCTCTAAACGTTCTTATGCCGCTTTCGGCACTCATTCCAGCTCCAGTTAAAACTGCTATCCTTTTCATATCTATTTGTTTTTGAAAATAAAAAGCCCAACAAAGTTAATTGCTGGGCTCTTTAATTATGTTTTCAACAATACTAATATTTGACAATTCTTTCTACGAAAGTAGATTCTTCTAATTCCATTTTTATCAAATAAGTTCCTTTTGAAATATCAAGTGGAAATTGTTTTTTGTATTCGCCCGAAATCAAATTTCCTGAATAAAGAGTGGACACTTTATTTCCTAAAATGTCAAAAACAGCAATTTGAACATTTGATCTTTCCTCCAATTCAAAATTCAAATTAACGAAGTCAGAAACTGGATTGGGGAATAATTCAATTTGAGAAACACCAGAAATTTCAGAAACTGACGATGGCTCGTAGTTTTTGTAAGTTTCCATCAAATCAGCAAACACTGCCGTCAAATCAAATTTTGTCCCATCGTTAGAATGGAGTGCGACAGAAATATCAAGCCCCGGAAAATAGAAGACCTCGGAAACATATACGATATTTCCACTATGACCGAAAACACTTTCACCATTTACATCACCCGAGGTAACACCAAGTCCATATCCTCCAGCTCCAACTGGCAAAAATTGTTTCATTTCATTTAATGCCTCATCAGAAACTGCTTTTCCAGTGGCAAGGGCTTTCATCCAAACAGCCATATCTCTTGGAGTGGAGACGATTCCTCCTGCAGAATTTCCGATACTAAACAATCCGTTAGTTGAAAATAAATTAGAAATGTTAATAGCAATACCGGGAATTAAAGCATCAAACCATAAATCTGCTAAAGGGCTGCTATTCGTTTGAAATGGAGCTCCAATCGCAGAGGTTAGGCCTAAAGGGTCAAAGAACATTTCTTTGTACATTTCATAATACTCTTTGCCGGTGGCTGATTTAATGACCATTCCAGCAAGGGTATAATTTGTATTTGAGTAACTCCAACTATCACCTGGAGCAAAATTAGGAGCATGGACGAAGGTTTCAATAATTTCTTCTGGTGTCCAAATTTTAGCTGCATCACCTAAAACAGTTTCGAAGAGAGTAGGATCAGCCCTATAATCAAAAATTCCAGTAGTATGATTTAAACATTGGCGAATTGTTGCAGTGCTATCAACGTTTGGAAAATTCGGTAACCATTTTGATAAGGGGTCATCCAAAGATAAAACGCCATCAACATGCAATTGAGCTAATACCGCAGCAGTAAATGATTTATTGACACTCCCTACTCCAAAAGTAAAATCAGTTGTCAGATCCGTTCCAACTCCACTAATGCCGGATACCCCTTGCCAAATTTCATCTCCGGGCATGACAATGGCAGCTCCTAAGCCTTTAGCATCCAACTCAATCCTATGTTCATCAAGGGTATTTTGAAGGGCTTCTGTCAACCCAGGATCTACTTGTGCAAAAGCGAAAAATGGGACTAAAGCAAAAATTAAAAAGTACAATCTTTTCATACTTTGATTTATTTAATGATTAAAGTGCGGGTATTTGATGTTTACCATAAATGGTAAATCTCTTAAATATCGACTTTAAATTGAAATTATTCACCCGATTTAGTGTTGTTTATGTTTTAAAGATGCTAAAATTGCCTTTTGTTTAAAATCAGCCTGAAAAAAATGGTCAATTACTATTATAAGGAAGGTAAAAAGTTGGTGCAATTAGAAGCTCCTCAGGCTGGATCATGGATAAATATTACCCCTCCATTTACCATTGAAGAATTAGAGACCTATGCTAATCAGTTTCAAATTCCACTCGATTTTTTGACAGATTCATTAGATATTGATGAACGTTCTCGTTACGAAAAAGAGGAAGACGTAAAGTTGATTCTGGTCAATTCTCCCATTTTAAATAAAACAGAAAGTGAAAATGATCCCATTTATATCACTGCGCCGATTGGTATAATCATTACTCCTGAAAATATTATCACCATTTCACCATTCGACTCTCCAGTTTTAAATCAATTTATAGAAGGAAAAATAAAATCCTTTAATATTGAATTGGAGGAATCTGAATTCGTACTTCAAATTTTAGAACAAAATGTCTATCGTTTCCTATCTGCTTTGAAAAGGCTGAATTTGAAAAGAGGTCAGATTGAAAAGGAACTTTTAGATTCGAGCAGAAACAAAGAATTGCGACAGCTTTTGAGTATCGAAAAAAGTTTGGTCTATTTTGTAAATTCTTTGAGTTCGAATGAATTGATGAAAATGAAATTGAAAAGAACTGATTTGTTAAAAATTAGAGACAATGAAGAACTCACCGACCTCTTTGATGACATTATTATTGATAATGGACAGGCCTTAGAAATGGCCAATATTTATACAAACATTTTGAATGGAACTATGGATGCCTATGGCTCTATTATTTCCAATAATTTGAACAACGTAATGAAGCGACTAACCATCATTACAATTGTTTTGATGGTGCCTACCCTTTTCGCCAGTTTCTATGGAATGAATATCCCACTTCCTTTTTCAGAATCATCATATTCTTGGATATTCATATTTGTTTTTTCAATTTGTGTCAGTTTGATATTGATTTGGTATTTCCAGCGAAAACGTCTTTTCTAATTGATTATCAACGAGTTAGCAAAGTTTCATTTTTCAAAATTTTAATTTCCACAATAGGTTATCCACATTGTGGATAAGTTTTGATTTTATTTAATTCGTTGATTATCAGTTGATTGTCATAGTTTTCCACAATCTGTGGAAAACTATGGGTTAATCAAAGCCAAATAAATTCTATTTTTATGGTCGGATAAAATGCGAACACTATGAGAGGACTCGACCTTAAACCGTCCGTATCCTAATCGCAGGAATATTCAACCATAAACTTAGCAGGATAAATGAAATGCATTAGCATCGACTTTAAAAGTCATGTCATTTATCAATTTTAGGCTTTGATGTTTTTGAATGAGAAAACTATCAGGGATCTATTTAATTTACTGAACACTTAAAAATAATGGACTTCTATGGAACCAGCAACTTTAGGAACTTCCAAAACAAAAAAACAACTTCAGAAAAAAACATATACGTTTGACGAAGCTGTAAAACAATCTACTAAGTATTTTAAAGGGGATGAATTAGCTGCAAATGTGTGGGTTAATAAATACGCTTTGAAAGATTCATTCGGAAACATCTACGAATCGAATCCTGATCAAATGCACAAACGTATTGCAAAAGAGGTAGCAAGAATTGAGAAGAAGTACAAAAACCCAATGTCAGAAAAAGAGGTGTACAATTTATTGAAGAACTTCACCTATATCGTTCCTCAGGGAAGCCCGATGGCTGGTATTGGAAACAATCTTCAAATTTCATCTCTTTCAAATTGTTTTGTAATTGGAAACGATGCCGATTCGTATGCAGGTATCATTCGAACGGATGAAGAGCAGGTACAATTAATGAAACGACGTGGCGGTGTTGGGCATGACCTTTCGCACATCCGACCAAAAGGAAGCCCAGTAATGAACTCTGCCCTATCTTCGACGGGTGTTGTTCCATTTATGGAAAGATACTCTAACAGTACAAGAGAAGTAGCACAGGATGGCAGACGTGGTGCCTTGATGTTGAGTATTTCATCTAAGCATCCAGATGCAGAAGAGTTTATCGATGCGAAAATGACAGTTGGCAAGGTGACAGGAGCAAACGTTTCTGTCAGAATTGATGATGAGTTCATGCAAGCTGTTACTTCTGGCAAACCATATACTCAACAATACCCTGTAGAATCTACCAATCCTAAATTTACTCAAGAAGTTGATGCTAAGGCTATTTGGGATAAAATCATTTACAATGCTTGGAAATCTGCGGAGCCAGGAGTTTTGTTCTGGGATACTGTGATCCGTGAGTCAGTTCCTGATTGTTATGCAGATTTAGGTTATAAAACGGTTTCTACAAATCCTTGTGGTGAGATTCCACTTTGCCCGTATGATAGCTGTCGCTTGTTGGCTATCAATTTATTTAGTTATGTAGATAATCCATTTACAGCCAAAGCAAAATTCAATTTCAAAAAATTCGGTCAGCACGTTCAGGTTGCACAAAGAATCATGGACGATATCATTGACATGGAAATTGAAAAGATTGATAGGATTCTTGATAAAATCAGTTCTGATCCAGAAGGTGATGGCATGAAAGTCAATGAAAAGAACTTGTGGTTGAAAATCAAGAAGACCTGCACGGAAGGCCGTAGAACAGGTGTTGGAATTACTGCAGAAGGTGACATGTTAGCTGCAATGGGCATCCAATATGGATGTGACGAAGCAATTGATTTTTCTACTGAGGTTCACAAAACGTTGGCGGTAAACGCTTACCGTTCTTCTGTTGAAATGGCTAAAGAAAGAGGACCTTTCAATATTTTCGACGCAAGTCGTGAAATGCAAAATCCTTTCATCAATAGAATCAGAGAAGCAGACGAGGATTTGTACAATGATATGGTGAAATACGGTCGTAGAAACATTGCTTTGTTGACCATTGCTCCAACTGGTACCACTTCAATGATGACTCAAACTTCATCTGGAATTGAGCCAGTATTTTTGGTTTCTTACAAAAGAAGAAAAAAGGTAAATCCAAACGACACCAATGTCAATGTAACTTTTGTTGATGAAGTTGGTGATAGCTGGGAAGAGTACAATGTATTCCACCACAAATTTATGGATTGGATGAATGCCAATGGTTATGATGCTTCGAAAGCAAAAACCATGTCTGACAAAGAATTGGCTGAAATTATTGCTAAATCTCCTTTCCATGGAGCTACTGCAAATGATATTGATTGGGTGCAGAAAGTGAAGATGCAAGGTGCAATTCAGAAATGGGTTGATCACTCAATTTCAGTAACCGTAAACGTTCCTGCTGAAACAACGGTGGATATGGTAAAAGATATTTACCGAACTGCTTGGGAACATGGCTGTAAAGGTTGTACCATTTATAGAGATGGCTCTCGTTCAGGAGTTTTGGTATCCAACGATGACACAGGAAAAGAAGAAAAAGCAACCTCTGGTTTCCCTAACAAACGTCCAAAGAAATTGGAAGCAGAGGTTATTCGTTTTAATAATAATTCTGAAAAATGGATTGCAGTTGTTGGTTTGATTGATGGAAAGCCTTACGAAATCTTTACGGGTAAAGCTGAGGATACTTTCTACTTACCTTCTTTTGTTTCTTCTGGTTGGGTTATCAAAAACAAAGATGAAGAGACTGGTGAGAAGCGATATGACTTCAGATACGAAGATAAAGATGGATATGGTGTAACGATGGAAGGATTGTCAAGAAGTTTCAGTAAAGAGTTTTGGAACTACGCTAAATTGATTTCTGGAACATTGAGGCATTCCATGCAGATTGAAAATGTTGTAAAATTAATTCAAGGTTTGAATACCGATCAAGAACACATCAACACTTGGAAAAATGGTGTGGCAAGAGCTTTGAAAAAGTTCGTTCCAGACGGTACAAAAACCAAAGAGAATTGCCCAAGTTGTGGTGATGCAGAAGGATTGATTTACAAAGAAGGCTGCTTGATTTGTAAAAGCTGCGGCCATAGTAAATGCGGATAATTACACTTTTTTATACAATTTACTGATACAAAATTTCCACGAACCGAGGCCCTCATCTCGGTTCGTTTTTTTTTATTGAAATCTACAAATTAAGTTAAACTTAAGGGTAGAAATGAATGATTACATTACTTAGATTAATTTAACCACATTATATAACTTTTGGATTTTTCAGGCAAGCGTAAAATAGCGATTTTCGAAAATCTGAAAAACGCCCCTCCCCTTTCTCAAAAAAACGGCCGTTTAATATTCCTTCAAAACCAAAAAGTGCCACCGTAAAAACTACAGCAGCACTTTTAATCTCTATCAAAATTTCAATTCTATCTTATCGGTACAAAAACAGCTACAATGTCAGTCAATGGAGAGAAAGAGCCATCTGTAAATTCAGCCATTACTTGGTATAAAAACAAATTAGAATTTCTTGGAACTGGAACTGGTAATGGAATATTAGAGCCTCTTGGTCCATTAGAAACGAACACCGCTACTTGGGGAGGGATATTGGACGGAAGGTTAACTAATAAAGTAGAAGGTCTGCCTCTTTGTACATTAATATCAAAATCCATATGCCCATGAGTACCAAATCCATTGGATTGTGACGCAGCGTCTGCCTTGTCTAAGTATTTGAAAGGACTCATCACGCCATTATTCACTGCTCTAAAAATTTGGAAACCAGCTAATTTGGGTTCCTTTCGATATGTCCAACTTAATTGGACATATCTGTTCTGATCATTAAGACCAGTATTTCCAATGAAAAAACCATTGAAATTCTGGATAGAATCTCTGAAGCCATCATCAAAAGGACTTGCCTCTACGATGATGGAACTCGAAAAATTATCTGCTTCATCATAGGCAAGCAATCGGTATTCATATATTTCTCTACTAGATGCGGAAGTGTCACTATACTCTAGCTCTGACGCATAAGGAAACGTGAATATATCCTGCCAATCGTTAGAGGTTTTGATTCTTCGTTGGAATACGTGGTATTCAACATCTGAGCTTGAGCTTGGAGCCCATCCGAAAAACACATCAGTTCTCGAAGGCTCGATATTAGTTATGTTAGGTTTACTGGGTGGCGTGACATCTGGGAGGCTAGCAGCACA
>CALDSS010000207.1 GCA_937924495.1 uncultured Saprospiraceae bacterium
TTTGCGATGGAGACTCAATTGAAATTAATGGTAACTTCTATAACCAAACACAAACTGTAATTGATACCCTTATAGCTGCCAACGGTTGTGACTCAATTGTAAACAGTGAGTTGACTTTGTTAGATCCAAATCACTTTTTCACTCAATTAGAAATTTGCCAGCAAGACTCAATTGAAATCAACGGCAACTTTTATAATGGAGAACAAACTGTTGTTGACACCTTCGTCGCAAATAATGGTTGTGATTCTATTGTATTTACAGATTTAGTTTTCTTCCCTCCGCTAACCTCAAATGCAACTGCTGAGGTATGCCCAAGAGGAACGATTGAAATTCATGGAAATACTTACGATACTCCGCAAACGATTATTGATACACTTTCAACTTTCGAGGGCTGCGATTCAATAGTAACCTCAGTTTTGTCCTATCGAGCGCCTTCTACTTATCAGCAAGACATTCAGATTTGCACAGGTACTTCGATTGAAATAAACGGAAATACTTACGAACAAGCACAAACCATCGTTGACACTTTAGTCGCGTCAAACGGTTGTGATTCAATCCTTACTACAATTCTAACTATAGAGGATGCCTTAACTTTCAATCAAGATTTTGAAATCTGTGAGGGTACTTCCATTGAAGTGAATGGAGAAACTTACGACTCTCCGCAAACAATAATAGATACCATCACCACTACAGGTGGTTGTGATTCAGTAGTAACTACAATTATTTCATTAATTACCCCATCAACTTTTATTCAAACTTTAGAAATTTGCGAAGGAAGTTCGATTGAGGTAAATGGAAACACCTACACTACTGCTCAAACCATTATTGATACATTAACAGCCGCCAATGGGTGTGATTCAATTATCACTACTCAATTGAATGTAAACCCACCGGCATTGACTTCTGATCGAATTTCGATTTGTGAAGGGGACTCTGTGGACATAAATGGAATTTTCTATTTTGAGAATGCGATAGTACTCGATACTTTCCAAACGAACTTAGGTTGTGATTCAATCGTAGAGTTTGAAATCGTTGTTTCTAATTCTATTGAAATAGAATGGACTCGTTTTATTTGTGAAGGAGATAGCCTCGAATTTGAAGGCATATTTTACTCACAACCAGGCGAATATCAATTTTTAGTGCCCGCAATAAATGGATGTGATAGCTTAGTTACTTTAACCTTAACAACAGCCCCACCATTAGTTGGGCCAAATGAGCAACAAGCCATTTGTGCAACAGATAGTATATTATGGCAAGGGCAGTATTATTACAATGAAGGAACTTACTTCGATACCATTCAAACTACTGATGGTTGTGATAGCCTTATTGGTTTGGTATTGAACTGGCTACCACCTATTCCAATAGCAGAAGAAAGATTCATTTGTGAAGGAGACTCTGTAGAATATGATGGTATCTTTTACACACAAGCAGGAATTTATGAATTTATAAAAGTAGCATCAAATGGCTGTGACAGCTTGATAACACTTACGGTGAGTCTATTACCTCCAGTACCTGGCTCCACCGAAACGCAATCCATTTGTGCCACTGATTCAGTGCTTTGGCAAGGGCAATATTATAACCAAGAAGGGTTCCATTATGATACCATTCCTTCCGCAGACGGATGTGATAGCTTATTGACTTTGGAAATCATTTGGTTACCAACTGTTCAAGGCAACGAGTTACGAGAAATTTGTAGAGGTGATTCAACAGAGTATTTAGGGAATTATTATCAAGAGGGAATTTACCAAATCATCATTCCAGCCACTAACGGTTGTGATAGTTTAATTAACCTTTCTGTAGAACTCTTCACTCCCGTGGTCGGCTCAACAGAACAACATGCAATGTGTGCCTACGACAGCGTTTTCTGGCAAGGTCAATTTTATTTTGATGAAGGTACTTTCTTCGATACCATTCAAGCAGCCAACGGTTGTGATAGTTTAGTTTCTTTAGAAATTTCTTTCCTTCCTCCTGTTGCCACTAATGAGGAAATATTCATTTGTCCAAATGATTCAATTGAATTTTTAGGCAATTTCTATTCACAAGAAGGGGACTATCAAATTTTATTAAATGCCACTAACGGTTGTGATAGTTTGATAAATTTGACTATTAATCACCTACCTCCAGTTTCTGGACCGTTGGAGCAACGTTCGATTTGCTCAAATGACACTATTGAATGGAATGGCAATTTATACAATTGGGAAGGCATTTATTATGACACTATTTTAACAGAAGCAGGTTGTGATAGCTTGGTTTCTTTAGAAATCACTTGGTTGCCGCCGCTTCCAATAATTGAAGAATATACAATTTGCCCTGGAGATACTGTTCAATATGGTGGAGACATTTATACCCAAGATGGCACCTATGATATTTTTATAGCTGCAACCAATGGCTGTGATAGTATTGTAAAACTGGTTATCGACTATTACCCTCGCCCCATCACTCAAAACGAAGTTTTCCTTTGTCCGGGAGAGACGATTGAAATAAATGGAATCATCTACACTCAACCGGGAACGATTAGAGATACTTTCCCAGCTGCAAATGGTTGCGACAGTGTTGCGATTACGCTCATCTCTCCAACAGTTAGACCTATCATCAATCAGCAAATCGCTTTTTGTGAAGGAGACAGTGTGGTCATCAATGGCATTGCACATTATGAAGAAGGTACCATTATGGATACCTTGAGAACTTCTGGTTGCGATACAATACTTGTTTCGTTACTTTCATTTTCAACCACCTACCTTGAAACAATAGAACATAAAGTATGCGAAGGTGATAGCATAAATATTGCAGGTATTTTTTATACAAATGACACCACTTTCGTGGAAGATACCCAAACCAGATCAGGTTGTGACAGTATCATCACGCATGAAGTTCGTGTCTTGCCATTATTTGAAATTACCTCAGGCGACCATGAGATATGTTTAGGAGAATCGGTTGAATTGTTTGTGAATGGAGCTTCAAATGTAACCTGGTCTCCTGGAGCAGATTTGAGCTGTGTGAGCTGCACAACTCCTACAGCGAGCCCTTCCTCCACTCGATTATATACCGTATCAGCAGAAAATTGTTTAGGTGAAATTTTAGAGGCCACCTCATTAGTGACCGTCATCAATCCACCGGTGGTTGATTTAGAATTGGACTCCATCAATTTTTACACCGACTCTGTAATCCTAAAAATAACGGTAGATGACCCGACAGCCGATTATGAGGTGTTTGATCAAGATGGGAATTTGTTGTGTGTAAATTGTACGGAAGTAATGGTATTAAAAATTCCGAATATGGAATTTAGTGTCAACGCCGTCAACCTAAACGGCTGCAGCATTGAAGAAAAACAGAGGTTTAGATATAATGAACCTCCAAAGGATTGTCCTAACGGAGACTTACAAGCCGCCAATTTCATCACCCCCAATGAGGATGGCTCAAATGACTTTTTTGAAATAAGGTATAATGAATTGTTTTTAGAACTTTCCCTTTTAAGAATTTATAACCGATGGGGAGAACAGGTTTTTGAAAGTAGAGACATTCTTAACGAAAAGTGGGATGGAACCTTTAGAGGAAAACCTGTTAACCCTGGCGTATTTGTTTATTATCTTTCAGGTGATTGCACCTATGGCAATAAATTCATCAAAAAAGGAAATATTACAGTAATAAGGTAATTAAAATGCGTTTGCCTCATATATACATTTTTATAAATTATTTAAAATTACCCATAATTACAATTGAACCGAACGGAATTTCAACCTAATTTGCAACCCAATTAAGATATGAAAAACAAATCTATTAGGGCAAATAATTTTTGACTTCTTGCAAACTTATGCAGTACAGGACAAAAGTAACAACCTATACTTACGGCTATGTTTTGTCTGGTACCTAACCCAATTTTCAAATATTTTTTTTAACAAACACTCAGATGCAAAATTCAATTTTAGTACTGATTTTTGCCCTCCTTTTTTCAACCATTAACCTTTTTTCTCAAGATATCCATTGGGCGCATATTCATGCGTCTCCAACCTACCTCAATCCAGCCATGACTGGAGTGATTGACAACGGCGACGTAAGGTTCATCGCCAATGCCCGTAGCCAATGGAACGACTTCACCAAAGGGTATAAAACGACAGCAGCCTCTACTGATGTTAAGTTAGTGCAAGCAGGCAAAAGTGCTTTTATTGGTGCAGGTTTGAATGTCTTTGCAGATCAGGCAGGTGATTTAGATTTTACAACTTTAAGAGCAGGGATTTCACTTTCGGCCGTAAAGGCATTAGATAGACATTCAAAAAACTTGGTGTCAGTAGGTTTCCAATCAGATTATATCTCTCAATCGATTGATTTCTCCAAAATGATTGGATTTGATGAAGAACCTTTGATGGGTCAAGGCACCCCAAATAAAATCCAAAACTACGACCTGTCTTTAGGAATTGGTTGGTATTATCAATTTACTTGGCACAGCTCGTTTTATTTAGGCGCCAGTTTTTCACACATTAATCGCCCTGATGTTTCTTTCCGCAGTAGAGCAGAAAATGGAAACGAGCCAGCAGTATTGTTTGATAGAAAATACATCGTTCATGGAGGTGCTAACTTGAGATTAGCAAAATATGTTTCCATATTACCAAGTGCGATGATTGCAATCCAAGGCCCTCACCGAGAGTTCAATGTTGGTTCTTATTTGAAATTTAAGAAAGATCCATCATTTAAAGTAACAGATAGATTTTTCTATATTGGTGCCTGGTTACGTCCAGTTATGGATGGCCCAACACCTGGCTTAGATGCTTTTATTTTTAGCTTACGTATGGATAAAGGCAGCACAGCTTATACTTTTTCCTATGATTTCAATACCTCAAAATTAGCAAGAGCCAGTCTTCTCAGAGGTGGTCCGGAAATTTCAGTAATCCATACCTTGAGTACAAATGGCCCTGTCAAGAAAAATCATAGAGTGAAGTGCCCTGCATTTTGAGTTAGCACAATATTATTCATTATTCTAAAACTTCATTTGAAAAAAAAATTAGTAATATTGTGATACTGCTTTAACGGTTAGAAACTACTATGAAAAAAAATTCAAGCACTTTAGTATGGGTCTTCCTTTTCATTTTTTCTTTTTGCCTTTCGGCGAAAAACTACCCACCTGCTATTCAAAAGCAAATAGATAAATTAGAGGATTGCGAAGGCATGAAACGAATCAGAACATTGAGTTATTTGGTTCAAATCATCAACGCATTTGATAGTGTCGCTGCACAAAATTATTTTAATGAAGGAGATTCAATAGTTACCCATTATAAATTTACGGAAGAAGAAAAACTGGAAGGCAGAACAAGGCTTCTACTGGCAAAAAATTGGGCTTATTTTAATAACGCCAATTTTTATGATGCCTTCAAAACGACCCTATTGATTGATTCTTTGACCAATGAATTG
>CALDSS010000208.1 GCA_937924495.1 uncultured Saprospiraceae bacterium
GGTTTCAATTTAGGCGATAATTTATCATAGACTTTTTGATGATAAGTATTCAACCAATCCTTTTCATCTTTACTCAAAAGAGATTTATCAATTAATTTTTGATCAATTGGGAAGAGTGTAATCGTTTCAAATTCAAGAAATTTTCCAAAAGCATTCTGTTCTGATTCTTTGCAAAGGATCAAATTCTCAATTCGGATTCCATACTCACCCGAACGATAAAGTCCTGGCTCATTGGAAGTGACCATTCCTGATTGAAAAGGCAATTTACTCTTGGCGCCAATCGTTGGCCCAATACGTTGTGGCCCTTCATGTACATTTAAAAAGAAACCCACCCCATGGCCGGTGCCATGCCCATAATTTCTTTCATAGCGCCAAAGGTGTTGGCGACTCAAGGCATCTAATTGAACTCCATTCGTACCTTCCGGAAAACGAGCCATAGCTAACGCTATGTGCCCTTTTAAGACCAAAGTGAAATCCAATTTTTGTTGCTCAGTTGGCGGACTAAAAGTAACGGTTCGTGTGATGTCTGTTGTTCCATTAAAATATTGACCACCGCAATCCAAAAGCAGCATACCTTCATTTTTCATTTGGGCACAAGTTTCAGCATCTGGTTTATAATGAACGATGGCACCATTCCCTTCGTAGCCCACAATTGCATCAAAGCTTTCACCATAATATTCTCCTTGCAATTTCCTCAGCTTTTTGAGTTTTTGAGCTAATTCAACTTCACTAACCGTCCTTTTTTTAAGCTGCTGTTCTAACCACCTGAAAAGTCGAACTAAGGCTACCCCATCTTTCACCATCACTTGTCTGAAATGTTCAATCTCCGTTTTGTTTTTGATGGTTTTTAAAGTTTCAACAATATTGCTTGATTCAATTCGATATTTTTCAGGAATACCATTAAACAACTTCAGGTTCGCGGTGGACTTATCAACCAGAATCTTTTCATCCACTTTTTTCAAATAAGATTCTATTTTAGAATAGGCTTGAAAAACAACTCCATCTTTTTCCAATCGAGCCCTAAGTTCAGGTTTGAATTTTTTAGCATTTACAAAAAGTTGAATATCCTGACTGGTAACAACAACATACGCTACAAAAACTGGATTACAATCCACATCATGACCTCTCAAATTTAGAAGCCATGCAATATCATCTAAAGTAGAAACCAAGTATTGTTGGCCTCCATTTTCCCTAATTTTATTTCTTAATCGTTTAAATTTTTCACTTCGTGATTCACCTGCGTATTTTTCATCCAATTCAAAAACCTTGGAGGATGGAATAGCGGGTTGGTCATCCCAAATCTTACCAATCAAATCATGCTCACTATTTAAGACCACCTTTTTATCAACCAACACTTTAGCCAACTGCCTCGCTTGCGCAGGAGAATTCATCCAAGCGTCAAATCCAACTACTGCGCCCTCTTTCATATTATCTTTCAACCAATCAAGATGTTCAGGCGTATGCGGAACTTCTAATTTATGCAACTCAAAATTTGAACTTTTCAATTGCCTCTCTGCTTGAATAAAATAACGAGAATCTGTCCAAAGGCCAGCATGTTCTTGCGTTACAATTGCTGTACCTGCCGATCCGTCAAATCCAGAAATCCATGCTCTTGAATTCCATCGTTCAGGAACATATTCACTTTTATGTGGATCACCGCTTGGAATAATGTAAGCATCTATTCCTACTTCTCTCATTTCTTTCCGAATTGCCTTAAGTCGCTGATTGATAGTCATGTTCTATTTTTTATGTACAAATGTACCAACTATAGAAAAACCTTTAAAATTTATTTTATTTTCAATAATTATTGAAAGTTTAATTATTTAAAATGTTAAATAATATTGTTATTTTGTTGATTTAAAGCACTTTATGCATTATAAAAAATAAATTTTTATTTATCATTTTGAAAATGTTTAATAAAAATGTAATTTTGTTTAACGAAATGATTCAAACATTAAACAAAGAAGATATATTTCCTTCAACCAAATAAAAATCACGCGATTATGTCAACTATTGAATTTGATTCCAGATTAGAAGAGTATAGAGGTATTTTGCACGGATTCGCCTATAATCTTACAAAAGATTATGAAGATGCCAGAGATTTGTTTCAGGAAACAGCATATAGAGCTGTTAAGAATAGAGATAAATTTATGCCTGGGACTAATTTAAAAGCATGGCTTTTTACTATCATGAAAAATATCTTTATCAATAATTATCGTAAGAAGGTAAAAGTAAATACGGTTATTGATAGAACAGACAATAACTTTTATATCAATTCCGGCAAGCAAGTCATCAGAAATGAAGGCGATGGCAATATAATGATGGAAGAACTCACTGCAATGATAGAGGGATTAGAAGATGGTATCCGCATTCCTTTCGAGCGCCACTACCAAGGATTCAAATATCAAGAAATCGCCGACGAAATGAACTTGCCATTGGGAACAGTTAAAAGTAGAATTTTCTTCGCGCGTAAAGAATTGAAAGATTTGATTTATAGAAAATATGGAATGACTCAAACGGATAGAAGTTAATTAGTTCCAAAAAAAATATTTTCTATAAAGGAGAAGTTGTTGACACAACTTCTCCTTTTGTTTTAGGCGAATATTCGTATTAAATATTAATTTTGGTTAACTGTATTCAATAATTAGCTTTTTGAAGTGCACAGCCTAATCATCTCACTCCAATCAATTTTCCCAAAATTCTAACCTGAAAGACTAATTTAACCAATACACTTTAAGTAGTTCACGGAATAGAGAATAAAAAATATTTGAGGAAAAGCCACCTAAATAATTTATCATCAATTTCGGGAGCTAAATCAGCTGGACAAAATGAATTGTAGAAAAAAGAAGCCATTCTAAATTGAAATTAATTATGTCCAAGCACTTAAAATTTGATTCAATCAAAATAAGACATGAAACACCTCATACATCTCTTAGGGATTCTGCTCCTATTTCAAATTCCCAATATTATCAATGCTCAATATACAGCAAATGGGAGTGCAAGTGATATCGGAAATGATTGTTTTCAATTAACAACAGCCTCTAATAGTCAAGCTGGATCAGTATTCTCCGCGACTACAATAGACCTCAATCAACCCTTTACTATTGAAGCAGTATTAAATTTTGGAACCAAAGATGGGAATGGAGCTGATGGGATCGTATTTATTTTACATACAGATAATAGCGCTGTGGGAATTGGAGGAGGAGGTATTGGATATGAAGGAATAGCTCCTTCTTTAGCAGCTGAGATGGACGATTGGAGAAATAGCGGTAGCGGTGACCCTACTCAAGATCACATCGCAATGACTCGGGACGGCGATCCAAATCATGGTGGCCCAAATAATCTTGCTGGCCCAGCCACAATGGCTAATATAGAAGATGGAAAAGATCATTGTTTTACCTTCGACTGGGATCCTACCACGCAAACAGCCGTGGCTATATTAGATGGAGCTGGCGTTTCTTATACGGGAGATATTATCAATACTATTTTTGGAGGCGATCCAAACGTCTATTGGGGATTTACTGCAAGTACAGGTGGCTCTAATAATAATCATACCGTTTGCTTTGGCGCTTCAGTTCCTGATATAGATCCAATGGATGATTTATCTACTTGTAAAAATCAAGGAGTTGTTTTAATGCCCGATCCTGATGCGCTTTACTACACTTGGGCTCCTGACCCAACTTTATCTGACACAAATATTGAAAACCCTACTGCAACGCCATGTGTCACAACCACCTATTACGTCACCATGGAGTTTGCTTGTGGTGCAGTTGCTTTTGACGAAGTAGAAGTAGTCATCATCTCTGGTACTTTAGCTGAATTAGAACCAGCAGGACCTTTTTGCGAGGGCGATCCTCCTCAACAATTAAGCTTTTTCCCGCCAGGAGGCACATGGGACGGTCAAGTAAGTTCTTCTGGAATTTTCACACCCAGTTTTGAAGGGTTTTATGACATTACCTATTCGTATGATGATGGAAGTTGCGAAAGTGATACAACTATTACAATTGAAGTAAATATAATACCAGAACCACAAATAGACGATCCTGGGGACTTTTGTGATAGTGAAGAATTACAACAATTAGAAGCCGAGCCTCCTGGCGGAGCTTGGGGAGAAGCCGCCAACGAATTTGGCCAAATAGAACCTCAGGTTTTAGGCCCAGGCCTACATTATGTTACTTACGAAATTGGAGACAATAACGGATGTTTTGGTTTTGATGAAATTTCAATTTTCATAGAACCCTCACCCGAGATAATAGTAGAACCGATTCCTGTTTTTTGCGAAACAGATGCCATCTATTTTGTGGATGTCGAGCCTCAAGGAGGTGATTGGAGTGGTGCTATCGACCAAGATGGCAGTATAGATCCGTTCATCGGCCCAGGCCAATGGACTGGCATTTATAGCTACACCAGTCCAGCAGGTTGTATGGCGGAACTCGAAATACCATTTTCCGTAATAGAATCTCCAAATCCAGCAATTACACCGATTAGTGACTTATGCCAAAATGCGCAGACGGTTCA
>CALDSS010000209.1 GCA_937924495.1 uncultured Saprospiraceae bacterium
CAGCGACTCTACCCCACCCAATGATTCAGCAAGCGTAAACAAATTTGTATTACTTAAAACCGATTTAGCATCTTCGTAATTATCTCCAATCATATCAAAAGAGACCATACCTCCGGCATATTTCATTTGTTTTTTCGCCAAATCATATTGAGGATGTGTCTTTAATCCAGGGTAATAAACGTTCTGAACTTTTGGATGAGAGACTAAAAATTTTGCAATTTTCTTAGCGTTTTTGCAGGCTTGCTTGACGCGAACATGCAATGTTTTGATGCCTCTCAAAACCAAAAAACAATCATGTGGTCCAGGCACTGCCCCTACTGCATTTTGTATAAAATGAAGTCGGTCTGAAAGGTCTTTATCATTGACTACCACTGCTCCTAAAATCACATCAGAATGCCCTCCCAAATACTTCGTAGCAGAATGACAAACCAGGTCTGCACCCAACTTTATTGGCTGTTGCAAATAAGGAGAAGCAAAAGTGTTATCCACACAACTCAAAATCTCCTTTTCTTTTCCAATTGACGTAATCGCCTGAATATCAACCAATTGCAACATTGGATTTGTAGGGGTTTCTATCCAAAGCAATTTTGTATTTGGCGTAATCGCAGCTTTTACTTTTTCAGGATCACGCATATCTACAAAAACTCCTTTTACTCCATATCGCTCATAAACCCTTGTCATCAAGCGATAAGAACCGCCGTACAAGTCATTGCTTAAAATCACCTCATCACCCGGATCAAATAACCTTAAAATAGCATCCATTGCTGCCATTCCACTGCTGAAACATATAGCATCGTACCCATTTTCCAGCGCAGCCAAATTCGCTTCTAAAACTGAACGTGTTGGGTTTTTTGTCCTTGCGTATTCATACCCTTTGTTGACTCCAGGTTCTTCTTGCGCATAGGTAGAAGTTTGATAAATCGGAGTCATGACTGCCCCTGTAGCCGGATCAGGATGAACACCTGCATGAATTGCTTTTGTCGCAAATTTGCGTTCCTTCATTTAAAATAATTTATGGCTCAAATTTAATCCTAAATCCTAATAAGTATTTTAAAATCGAAATAGTTTTCATCAATTTTCTAAATTGTATTCAAAATTTGAAAGTACTGACTACTTTTACCTCAACGGAAAAGTGCATACTATGATTTTGAAATCAAAACTGCCCAATGTTGGCACAACGATATTTACGGTGATGTCTGCCATGGCGAAAGAACACCGAGCTATCAATTTATCTCAAGGTTTCCCAAATTTTGATTGTCCAACCAAACTCAAAAGTTTGGTCGCTCACTATATGAAAGAGGGCTACAATCAATATGCTCCCATGCAAGGGGTGCCTGCACTTACCAAATCCATTTCAAAAAAAGTCAACAAATTTTACAAAAAGAAATTAGATCCTTCTAAGGAAATAACAATAACTGCTGGTGCCACTCAGGCAATCTATTGCGCTATCACTGCCTTGATTCATCCAGAAGATGAGGTCATTGTGATTGAACCGGCATACGATTCTTATAAACCGGCTATAGACCTTTGTGGTGCCTATGCCATTCCATATTCCTTAAAAGGACCAGATTACAGTATTGATTGGAAAGAATTTCATCATCTTTTTAGTCGAAATACTCGAATGATTATTATCAATAATCCGCACAATCCAACAGGAAAGGTTTTTTCGGAAGATGATATGCTTCAATTGCAAAAAATAACACAAGGGACGAATATCCTTGTTTTGAGTGATGAGGTTTATGAGCATCTTATTTTTGAAGGTGCGAAACATCAGAGTATTCTAAAATTTCCTGAACTATATCAGCGCAGTATTTCTACTTTTTCTTTTGGTAAAACTTTCCATAATACGGGTTGGAAAATGGGCTATTTCATCGCACCACCAGAAATCACTGCCGAAATTCGAAAAGTGCATCAATTCAATGTTTTTTCGGTAAACACACCTGTACAGCATGCCATTGCTGAGTTTTCTTCAGATCTCCAGTTTTTTCAAGATTTACCTAATTTTTATCAAGAAAAAAGAGACTTCTTTTTGAACAAAATGGAAAAATCGAGATTTCAGCCTATTGAAAGTAGCGGCACCTATTTTCAACTTTTTGACTACAGCCAAATATCCGACCTGAATGATGTTGAATTTTCAAAATGGCTGTTGAAAGAACATAAAGTAGCTACCATTCCTATTTCCCCGTTCCGCTCAAAATTGGTTGATGAGAAAGTTGTTCGAGTTTGTTTTGCCAAAACAGAGGATATTTTGAAGAAAGCAGCGAACAAACTTTGTAAGGTTTAGTTGCATAAAATGGAAATAAATCCATACTTTATTAATACTTGGTGACAATTCGATTCTTTTTGTCGATTTAATTTTCGCCATTGTGGGTATGGGCTTTAAATTTGGTGTCCGTTCATAAAACCTTTATTCACTCCGATAACAGAATCATTAATATGAGAATTTATTTAACACTGATTTTCTCCTTACTTTTTGTTTGTTTATCCTTTGGTCAATCATCCGCTGATTTTTGGAAGGATAAGATAGAAGACGATGTACAAATTGCAACTACTGCCGAAAGACAGGTTTTCCCCAATCATTTCAGATTAATGTCTCTCAAATGGGATGACATGAAAAGTTATTTAAATCAGGCACCTACTTACTCAGGTAAATCGGAGCAAAAAACTTTGGAAATAGAAGTTCCTTTTCCAGATGGTACATTTCAAACTTTTGAAATTTTTGAAAGATCATTGATGCAAGAGCCAATGGCTTCAAAATATCCAAACACCAAAACTTATATTGGAAAAAACCCAAAAACAGGAAGCATCATTGCTTTAGAACAAACCAATAGAGGATTTACGGCCTCTATCAGAGGTTTAGGTTTCACATTTTATATTGATCCATACGCTGAAGGCGATTTAGAACATTACATGGTTTATGATATAAAAGAAGATCCTGACAATTGGGGCGATCCTCAAAAACTTGCATGTGGATTGACAGATAATTCAGTTTTTGAAGATTACTCTGCAGGACTTACCAAGGAACAAGTGTCAAAATATCGCAAAACTGACTTGGTGGAGCAAAAGACATTCATTATTGCATTAGCCTGTACTGGAGAATTTGTATCTTCAAGAGGTGGTAAAACTGCCATGGATGGACTTTTAAATACTGCTCTGAATAGAATGAACCAAATTTGGGGACCTGAATTTGCATCTCAATTGGTTTTTCATCCTACTACTGATGAATTATGGTTTGAAAACGCTATGACTGATCCTTACCCAGTCGGGGATGTTGGTGGCGAAATATTGGGTAGAAATCAAGACGTTTTCAATCAAAGAATAAACATTGATGAATATGATATCGGACATTGTTTCACTAACAGATGTTCTGACGTAGGTGGTGTTGCAAGTGGAGCAAATGCGTGTACCAGAAGAAAAGCAGGAGGAATGACGTGTAATGGCGGAGGCGTAAATATATCAACTTGGGCACATGAAATGGGTCATCAAAATTCTGTGAGTCACTCCTGGGACAATTGTCCTGGCAATGATGGACAAAGAGCATCAATTGCCTCCTACGAGCCAGGTTCTGGTACAACGATAATGTCTTATTCAGGTGCTTGTGGCACTCAAAACATTGGAGCTGACGACGATTATTATTCTAATGGCTCTATTGCTCAATTTATGAATTGGACCCGAAATGTTCACGAAGGATGTGGTACTATAACCACTCCTGGCAATCATTATCCAGAAATTCAATGGCCTTATACCAATGGATTTCACATTCCAGTTAGTACTCCTTTTGAATTAGAGGCAGAAGCAACAGATGAGGATGGGGACAATTTAACCTACAGTTGGGAACAGCATGATTTGAGAAATGTTCCTACCATAATTGGTCAACCAATGGATAACTGTCCCATCTATCGATCTTATCCAGCCGTAGGAAATGGATACCGAAGCTTTCCTCGAAAAAACATGGTTGTAAATCCACCAGTCAATATTCCACCTTATGAAATCTTAGCAGATTACGGAAGAGATTTCAATTTCACACTTACTGTCAGAGACAATCATCCTACCGCTGGTGGTGTGGTGTGGGAGCAATTGAGCTTTAAGACTGCTGGAGGATCTGGTCCTTTTTTGGTGACCTCGCAAGCAGCAGATACCGTAACTTGGACAGGAGGAGAATTAGTGGACATCACTTGGGATGTTGCCAACACAAACAAGGCACCAATTGATGCAGGAGCGGTTGATATATATTTTTCTCCAAATAATGGATTTGATTTCGATATCCTTTTGGCAAAAGCCACTATCAACGATGGTCATGAAAGAGTTTTTGCCCCAAATTTGACTACCTCCGCAGGAAGAATAAAAATAAAAGGTACTGACAACATTTTTTACAACGTAAACACAACAAGGTTTGCTGTTGAGGAAGCTACGGAACCGAGCTTTACCGCCTCAGTAACGCCTCAATATCAGTACTCTTGCTTACCAGATGATATGATTGTTGAAATAGAAACAAATTCAATATTGGGATTTGATAGTCTATTGAATATAGAATTAGTAACTACATTGCCCGCTGGAATTTCTGCAAATTTAACGTCCAATCAAGTCAAGGCAGGAGAGGCCGCTACCCTAACGCTTGAAATGACAAATGATTTAGGTTCTGGTTCTCTTCCGCTGGAAATAATTATTTTCGGTACGCAAACAGATACTATCACAAAAGAAATTTTGATTGAGTTTGCAAGAAATGATTTTTCGCTTTTGAAAATGGTTAGTCCAGCTAATGGGGCAATTGGAGTATCTGAAGGACCTGTTTTGCGTTGGAATAACATTACCGATGCAGATGAAGTAGATTTCCAATTAGCCACCTCCCCTGCATTCGAATCCAATACTATTGTTTGGGAAGGAACTGGAATCAGAGATACATTTTTTGTTGATGGTAACTTATTAGAAGAAAATACTGCCTATTTCTGGAGAGTTCGTCCATTCAACCAATGTGGCTCAGGAGAATATTTAACTCCTTTTTCATTCCATACGGTTTCAAAAACATGTAAAACTTCAGTTGCTTTGGATGGTGACAACTTATCTATTCCAATTCCTGGAGCAAGCAGGCAAATAATAAAAAGTTCGATTCCGATACTGGAAACTGGAGTCATAAATGATTTGAACATTCCAAACATAAAAGGGTCTTATGAACCTATCAACAGTCTCAGAATGACTTTAGTTTCTCCTGATTCTATAAGAGCAATTCTGTTTGAAGGTCGTTGTACAGGCTCTGTTTACAATTTCGGATTTGATGATGCCGTATCAAGCAGAAACCCATGTCCTGCTAATGATGGCAATGTGCGTGGCCCACAAGAATTTTTAGAGCGTTTTAATGGTACAGAGTTGACCGGAACTTGGAATTTAGAAATAGAAGTCTTCGAACCAGGAACTGGCGGAGGTGGAAGTTTGCAAGAGTGGCAGATTGAGTTTTGTGCTGACCTTGCCTTGCTACCACCAGTTTTGGCCAAAGATACCTTACCAGTCCCATTTGGGTTAGGTGAGAATGTCTCATCAGATTTTCTGAACGCTTCCACAGCAAGTGCAATTGAACCTTGGGACTTGACTTACACCGTGGTTGCTTTACCAGAATTTGGTACATTAACCAAAAATGGAAATCCAATGAAAATTGGTGATACTTTCACTCAATTCAATGTCGATCAGGGCATCATTTGGTATCGTCATGATTCAAACAATTCGGAACCATTTGATAAGTTTTTATTCACATTAAGAGATAAAGAAGGTGGATGGGTAGGTAATCAAGAATTCAATTTCAGAATTGATTTAACTTCCTCCAGCGAGGATATAAATGTAGAATTAGGAAATAAAATTTCTTTATTCCCAAATCCAGCGGATGCAACTATTAACATCCAAATTAACGAATTTATGTTTGAGCAAATTCAGGTAGAATTGTTCAATGCGCAAGGTCAATTGATAAAAGTAGAGCAGTTTAGAAATGCCAATGCTACTTTGCAAATGGACGTCTCTAAACTAAGTGAAGGATTCTATTTCCTTTCTTTCCTTACTGAAAAAGGTCGAGCATCAAAGAGAATAATGATTGGTCGATAAAATTTATTTTCCGTGTAAAGAAGTCCCTTGCAGAAATTTCTGTAAGGGACTTCTTTTTTAAACAACTTCTTATCTGTTACCTTTGGTTTTTAAAAATTAATCAATGCCAGCTCAAAAGAAATTTAAACTCGGCCTTAGCCTACCAACCGATCCAAGATGGGTTAATTTAGCCGAAATGGATTTGGAAGAAATTTTAACCGACCACGCCTACTGCGAACAAAAAGCTGCTTCTTCTTGCATCTCCTTAATTCAACAAAACCCAGAAAGAGAAGAACTGGTTTCGGAAGTATCACCAGTCGTTACTGAAGAATGGGGGCATTTCCGCCAGGTTTTGGCAGAATTGAAAAAGAGAGGTTTAAAACTGGGCAGACAGCGAAAAGATGAATATGTGGGCAAGTTGCTTAAATTTCAAAAAAAAGGAGGCAGCCGAGAAAATAGATTATTGGAAAACCTTTTGACTTGTGCCTTGATTGAGGCCAGAAGCTGTGAACGGTTTCGTTTACTTTCTTTAGAAATGAAGGAAAAAGAACTTAGAGAGTTTTATCATCAATTTATGGTTTCAGAAGCTGGCCATTACAAAATGTTTATTCGTTTGGCCAAACTTTATCTACCAGAAGAGCAGGTAACAAAACGTTGGGCTGAGTATCTTGAATACGAAGCAAAGATTTTATCAGAGATAGAAGTTAGAGGCGATAGAATGCATTAGAGCATGATTAAATTTCTTTGAGTGCTTGGACAAAATTAATTTCAAATAAGTACTTAAAAATATCTGGGCGTAGTTACTTTTTTCACTTTATAATCAAAGTCGTATCCTATCATCAGCTCAAAAGAACCTACTGTGTAATTATTTAGTTCTGACAACGGAAAGTCATAAGCCACTCCGAGTCTAAGGCCATTACCTAAAAAGAAAGAAGCCCAAACATCTGCAGAATCATGAGAGCTAATTCCCTGAAAAATATGCTCAAAAGCTGAACGGAAGGAAATGCCCAACCACATTTTTTCGTAAAATAAAAGAGACATATCAATGTCAAACTCTGTTGGAGCTGCGATAGGTGAAACACCAGTCTGGCTTGTGGATGAAAATTGATTAAACAATCCAACATTTTTGATCAATACAGATGGTTTGAAAATAATATCATCGCCTCTGACACGAAACGCTGCCCCTGTAGTGAAGAAATAATGCGGATAAACTTGTGCGGATTTGATAAGGTCTGCGAAAGCACCTTGATTATTTCTCAATGGATATTGAAACAATCTTGGAGTAGAAAAACCGATGTAGTAGAATTTATTATAAAAGTACAAACCAGTACCAACCGTCGGAATCCAAACAGGCTCAATATTGGCAGCAAAAATAGGATCGCTCGCTCGTGGCGATCTAAATACTAAGTTGTCCCAATCGGCTTGCCAATTGGTGACTCCAGCACTAATTCCTATGGATAATTTGGCCTCCCCGAACGGAATTTTGTAGGCATAAATTCCAGCTATAGAGTTGCTTCTGGTTGAACCAACTCTATCATTTGAAAAATTTAACCCTAATCCTATCCTTTTTTTAAAGGGAGCATGAATGGATAAGGTTTGAGAACTAGGAGCCCCTCCATTGTTTTCAAGTCCCCTTCCGAAACTCACCCATTGTTCTCTTGCCAACAATACGCCCGATAGATATTCTTTACTACCAGCATATCCAGGATTATAGTTTAACGTATTGAAAAAATATTTGGTGAACATCGGATCTTGTTGTCCGAATGCTACTTTTGTTCCAAACATTAATAAACAAACTATCAGTATAAGTTTTACTTTTTGAATCATTGATCTTGTGCATTATTCTTTTTCGTAAATCATTCCCACTACTAGTGCGATTAATAGAAATAAAACTTCAAAGGCCATGATGATGACCATTTCCATGCTTACTAATTTTAGGTTAGTATAATACCAGCGAAAAATCTTAGAAGAGCTGCACCATAACTATGAAATGATACAAGTAGAAATTGCCTTTTTCAGATTTTAAAAATACACTGATTTTCAGTGGAGGTAAGAATTATTTCTCTTTATTGGGAGGAAAACTGACACAAAAGAAAGATAAATCCACTTAATTGGAAGCAAAAATGATGCCTTTAACATTTAAAAAAATCCCATTTGAAATTTATGCGCAGCCTCAAAGCATAAGTTGATGGCTTTCTTACTTTAGAGGTATCTTTGCTTGATGTCAAAATTACTTGTTTTAGGTATTCTGTTGATTTTCATCATATTTGCTTGCCAAATGGAAAACGAAAAAATTATCGAGAATCATTCCGTACGAATTGGAGAGACTGAAGTTTTATTCCTCAATAGGAATAATGGCTTTGAGTATATGAGGAAAAGTTCCTTTGTGAATAATCTGAGTCTTATGGATTTTTCGGTAAGAATGAAAAAGGACTTCACAGGTAGCCATCTGAATGAGGTAAAAGAACTCCACCAACAGTTCCTTGAGCAAGAAGTTCTCAATTGGAGTCTTCAAGAAATTGAAAGCCTTTTAGATTTTTTGATTTTTGTAATTCCTGACATTGAAGAACGAACTCCTCAAATTTTACAGGACACATTGGTTCTAATAAAAACCTCTGGAAGAGAAGAGTTTAACGCTTTTTATACTTGTGAAGATGCTATCGTTTTTCCAAAATCTTGGCTTACAGAAAAAAGGCAAAAAGCACATACTCAATATTTCACAAGGGTACTTTATCACGAACTCTTTCATATTTTCACCCGCAACAATTATGACAAACACCCAGATTTATACAAAATCGTGGGTTTCTACCCGCAGGAGTATTTAATTCCAGATTCTTTAGAAAAAAGAAGAATTACGAATCCTGATTTTTCCGATTTTGATTATTTGATTGATTTAGAATTAAATTCGGGAAAGAAAATTAGAGCCACCATACTAACTTACCACAAATCAGAATCATTCGATCCTGATTTCAATTTTTCAGATATTATAGGATTTGGTCTTTTCCCTGTTGGCAACAAAAATGGAATTTGGAATATTGAACCGTGGGAAGGAGCATATCAACCTATCCCATTTCAAAAGTTTTCAAACTTTTATACTAAAGTTGGAAAATTTACGGATTATTTTTTGGGTGCAGAAGAGATTCTTGCAGACGGATATAGCATGAAAATGATTGACAAAAAGTACAATAACTTAAAAAGCATTAATGAAAGAGATTCAAAAATATTAGACCAGTTAATAAAAGAAATACAAAATGAATGATTCCAGCTTTTTTTTTATATTTGTATTACTCCAATATTTTAGATGAAAACACCCCCCTACTTCAATTTAATGCACCTTTTTACAATTAAACACGAAATAAAGATTTTTGAACCTTTATCGTTCTAATCTCATTCTGCTTTTTTTCCTTGTATCGCTTCTCTCAATACAAGGGTGCTCCTATTTTTTAACTGGTCTTCGAAAACCCAAAATCGAAATTTTAAATCAGCGAATTGACTATGATTTTGAAGTTTTAAAAATCGAGGATAAAACTTCAAAACGAGTAACTGACCAAGAAGATAAATTGATATTCATTAATTTTTGGTCCACCTATTGTGCACCTTGCATCAAAGAACTTCCGCAAATCAATAAATTATATATAGAGGAAAAAGACCGGTGTGATTTCTATATAATTGGAATGGATACTCCCGAACGCCAAGAAAGGTTCTTCAGAGGCAAAGGATTGGTTTTCCCTCCTTATTTTTTGAATGAAGTAGGATACCCAAAAGGGTTTCAATCACAAGTTATTCCAACAACCTACCTTATAAAAGGAAATCAGGTATTGTTAAGAAATGAAGGTTCTGCAAACTGGAATGTTTATGAAATAAAACTCTTAATTGATGAATATTCCAACTCAAAAAAAGAATTTCTTCCTAAAGAAACTCTAAAATAAATATGGATAGGTTTATTAAACTTCGCCTTAAATTAAAGACGCTATTTTAATAGATTATGCGAATCAGGA
>CALDSS010000210.1 GCA_937924495.1 uncultured Saprospiraceae bacterium
TCCGACTTTACTAAATTAGATTTATATTCATGAAGAAGAAAATAGCAGTAGTAACTGGGGGCGCAGCAGGAATTGGTTTTGCTACTTGTCAGCTTTTGGCTGAAAATGATTATTTGGTTATTCTCTCTGATATCAACGAAAGTTTAGGAAAAACGGCTGCTAACAATATTCAAGAAAAGGGAGGAGAAGCAATTTTTCATAAGTTAGATGTTTCTAAATTTGAGGAAGTAATTTCCTTAATTGGAAAGGTCGTTGAGCAATATGAGCGAATTGATTTATTGGTAAACAACGCGGGTATAGGACCAAAGCGAGTTCAAAAGACAGCAGATCATGATTTGGATGAATGGGATAAAATTGTGGCCATCAACCAATCTGGTGTTTTTTATGGAATGAAAGCAGCCGTGGGGCAGATGATGAAACAGGGGTTTGGAAATATTGTCAATGTAGCCTCCCTTGCTGGGTTGAAAGCCTCTGGAACGGGTATTGCTTATTCCGCAAGTAAATTTGCGGTGGTAGGAATGACCAAAAGCGCTGCTTGGGAGTATGCTTCAAAAAATATTAGAATCAATTGTGTTTGTCCAGCTTTTACCGAAACGGCTCTTTTAAATGATAGTGAATTGGGGCACCCAGAGATGAAAGCCAAACTATTAAAAGCGGTTCCGATGAGACGATTTGCTGATCCCATAGAAATCGCAAAATCCATTCTTTGGTTGGCTTCTGATCAATCTTCCTATGTTACTGGGCATGCACTAACCGTAGATGGCGGCATGATGATGTAAGAGGGAGAGAAGTGAGAGAGTGAGAAAATGAAAGTTGGAGCGTTCCCAAATCCAATCTTTTTAAAACAGAAAATAAAAAAAATGCAATTTCAATTTGAAGAATCAACGCAGGCGCGCATAAAGCAGGTTCATGATTTTATGATTGCCAATATTTATCCATTGGAAAAGGAGTACAGAGCGTTTGTTGAAACGAATCCGAGATCCGTTTTTCCTCAAATGGAATTGTTGAAGAAAAAAGCAAAAGAGCAGGGGTTATGGAATTTATTTTTGCCAGAAGAATATGGTGAGTTGAGCCCTGGATTAACCAATTTGGAATATGCTCCATTAGCCAAGGAGATGGGGAAAGTATTGTGGGCATCGGAAGTTTTCAATTGTTCTGCGCCGGATACGGGTAACATGGAAGTTTTGGCAAAATATGGAAGTCAAGCCCAACAGGAAAAATGGTTAAAGCCTTTATTGGGTGGGAAGATTCGTTCAGCTTTTTTAATGACGGAGCCACGAGTGGCGTCTTCTGATGCAAGAAATATTGAAACCAGCATTGTGAAGGATGGCGACGAGTATGTCATCAATGGCAGAAAATGGTGGTCTTCAAATGCGCTCCACCCAAACATAAACTGTTTTATCGTTATGGGTAAAACGGATCCGAATGGTGCCCCGCATGCGCAGCAAAGTATGATCATAGTGCCACCTGATACGCCTGGTGTGAGAATAATTAGAGCATTGCCCGTTTTTAGTGAATTTCATTTCCCCGCTGGTCATGCAGAGATTGAATTGAAAGACGTACGAGTGCCGGCAGAAAATCTCATTTTGGGCGAGGGGAGAGGATTCGAAATTGCTCAAGGAAGATTAGGCCCAGGAAGAATTCATCATTGTATGCGCTTAATCGGAATGGCAGAGCGTATTTTACATTATATGTGTCGTCGAGTAAAAGAACGAGAAACATTTGGCAAGTCACTTTCGACTTATAGCTCGATTCGTCAAGACATTGCCAAATCAGCTTGCGAAATTGAGCAGGCCAGATTGCTCACCCTTTCGGCAGCAGATACGATTGACAGAAAAGGCTTGAAAGCTGCGAAGGAATTGATTTCCATGATAAAAATAGTGGCGCCAAAAATGGTTTGCGATATTGCCGATAGAGCGATGCAGATTTTTGGTGGAAAAGGAATGACCAACGATATTCCTTTAGTAGATTTTTATGCCACAGGAAGATTGCTTCGTTTAGCTGATGGCCCTGATGAAGTGCACATGTATCAGTTGGGTCGCAATCTGATAAAAAAGATGGATACGGAATCGATTATGACGCAGTATTTGGATGAAGTTTAGAAAGGTTTTTTTTTGAATAAAATAGGTTTACTAAACTTATCATTTGCTAAATGATCGGGTGTCAACCTTTTAGATCAAATAACTTTAGTGAAGCGAAGTTTAGTAAACCTTAGTTGTGTTCTAAACACTTGTGCCATACTTCTCCATAAATTTTTTATAAAGCGGATTTCCTCTCAACATCTCTGGGCAACCAACTACGACCAAATGATGCCGTGCACGAGTCAAGGCAACATTCAATTTTCTATCGGTACCGTCATCCATCAGACTGGTCATGGAGGCCAATTGAGAATCGGTATTTGTACAAAGCGAAATCAAAATCACATCTCGAGCACTTCCCTGATATCTTTCAACGGTATCAATTGATAAGTCGTCCGTCAGTAAATTCGCTTTCGATAAATAATCAGTAATCAACGCAATTTGTGCCCGATAAGGAGTGATCACGCCAATGGATACTTTTTCCTTTTTTTGCTCGAAAATTTTTCGAAAATCACCAACTAAATCGACGATTTGACTCGCCTCATATTTATTGGTTTTTTGAAAACCATCATCCATATCTACTTTTGAGGGAAGGAATAAAACCCGTTTGGAAAGTAGCTTCTCAATAATGTTTTCGGTATTTGTAACTCCTTCATTATCAATCAATTGTATCTGCGTAGCGCGGTGTGGAATTTCTTCTGGAAGGATTTTCAAATGGCCCTTATAAAAGTTTTCATTTGGAAAAGTCATAATATCTTCATGCATTCTTCCTTGATGACTGAGTCGGTCGTAAGCCCATGTCCATCCATTTTTCTCACTTTGTAAAAACATTCTTTCAAAGAAAGAATTTCGCATGTCAGAAAGTCCTATTTTTTCTAAATCTTCATCATTAGTGGCAGATACTTCTGGTGATTGAGTAACGACTGCTGGCAATTGTTTATGGTCTCCGATTAAAGTGAAATGCTCGAAATAAGTGAGCAATCCCGTAAGCATGGGTTCCAACACCTGCGATGCTTCGTCAATGATCACTCGTTTGAATTTTTTCATTTGAAGCAACTCCAATTTTGAACCAAAAGAGGAAAGGGTAGCTACAAAAATTCGATGACCTTTTACGATTTCAAGCAACTCAGATCGCTTTTTGGCTTTCGCAATTTTTTGGTCTAAAAGCTTGCTTCTAAACTTTGGATTGGTGCCATATTTGGAGCCAATACGGATGTATGAATTTTCTACATTTTCACCCAAACTTTCAATCGCTGAACAAATTTCATCCACAGCCCGATTGGTGTAGGCGAGTATCAAAATATTCTCTTCCGTTTGATTGAAATAATACCCAGCAAGATGCTTCAACATCATGCTTGTTTTACCGGTGCCGGGTGGTCCCCACAACAAAAAGTAATCTCTGGAGGCAATAATTTTTCTAAAAATTTTGCCTTGCTCACGTGTCAGTTCTTTCGGCAATTCTAAACTAACTGGATCGGGTTCGGCAGGGAGTCTTTGCAATAAAAGCAAGTCTTTTTTATCTCTTGGAGCAGAAGCAAATTCGAATAATGCTCGATACATGCCCACGAAACTGCTGTCCAATAAATCTCGCTCAAGATTCCAGATTGGATTTTCTTTGAATATTTTAGTATTAAATTGACGAGAACGCAATCGCACAACCACCTGTTCTTTATTCAAGTCAATGATGGTCACTTTGAATACTTGATTGTTCAAAACAGTATCCGATATTTCTCCGAAAGGGTAGAGTGCTCCAATGTCTCCGACTCGAAAATTAGCGAGTGGATTTGTCTTTTCTGTTTTATTGAAAACGATTATCGGTTCTTCTTTATCTGACTGATTATCAACGAGTTGTAAATGGCTGATGATTTCGAAATTTCTTTCTTTATCAGAAAAAGCATTGCGCCAAAGAGAGGCAATTCCATTGGCATTTGAAACACCTTCTAAGCCAATTTTGGACATCTGATGCTCTCTGGCAATAAAACTCACAAAGCCATTAAAGTACTTTTGTTCTAAAGGTGTTAACCCATTATAGACTTTTTCAAATTTTTCCATGTCTCTGGCCTGAAAGCCTTTGACTTTTGGAAAAAATTGAGCGCGAAGTTTTGGTAACAATTTTTTAGCTTCAATATCTTTCTTACCTAAACCTCTTTCAATTGCAACCAGTTGATTGCGAATTTGCATTGCCTCAAATTGCTGTGATTTTACTACTGGCGCAAATCGTAATGGCTGTTCATACGAAGAAGAGTAAAGAATATAATTTCGAGGTTCTATGGTTTTGTCGAAAGTCGTTTTAATCAATAAATCATAAAGAAGTGTTTGGGTAAAGTGATTATTGCTGAGGCCATAAGCATTTGGCATAAATGCTTTTCCAGATTTTAGCTCAACAATGGCAGATTTATCGCCAGCATGATGGAAGGCATCCAAACGTCCTTGCAGGCCATATTGTGCTGAGTAAAATGTTGGCTCCAAATAACAACTTTCTCTTTCTATTTCATTTTTAGAAAAGCCATTATTGACCATCGATTTGATGACTTGGAAATGACCCTTTGACTTGATCATAATTTCTTTCACTTGGCCATCGGTCATCATCGCAAATCGCAAGGGGAAAAGCCCAAATACTTTTGGAAAAAGTTCCATGAATTGAGCATCTGGTTGAGTCATCAATTCATCTAAAAAGAAGTTGGCAATGTTTCCAATAATCAACGCAGAGGACGAAGAAAAAGGCATCATTTTTTTGAGCAGATAGAGCATTGGCTCATTGTGCTGCGGTTGAAAACATTCTGCGACAGCAGTAATATCCATCAAATAATCTGGCTCGACTACAAATGCTCTTGGACGTAAAATTCCGTTTTTATCAAACTCAACATCCACCAAATTTACTGAAACAGGAAAACCGAAGGTCTCTTTTATGGCCTCGATGGTAGGACTAAAATTGGCATTTCGTTCAGGTAAGTTATATCGAACCAAAACTTCATTTCCAGTTGCTTCATTCACCGCTTGGAAACATTCATTGTCTGGGTCGTCTTTCATTAAAACCACTCTCACAAAAGGTTGAAAATCAACTGCTTGTGTTGGGTTGAGTTGAAGCGATACAATCTTTGGAGTGATTTTATAGACCTCGGGAGGGATGGCAATATCCCATATTTTTTGAATGACTTTTGGGGTGATTTTTAGACCCAATTCATACAATTCTTCCCATTCAGTAAAATTAGGTTCTTGTTGCTTTTTTCTAACTAAACGACGAAAAGTGTGGAGTTGAAATTCTGTCTTTTTATCAATTTGAAATTTCTGATCTGCGTAGCTAATTCTGGAAAATAGGTTGGTAAATTGGATTTGTTCTTTTTTGGTGGCAATGATATAGACCTTTACCAAGAGTTTATCCAAAAAGACAGCTTTGGTTTGCCAATCATAAGCTTCTTTATGATGGATTTTCAATAACTCCTTAAAAAATAATTTTGCGTACTCGGGATTCATGCTATGCGTAGGTTTCTACGCAAATAAAGCAAAATGTCCTGTCGAATCCCAATTCGACAGTATTCTTTATTAATTCCTTTGTCGAATCGGGGTTCGACAGGACTTCCTTAATTTTTGACAAAAGTAAATTGGTAGAGATTGCCGTCCTGCTCCATTTTTCCAAAATATAGACCATCCGGAATTTGTGAAACAGAAATTGTTTCGGCTGATTTTCCAGTCAAAACCGTTTGCCCAATTGAATTGAAAATCGAGTAAGAATCTGCTAATTTACTGAAATTCAACTGATTAGAAACCGGGTTTGGAAAAACTGAAATGTTTTGAGAATATTTTTCTGACAAATTGGAGGGGGTAGTATTTAATTCAAATTGCTTAAAGAACAACCAAATTTCTTCGCTGGCATCAATGTCCTGATTTACCCCGAAACCTTCAC
The DNA here is from genome assembly GCA_937924495.1 of uncultured Saprospiraceae bacterium. Lineage (GTDB taxonomy): Bacteria > Bacteroidota > Bacteroidia > Chitinophagales > Saprospiraceae > JAGQWW01. Next base: position 5,983 of record CALDSS010000210.1, read on the forward strand.
TGCCTGGCCAGGTATGGCTTCCTTGCTCAATGATATAATACTTGACCGTAGAAGATGGAGCGCAGGTCAGCCAATCTCTCATTTTTACAGAAGCGGTAATTTCTGTTTCTAAAAAGGCAGTTTGGCACTCGTTGTTTTCAACCCAAAAATTTACAACATCTTGTATGGGAACGGTTACTGCTGGTGAACCATTAATTGGGACAATCAGATCAAAAGTACCATGTATCTGCATGACGGGAACTGGTCTGCTTGGTTCACAATTTCCAAAATAATCAGGAGAAAAACCTCCTGCTACTGAGGCGATTGCAGCAATTCGATCATTCAATTCACAGGCCAATCGATAACTCATAAATCCTCCATTTGAAAAACCAGTGGAGTAAATTCGATTAGGATCTATTTTATATTTTAAAAGAAAAGTGTCTATCATGGCATTGATGAAACCCACATCATTTGCATTACTCCCAAATTGCCAACCCACATTCCAAGCTCTATCAATCCCATTTGGATAGCAGACAATGAAACCTGCTGTGTCAGCGATCATATTCATTTGTGAGCGATCCTCTATACCTTCCGCTGTACTTGTAAATCCGTGTAAATTAAAGACCAATGGCATGGAGGAGAGCGAATCATAACCTGATGGTAGAAAAAGTTTATAATCACGCAATTCTCCATCAAATTCCAATTCAGCAGAGATGCTATTTTGACCGTTCGCCGAAAGGCAAAAAAGAGAGATGAAAAATAAATGTGTAAGCCTCATGAAACGAGATTATGGTTTGTGGGCTTTTAGGGGCGGGCGGGGATTTGATAGATAAACATCAAAATTTATGCCTCTAAGTTCTTTTTTCTTGACTAAAAATTAGTTGGAGGTCACGATTATGACCTGCTTCTGACTTTTTTATTTTGTATAAAAATGAAAAACTGGAATATCCACACTCAAAAAGGCTCCAATTCTAAATCCACTATCGGTTCTATTTTCGGTTGGATTTCCAAACGCATCCACTTCTATTTTTCTAGTGTTGGGGCCCATTTGCGCACCAACGCCAAGAGCAAAAGGTAAATCTCTTCCAAAACCATAAACCGCATAAACACCCGGTGCAATGATATTCTTAAAACTCAACTCTGGAAGGGTAGAGGTATCATCGCCAAATCGAAAAGCCGTAATAGCACCTACATCAATGATTGGAGCAAAGAGACTAAAACTCCCCTTGTTGTTTTCTAATCCCCAATTTAAATTGATGCCTACTGGGGCATGTAACGCGAAGATTGAATTGGATTGGTAATTTTCTAAATATTCTAACCCAAAAGTTGGCCCAACGTAGGCATTCAGCGCAACTGAAATTGGTGAAGATTTTTTCAACTTAGAACTTCCTGGAGGCAGTGCAAATAAATCGAAAGCAAACTCAACTTGCTCTGAGGTTTGGGCATCTGCCACCGTTCCCATAAAGGTGGAATATTTTAAAAAAGTGCGCTTTGTCTTTTGTCTGGTTTCGTAAATTTTTCTTTGTTCTGGCAATAAATTATCTAACTCATCACCTTTTAGTGTTGGTAAAAAGTTGCCAACTATCTGATTTATATGCGAGACGCTCTGTAGAAAATTATTTTGATGAATATGAAAAATTAAATCATTTGCATTTTCAATTGTGTGTAAAACCTGTTTGAATCTTTTAGATGGATTAGGTGAAACAAATTTGGTATGAAAATCATTTGCTACCCCTAAAAATCGAATAACTGAGTTGGTGTATTGATGATAGGTTGGATATTGAATCGTATCTGCACTAGAGAGCGTTCTAAAAAACTCATTGGTTTGCTTTCCATATTTCAAGAAATCATAAACCAAGGTTTTGAATTGTTGGGTCTTTTCTGTTCCTGTTTCTGCTGCAATTCCGTTTAAGATATTGGTGAACTTTCCATTTGAAAATTCAATGTTTTCACCTTTTTCAAAGAGAAGACCTAAATAAAGATAAAGGGTCAATTCGTCAACTTTGGAGTCCCATTCCTGAGGGAATTGCCATCCATCAGTTCTAAAATCAAAAAGAGAATTTGAGAGTAGGTCTATAACTTTAAAAGAAGAGAAAACATTCTTAAACTCATCTGGACAATTTCCAACATTTCCCATGTAACCAATAATGTCCCGAGGTTTATCACCATTCATAATCATGGGAGGAATTTCGAAAGCCTCTTTTATGGCAAATCGCTCAGTCGGGTCTTGAATAATTGCGGTTGTTTCCGACCATTCCGAAAGATTTTGAGGAATGAGATGGAAGTCATTGATAAATGATTCTCGAAGCGTACCGATAAATGCCTGATAGTGATAAACTTCATCTTCAAAAACATTGAGCAAACTCACTGTTTGAGGAAATAGAATATTCAAATCAGGTTGCTCATTCAAGGCTTGTTTAAATCGATTAAAGAAAGTTAAGGACAATTCTTGTTTGGTTCGCTTGACCAACCACCGACTCAATCCATCCACCAATTTTGTGGTAAAGCCTCCGGCAGAGTAACCACTAGGAGCAGAGGGATAACCAGTTATAGTTGATTCATCTATGGAAGGTTGGAGCGTATTTTTATTACTCCCAACAATTAGATTGGAGTAAGAATTTGGCAACAAAATTTTTGTACCATCCTCATCCTCACTATTGATAAATGGGTTGTCAAAAAGTTTGTCTGAAATGATTTGACTTAAACGTTCTTCGCTGGTCGAATCTGGAATGTCCAAATAATTTTTCAACACCTCCATGTATTGAATCATGTCATCTGGATCTTCTGAAAAATAGGCCTGTGTCGTTGCTCCAGGTTCTGCTTCTCTAATAAATTGGCGAAGAAAAATGGCCTGTTCAATTGTGGATTGGGCAGGCAGTAACAATGGAAATTGACATAGAAGAAATGCCCAAATCGTATATTGTATTCTTGTTGGTCTCATAGTAATTTAGGTTTTTGAAAATTGAAATTTTGCACTACCGTTCATGAATTCTTTTTTAGAAAACTTCGGACAATGCTTTTGAATTTCTGTCAAAATTTCGTTTCGGGATGGCCTTGAAAAATTAGTATCTGTTGATTTTTTATGAGAAAGATAGAGTGCTAAAATTGCAGATAAACCAGCTGTGGCATGACTACTTCTGGCTGAGAAAGTTTTACCTGTAGAATTGTCTGCGTTACCGAATGAAGTCACTTTCAATTCAGGGAAAAAGAAATTAATCGAATCATCAAATTTGAAATTTGTCTCCGTTTTTTTCAGCATTAAAACTTGCGGAACACCAGTGATAATTGTGTTCTGGATATTTGTTGGAAAGACAATTTTATTAAAACGGGCAGGTAATTCTGAGTTTTTTAAAGCGGAAACAAACAGTGTGTTTTTAGCTACTAATCGTTGAATAGCGGCATCAATTTTCGGGATAAGGG
>CALDSS010000211.1 GCA_937924495.1 uncultured Saprospiraceae bacterium
AGCAAGTCGTGATAAATTGAGAAATCAGGCAAATTGTTGTGATGAGCTTCTTCTATTGGAAACAAAGTGACTCGCTCTGGAGCAATTTCTTTCAACTTGACACTATACCAAAAAGGGAATAATCTATCCTTTTTTCCATGCATAATAAAAATTGGACATTGGACAGATTTTATAAAATGATCCGTGCGGATATGATATTTCAACAACCATTTCAAAGGAAGCAAAAATCCTCCGTATCGATAAGTGTTGTGGTAAAAACTCAAATAAGGCGAATCTAAAATCAACATTTTGGGATTATTCCAAGAAGCAATTCGAGTAGCAATGCCGCTACCTAAGGAGCGACCGTAAATTAGAATTTCGGATTCATCATACTTATTTTCCAACCATTTATAGATGTGTTGAGCGTCGTTGAAAAGTTTGGTTTCATTGACCTTTCCCCTACTCTTTCCAAATCCTCGATAATCCACCATGAAAAAATCATAACCCTTCCCAATAAAATCACGAGCAAATTTCCCCCAACCTTTCACACTTTTGCTATTGCCTTTAAAATAAAAAATGACGCCTTTTGAATTAGGAACTTTAAAATACAAGCCATTCACATATCCACCATCTTCCATATTGAAATGTACTTCCTCAAAAGGATATGGATAGTTATATTGAAAATTGGTAGGTAAAATTTCAGGTCTAAAGAAAAAATAGTCTTGGCAGAAATAAAAAATAGCCATTACCAAAAGGTAACCACCTCCAATATATAAAAGCCATAAATGCCAACCTTCTATCATTTTTTAAAATTTGAAACCTGAAAATAGTTACTTTTGCGAGCAATTTAACAACTGTTCGAGAAAACAAGTCTAATGCTTTCCAAAGTTTATTTAGAATCTGGTTTTGGAGTATTCGAAATTACGGGTAGCCACAAGGGGGTTCGGTCTGTTCGATTGGTCGAAGAAGCTGATTTTGACGATGCAAAAGTGGCGGGTTGCGTGAAAGAATGTGCGATACAATTGGAAGAGTATTTCAAGAAAAAAAGAGAGACTTTTAAACTCAAATTTGATTGGTCTGACAAACCTGAATTTCACAAAAAGGTATGGGATGAATTGGTCAAAGTACCTTATGGTCGCACCTGTAGTTATTTAGATATTGCTGAAAAATTAGGTGATAAAAATGCAGTGCGGGCAGTGGGGCAAGCCAATCGAAACAATCCTATCGCCATAATTGTCCCCTGTCATCGGGTGGTTGCTAAAAATGGAGATTTGCAAGGTTATTTTTATGGCTTGGATATGAAACAAAAACTCCTCGAACACGAAAACCCTATGCAATTCGGAAGGCAAATTTCATTATTTTAGAAAATTCAATATGGTATATCAAAGTCGGAAAAAGTATAAGAGCAAGAGAGAACGATTGAAAAATTCGCTCCAGCGGTGGAAACTGATATTTATTTTCGGTTTGATTGCCCTGGCAGGTTATCTGTTTTTCAATAGAGTTTATTTTTACGATTATATTCGGATTTACTTTTCGTAAGACACTGAAAATCAATCTATTGCCAACATATTTTTAAATAACTCAGGTTGCAATGAACAAAAGTTCTAACGGTGGGACGGCTTTACTCAAATTAAAGAGATAGCTTTTGACACCGATTCTTCAAAAAAAGTAAACCCATCACACCGTAACACTAACTTATTGAATTAGCACAACTCTTTTCACTTCTGTTTTTTCTTTTGTTTGTATTTTAAAAAGATAAACCCCTTCTCGTTGATTGGACAAATCAACTTGCATTGAATTTTCTCTCAAAATTATTTTTCCAGAAGTATCAAAGACTTCGACTGATTGTAGTGCAGAATTTGATTGTATCGTCACTACTCCAGAAGTCGGATTTGGATAAATTTCAATTGAATGCTTACCTTTTAAAACTTCAATTACCTTCTCTTCCAATACCTCAACATTGGTTTCATCCATATCAATGTTTCCAAATTCTTTAGTCCAATCTATATCTTCTTCCATTCCTATCAGGTTACATAATAACGGAGGCAAAACAACGACGAAAACTTGGGTGGACTCCGACTGTCCATTCGGCAACGTTGCAGTTACAGTATATCTTTCAGACCTTCTCGGGGAAGCGAATGGTGCTGGACAATTTGTACAATTCAAATTGAAAAATGGCGCCCATTGAAAAGTGGCTCCTACTTGCGGCATAATTTCCATAAAGGCAGATTCGCCTGGACAAATAACATGTATTGGAGCAGTTGAATACTGTCCTTTCAGAATCGTAGGACAATCCACTTTTTCACAACCATTTTGATCCGTAATGGTCACACAATATTCACCGGTTAAGACACTATCCAAAGAAGTAGAAGTATTTCCATTCGACCATAAATAATTGTAGGGAGGTAATCCATTTTGGACTGACGTCGTAACGGATCCAACTTGATTGATAAACCAAATTGGCGAATTAATGTCCACAGTAACTTCTGGCGATGGCTCAACGGTGATTGAGGTTGTAAATTGGTAATTGCAGCCCATTTCTTCATAAACCACCTGAACGGGATAGACACCAGAGGTAAGCCCTGCTGTCGAAAATTTCCCGTCAGAGGTTATACCTTGGCCTGTCCAAATGAAATTACCTAACATTGCTCCATCAATATTTGCTGCTAATTGAATCTCAGAAGAATCTCCCTCACAAAAAGTGGTGGTTACAGGTTCAATTCCTAAAGTTCTTATTGGGCAATTGATGGTGGTACAACTTAATTCAGTTTGAGATGGCGGGCAAGCATTGCCTGAACTTGCAGTAACACGAATAACGACTTCTTCATTAATCATGAGGTTCGGAACTGTGAAATTATTTCCATTTTGAGTTCCAACTTGACCGGTCAAAACTTCTACATTATAACTGACTGCGCCGGGCACATCTGCCCATGAAAACTCAATTTGATTAATAGTGGGTTGGCAATTTATTATTGGAGCAGCAATTTTCCCATCAATTTGAACTCGCTCAGTATTGGTTGTAGAAGTACATCCATTTTCTGAAACCGTTAATGAAATTTCAGCTTGACCAGCGTTTGGATATTCTAATTCGTAAGGGCCATTCATTGCACCAGAAAGAATATTGGCATTTCCGAAATTCCAGTTGAAGGTAGCACTTGAGGAAGCATTTCCGCTATAATTAACGGTCACCAATTCTCCTTCGCAAGTTTGGCCAGCGATTGAAAAATCGGCAGTTGGTTCAGCATAAATAGTTATCATCTGAGTACCACTAAACTGGCAAAACCCATCCATATCGGTGAAAGTGTAACTTAAATTGTGAACTCCAACTCCTAAATCGTTTGGATTCAAAACTCCTATTGCATCTACTGGAGGGTTCCATTTAAAATTAAGCACATCTGGTGTAGAAATAATTGGCAATTGAATATCGGGGGAATTTGCCGCAAGACATACATCAGGTTGGGGTGATAAATTGATACTAACAGGAGGACAATTTGAAGCCATACAAGTTAGTTGGGAACGACTTGGTGGGCATCCACCATTACCTTCCGCAATTACCTCGATGGTAACTTCATCCCCTGGGTTTAATCCAGGTACTAATGCAGTACGGTTGGCAAGATCAACTGATGTACCTACAGGCCCATTTATGGAATAAGAAACTGCTCCTGGTACTGGATCCCAAATAAATTCAACTGACGAAGTCGTTAAATTTCCACAACGAATAATGGGAGGAGGCAAAACAGGATCCACTTGCACTGGTTGAGAATTTTCTATGGATGCACATCCATTTTCAGAAACTATTAAAGAAACAGTCTGACTCCCTGTTGGATAGCTTACTTCAAATGGACCAACACCTGTTCCTGACAGCACGGTGCCAGCGCCAAAATTCCAATTGAAATTGGCAGCCGCTGAGGCAGACCCCGTGTAGGTTATTGTCGATACATCTGTTTCACAAATAGGACTTGTTACTGTAAATGATGGGTCAGGAATATCAAAAACATTGATAATCGTACTTTCTTGATATTGGCAAAGTCCTTCTGAGTAAACCAGGGTTATGGTATGCATTCCAGCACCAGCGCTGGTCGGAGAAAATAGCCCTGATGAACTTACACCAGTACCACTCCATGCAAAAGTTCCAGTACCATTGCCTGCGGTCCCTACTAATTGGATAGATTGAGTATTCGCCGAAAGGCAAATATCAGAAACAGGCTCAATGTTTAAGGTTACTGAAGGACAATCTTGAGCTGTGCAGGTTTGCTGATCTGAAACCTGTGCGCAGCCATTATTAGTGGTGGCAATGACCTCTAAAGTCACTGTTTCATTCGGTTGCAAACCAGTGATTTGATAAGAGGTTGCGCCTGTCATCGTTCCTGCCTGACCAGTCAAAACATTGACTTGATAATTGCTCACATTAGCATCAGCTGCCCAATTGAATGTAATATTATTAATAGTTGAAATACAGGTGAGACTCAAGGGAAGTAAAGTCGTTCCTACATTAATCGAATTGGTTGTTGGCCCCGAAACACAAACACTTTCCTCAATTTGTAATGAAAGTGGATAATTTCCGCCAGAAGAAAAACTAAGTACATAAGGCCCTGAATCTGAACCACTTACAACCGTCGCATTTCCAAAATTCCAATTAAAACTTAAAGAATCTGGTGCATTGCCGGTATAAGTTATGGTTGCTGAATCTGTTTGGCAAAGTTGAGTGGGTGATGAAAAAGTAGTAGTGTAAACTGGGCAGGTTTTCGCTGCACAACTCATTGTCTCCATTATAGCAGGACAATTAAACTGACTGTTTGCTGTTACTTGAAGCGTCACATTCTCACCTGGAGACAAATTAGAAACAATATAAGTATCGCCATTTTGCATTCCACTTTGACCTGTCAAAACAGTAAAATTATAACTTGATACATTGCTGTCCGGTATCCAACTAAAAACAACTTTTGTAAAATCATTGGAACAGGAAAGATTCAACGGATTCAAATCAGGCAGAACGTTAATGGACTTGGTTGTAATGGATGAAAAGCAACCATTCTCTTCTATTTCTAAAGAAATATCATAACTACCCGATGTAGAATAATTCAAAAAATAGGGCCCTGAGCCCGTTCCACTAATTACGGTTGCACTTCCAAAATTCCAATTGTAATTTGCTCCAGATGATGCATTTCCACTATAAATCACTTCTAAGGTATCACTTAAGCAGGCCTCATTTTGAAGCATAAAGTTAGAGGAAATGGGAGGACAGGAAGCCGATGTACAAGTAGCCACTTCCAGAACATCTGGACACTCTAAATTACCGACAGCTAAAACTTCAAGTGTGACCTCTTCGTCAAAACCCAAACCAGTAAAGAGATAATTCGAATTCCCAATCTGAGTTCCAACTTGTCCTGTTAGAACATTGAAAATATAGTTGGTCACAATAGGATCAAAAGTCCAAGAGAACAGAACAGAATCCATCGATGCTACGCAGGTTAAATCAAGTGGCAACAATTCTGGATCAACTGTCACAGTTTCCGTTTCCACTGGAGAAATACAGCCTTCATCCTCTATAAATAATTCAATATCATAGATACCGGGTGAGGTGTAATTTATTACATAAGGGCCTTCTCCACTCCCACTTATCACAGTTCCTCCATCAAAACCCCAATTGAAGATGGCAGAAGAAGATGCACTTCCAAAAAAAGTAACGGTAATCAATTCTCCAATACAGATTAAATCATCATTTACTCCAAAATCTGGATCAATTTCAATCACTCCCAAATTTAAATATACTGTTGAATCACAGCCAGAAACTTGAGAAGGCGTGCTTACTGGTATAGTATAAAATCCAGGCGAATCAAAGCATGTACCATCAATCCAGACGCAATCTCCTTCACAGATAATTGTATCTAATTGCAAAGGTGCCTCTGGGTTTAAAAACAAATCAAATTGAATAATACTATCGCAACCATTGGATTGGGTACAAATTATTTCTTGAAAGCCAGGAGCAGTAGCTTGGTAGGTTTGGCCACAAACCATCGTATCCCACGGCAATTCATTTTCACAAATAGTAACATCAGGCCAAGTAACCATTATACTTGGAAATGCAATTCCAGGCGTAATTGCAGGTACACCTACAAAACAACTATTACTAGGCGTAACTTTGATAGCACCACCGCCCGGAGCAGTATAGACAACCTCAACAAAAGTTTCGTCAAAACCTCCTCCATCAATGATAGTTGCAATTGAAGGTACTTCCCATAAATATTCTGTTGCGCCATTAACAGGACTAATGGAATAGATTACTTCAGTCCCTTGACAATACGGACTTTGGGGAGAGGCAGTTATAGGACCAGGCGGATCTGGAGGACTTAAAGTAGCTCCACCATTTACAATTAAAGTATATTCACATTCATCAGCATTAAATCCATCAACCATTAAGAGGTATAAATCACCCGGAACCAGCCCTCCCACAAATACATTTCCGGTAATGGCACCTTGTGATGAAAAACATGCAAACTCTGCTCCTGTCAGAAAATCGAATACAATTAATTGAAGCCCATCACCAGTTTGGCAATTATTTGCAAGAAAGGTAGCATCTAAGGTGCCCGTTCCGTCTGCATAAATAGATTGGTGAGTTGAATTATGAGGAACACCACAGTTAAATGACATTCCAGGAGGATATCCAATATTATCATGAATTAGCACATCGGAACACATAATACATCCCGGAGAGGTAACACCAGGCAAGGCTGGCCCAACTGGAATACACCCTGGCCAAGGTTGCGCGTGAGCAACTATTACCAAAAAAGAAAGAGAAAGAACGAGCGTGATGGCTTTTTTCATTAGGAAAAGTTTTAGTAGAAAAGAAGTTTTCTTTTCCCAAATGTATCAGAAAAAAGCCAAAGAAAAAAATAGGAATCGAGAAGCGATTATTTCAATTCAGATTTCAATTTTTGATAGGTTGATTGGATGTCTGAAGTAATTGAATTGCCTGAAATGGTGGCACCAGAAATAGCATCGACATCTTTTCCATAAGTCAAATCATCTTCTCCTGTGTAGCCTTGAAATTGTCGCAACCAACGCTTGCTACTTACCTCATATCCATGGTCGCCGGGATAGTCAATGACATGTACTTTGATGATTTCTTTTGCCTGATTGAGCACCATAAAATAGTCAAAGGTTTCATAACTGCCTTCCTCAAAGTCAGCTACATATTTGACCATTTGTGAATTGTCTGCATTTTCTTCACAACCACCAATTTTGCAGCCATGCACACGGCGCATCACCAAATGACCAATTAACTCCTCCCCTGTTTTCACAGCAAATAAATTTCCTATTAGTTTTTGATTTTGAGTTACCAATTTTTCCAAAGAAATTGACTCAACATCAAATGCCTTTCGGGTAATTTTCTTCACCTTATTTTTGTTCTTTTTAGTCAAAAGGGAAGACTGTGGGGTACCCATTATGAAAGGAAAAAATAAAACCAAAAAACAAGAAAATTTAACCATAATAAAAATATATTTGAAAATCCGTCATCCGTCAGCGAAGCGGCCGTCATTCGTTCGCCGTATTAAATATCTAATTAAACCAAATACCAACTCCAAAATTAATTTGACCTGTCGCATCATCACTCGCGCCATTCTTAAACCATTGATAGTCAGCCTTTAGTGCAGCTCCGCTATTTAATTTCCAAGTCAAACCTGAGGTAATTTCAGTTCGCGCAAAAGCAGCATTTTGTTCAATTTCGCCTGTTGCTTGATGTGTGTTATATTTTTCGAATCTACAAAATGGAACGAGTTGAGATTTTGTATTTTTTCGGTGATGAAAAACATCGTATCCTGCCTCTAAATAAAAACCACCAATCGCGCTGCCGACATCACTTCCTGTGAATTTATTATAGGCATTGGAGTTGGTCACCTTTCCATAATTCAATTGACCTCTTGATTGAAAACCACCCCTATTCCAACGATAATCTGCCCCCACCATATAGAGACCGACCACGGTACTATCCGCCTGAGCAATGGCAAATTCATTTGACCTTTCTAATCCATCAAACCGAGATGATTGTGTTTTTCCAAGATAGGTCGAAAAACCAAATTTCACATTTCCTAAACCATAATATTCGACTTTTCCAGTAAAATTAGGAGAACTGGCAATTGTTTTAGCACCTTTTTGACGTCCACTTCTAAAACCATTTTGTCCACTTAAAATAGCAGAACCATTGTAACTCGCCAATCCATTTACTAAGTAGGCCTGATACCTTAGCGAAAGATTTTGAACCCTTCCAGATAGTCCAACTCCGATTTCTCTCCACGTAGAGGGTACAATATATTTATCCAAGTTTGGTCGCTCCACACCATTGAATGTTGTAGGCTCGTGATATTCATTTACAATGCCCATCGGAATCAAAATCAAACCTGCATTCAAATTGACATTTTTGGCTAACTGATGGCTTAAAAACGCCTGTTCAACAAACACCTCCTTCACGTGTTCGTATTCTATCTCAGTGACAAATTGCGTTTTTTTAGAAAATTTGTATCCGAAAAGCATCACTAAACGATGTACATCCAACTTGCCATTTTTGATAAAATCACTACTTATGGGTTGATTATAATCAATCTCAGCATATCCGCCAATGGTCAATTTGTTAGATTTGGCCATCATTGTTTGCGCAGTGTTTAGCATCGTATCTTGCCTTTGGGCAAAACAGTTAACGCAAAACATTACACAGAAAGATAAAATTGTAAAACACCGCATTGTCTCTTATTTTTAAGTAGATTAAATCTAAATAGCGAAACGCGATGCAAATATACGTAGATTAGAAAGTTGAAATAAATACCAAACGGTTACTATTTTTTTAAACATAAGTAGGTAGTCGAATACCTAACGTTAGTTATCAATTCAGAATAAATTCATATAATTTGATGAGAAAATCACTTTTCTTTTATTTTTTGATGTTAAACTTTTTGGGACTTTCTGCTCAGTCAGACAAAATTGGTGGTTTGAGTTTTGTGGCTCCTCCCTCCCCTTTTGAGGGCAATCCGATGACCCAAGTGAAATCCGTAAATGCAAATTGGATTTCAGTAATTCCGTTCGGATACACCCGTTCAGGAACGCCCTCAGTTCGTTATAACATTGATTGGCAATGGTGGGGCGAGAAAATAGAAGGCACCCAAAAAACCATCGAAATTGCACAGGCGGCTGGTTTAAAAATCATGCTCAAACCTCAGGTGTATATTCCTGGTAGCTGGCCAGGTGGGCTTGATTTTGATTCGGACGAAGATTGGAAAAAGTGGGAAGCCGATTATAGGAACTTCATTCTTGAATTTGCTCGATTGGGTGCAAAGTTGAAGGTAGAAATGATTTGTATTGGTACGGAGTTTAGAATTAGCACTACCGAAAGACCTGAATTTTGGCAAGGCTTGATAATAGAAATCAAGGAGTTTTATGATGGAAAATTGACCTATGCTGCCAACTGGGATGATTATCAAAAGGTCTCTTTTTGGGAAGAACTGGATTACATTGGAGTGGATGCCTATTTTTCTTTAGTTGACGAAAAAACGCCCTCCTTAAAGTCCTTAAAAAAAGCTTGGAGGCCTATTCGAAATAATCTTTGGGGCTACTCAAAACTTAAAAACAAACCCATCCTTTTTACTGAATTTGGATATTTGAGCGTTGATAACTGCGCTCATAAAAACTGGGAATTAGAAAAAATAATTGACAACTGCGAAATCAATGAACAAGCACAAGCCAATGCACTCGAAGCACTTTTTCAGACTTTTTGGAAGGAGGAATTTTGGGCAGGTGGCTTTTTATGGAAGTGGTTTCCGGAAGGACAAGGACATGAGGGCTACCCGGCCAAAGATTATACCCCGCAGGAAAAACTGGGAGAAAAAGTGGTGAGTGAATATTATTTAAACTGACCAATTGGAGTTTTTTCAAATAAAAATTTTGCAAAATCCTTTGCCCAAATCTGATAAGTCAAAACAGATGGATGAACGCCGTCACTAAAAAAATTTGAAATATCATCATCATATCCATATCGCTTTGACCAATTTTTGAACGTTATCAGCTCATCATTAAAGCAAACCCGTTCGTAGCGTTCAACCAATTCTTTGAGTTCATTCCGAAAAAGCTCAGTTAAGTTTCCGATTACATATTTTATGGAAGAAGTGAATGCTGGAAAATCTTTTATTGGAGGCATGTTGGTAAATGCAATTATGGCAGATGGATATTTTTCAATTAAAAAATCGATTAAGCGTTTGATATCCGTTTTCCATTTCTTGGGAGAATTAAGTTTAAACGAATCATTCCCTCCCAAACCAACAACAATTAAATCTGGATCCTCAAAATCGATTTTAGGAATAATTTTATGGGCTACCCTTTTGGCAGTATAACCACTTCGAGCATAAACGCGCCAATCCACATTCATTTTAGTTTTATGTGATAAAATGTTGGCCAAAGTGCCAGTAAATGCCTCTTCATGAGTCTTAGCACCAACGCCTGCAATAGTACTTTCCCCAATCATTAATAATTTGAGCGTTTTTGAAGCACCCACTTCTACCCTTCCATCCGTCCCTTTTGCTTCAGGTAATTGAGGAACAGTTTCTCGAATTTTCTTTCCTTGAAAAAACAGAAATGGCAAAAGCGGGACTGAAGTTGTTATCCACCATAGATATTTTAGATGCATTTACCTCAGTTTTTCCGCAAACAGCTTGCGAACCTTCGCCACTTTCGGAGCAATGATTACACTACAATATCCTTCATTCGGATGGTTCTTGTAATAGTTTTGATGATAAGCTTCTGCCTCATAAAAAACGGAAGTAGGACTCACTTCCGTGACAATCGGATCTGGCCATATTGTAGCAAATTCTTTTATTACCTTTTCAGAAACAGTTTTTTGATTTTCTGAATGATAAAAAATAACAGACCGATATTGAGTGCCCCGATCCGCACCTTGTCTATTCAAAGTAGTAGGATCATGAGTCGTAAAAAATACCCTTAAAATATCATCGAAAGAAATGATAGTCGGGTCAAAATGAACTTGGATGACTTCGGCATGACCAGTCATACCAGAACAAATTTCTCGATAAGTTGGATTCTTTATTTTACCTCCTTCGTAGCCAGAAACTACTTTTTCAACACCTTTCAAATCTTGAAAAACAGCTTCTACACACCAGAAACATCCACCCCCAAGGGTTGCGATTTCTAAATTATTCATCTGAATGATTTTGATTCCTGCCTAAATAAAGGAGATTTCGGGTAGAAAGTTGTCGGAAAGTGAAGAAAAAAGTCTTAGCCCAGCTATTTAAATAAAACAATGATTCGGTACTGCAAAATGAATCCTATTTTTGACAAAAGGTTCGACCGTAATCGGTTTTGGGCCCAATCAAAAACAAAAATTGTTTTCGATAAAAAAATGATTAAAGTCTAAATTGTCTCCAATGAAAAAAATATTTTACAGCACCTCAATCATCTTGTTAATTATACATACACTTGCCTATAATCAAAAACCTTACCCATGTGGCACTGCGCCACAAAAAAGTGAATGGTTAGAGGCATTTCAAAAAAATCCGACCGCTTACAAAATTGCGCGAGACAGTTTGCTAGTTGTGCCAATGACGATTCATAGTGTTGGATCTGATAGTGGAAGTGGACATTTTGCCACCGACCGTATCTTAGACGCTTTTTGTACCTTAAATGAAGATTTTGAAGAGGCAGGTATTCTTTTTTATATAAAAGATGATATCCAAATCATCAACAATTCAGCTATCAATAATCACACAGATTATTATGTAGGTGGGCGATATATGAACGAAACAGCCGATCCAAATTCTATCAACACCTTTATTGTAAGTAATCCAGTTGGGAATTGTGGTTATAATATCACCTGGTCGCACATGATGCTGGGGAAAAACTGTGCAGGCCCCTCAGATCATACTTGGGCGCATGAGGTGGGTCATCATTTTTCTCTACCGCACCCTTTTCTGGGCTGGGAAGGTGGACAATCTTATGATGGGTCAATTCCCGCAGACTTTTCTAATCCAGCACCTGAAAAAATAACCTACAATTATACCCAGTTTTTTTACGAATGGGCAGAGGATACCCTTATCGTTGATACTGCTTTTGTAGAAAAAGTAGATCGGAGCAATTGCGAATTTGCAGCTGATGGATTTTGTGATACTCCTGCAGATTACATCGCTAACCGTTGGAATTGCAATAACGATTTGCAAAGTAACCAAACTCAAACTGACCCAAACGGCGAAAAATTCCAATCTGATGGAACGCTCATCATGTCCTATTCTGATGATAATTGTGCCCGTAGATTTTCAGGCGAACAAATGGCTGCCATGCGTGCATATTTGTTTGATCAACGGCCTGAGGTTTTAGAAAACCCACAAACACCATTGGCTGCTGTGGAGGAGAATATCCAGATGATTTACCCAGGAGTAGATGAAGCAGTTGCCTTCAATTCAGTCGAATTTCAATGGGAAGAAGTCCCCAATGCAACTAAATATTTGTTGCAGGTGAGCAGATTGCCCTCTTTCCCTCAATTGAATGTCAATGAAAAATTGGAAGCTAATTCTTTCACTTTTACTGATTTAGAATTAGGAAGAACGTATTATTGGAGAGTCCGCGCTTACAATGAATTTAGCACTTGTTCTTCTTGGTCAGACAGCCAAAAGTTTACGACTGCAGAAATTTCTGCTGTTGCAAAAATTGATGCTTTGAATGATTTCAAGGTATTTCCTTCAATTTTAAAATCAGGAAATTCTTTTTCTATTCAAATAGATTCCGATAAACCAATTGAAGGAACGATTCAAATTATGGATTTAACTGGAAAAGTGGTGACCACTGAAGCAATTGATCATCAAATTGGAACACAGGTTTACAAAATGAATACTGCTGAAAAAATGAGAGGACTGTATTTGGTTGGCTTGTTGACCGAAAGAGGAAAAGTCTTTAGAAAACTGATTGTGGATTAAGCAGAATATGGAAGTTGTTTAAAAACGCATTGATTGGCTACAAGCGGCAAATTTCATCCTGCATTGTGTTAAAAATCCTCGTCGATACTAAGGGCATCGACTGCGGTTTTTGCCTTATTCAGAATAAAATTTTCTCACTTTCGCGAAATCATGAATTCTTAAACAACTTCATGAAATAAGAAGTGGCTTTTGCCGAAAATCAGATTTTATTTTCGGCAAAAGCCATTTTTTTAGCCATAAAACCGCTGGAAAACTATCTTTTAAATTGTAATGAAAATTAAACTAAACCTAGCTGCACCTTTTTTTGAAGGAATCGTAAATTTGTTTTTAGGCGTTTATTTATGCTGTTTAACTGATAAAATCATCTATATTTCTAAAAAATTGAAATGAAGATAGACAAAGACCTAATTTTGAAACTCGAACATTTGTCAAAACTGCAATTGACTGAGGAAGAGAGAAAAAACATGATCGGAGACTTGAATAACATTTTGAAAATGGTGGATAAATTAAATGAAATTGATACCGAAGGAGTTGAGCCACTCACGTATATGACTGAAGCGGTCAATGTTTTTAGAGAAGATGAAATAAAAAATCAATTGAGCAGAGAAGAAGCTCTGAAAAATGCACCGAAAACAGATGGGAAATTTTTCCAAGTACCAAAAGTGATTAAGAAATAAAGATTATTTGATTGTTAAAATTGTTGGATTGCTATTCGTAGTGAACCATTTAACAATCAAACAATTCAACAACTAAACTACATGAGCAAAACAATCATTTCGACTGAAAACCTTCGAAAAACCTATGTGATGGGAACCAATGAGGTTCATGCATTGCAAGACATTTCTATTAAAATTTCGTTGAATGAATATGTGGCATTGATGGGACCTTCTGGTTCTGGCAAATCTACATTGATGAATCTTTTGGGCTGCCTGGACACCCCTTCCTCTGGCAAGTACTTCCTCAATGGGACAGATGTGAGTACCATGGAAGACACCGACCTCGCCATGGTTCGAAATAAAGATATCGGATTCGTTTTCCAAACCTTTAATCTTTTGCCCAGATTGACGGCACTTGACAATGTGGCCCTGCCTTTGGTCTATGCAGGAGTAAGTCGAGAAGAGCGCCAAGAAAAAGCCTACCAAACCTTGGTTTCTGTTGGACTTGGAGATAGAACGGATCACAAACCGAATGAACTTTCGGGTGGTCAGCGACAAAGAGTTGCAGTGGCCAGAGCATTGGTCAACGACCCAGCCATTATTTTGGCCGACGAGCCAACGGGAAATTTGGATTCCAAAACTTCGGTTGAGATTATGGGTTTGTTTGAAGAAATTCATAAAGCTGGAAATACCGTGGTAATCGTCACACACGAACCCGACATCGCTGAACATACACACCGAGTTATTCGTTTACGTGATGGATTAGTGGAAACGGATGTATTGAATCCTAATCCAGTTAGTGCTTTGGCAGGAATGAAAGAGGAATTGAGTGAATAATGGAATACAAGAATGAGTGAATGATGCCTCCAATTATTCACTCATTCCAAAATTCGCTCATTCACTCATTAAAAAAAAGAAAATGGCATTTAAAATATATACCAAAACAGGCGACAAAGGAGAAACTGGATTGTTCGGTGGACGTCGTCTTCCTAAATTTCATTTACGAATCGAGTCGTACGGGACAGTAGATGAATTGAACTCACATTTGGGCTTAATCCGAGATTCGATTCAAGATGATAAAATGAAGGATTTCATTAAAAACATTCAGGATCGATTGTTTACCGTGGGTTCAAATTTGGCCTCTGATCCTGATAAAGAAATGATGGTTCCTGATTTGAAAGAATCCGATATTTCTGATTTAGAAAATTTGATGGATGAAATGGATAAATCACTGGCTCCACTAAAAAATTTCATTCTTCCTGGTGGGCATCCAACCGTTTCTCAGTGTCATATTGCGCGTTGTGTTTGCCGTCGAGCGGAACGATTGGTTGTTTCGCTTAAAGCGAATGAACCTGTTCCGATAATTGTGGTTAAATATCTGAATCGCCTGTCAGATTTCTTGTTTATTTTAGGCAGGAAAATAGCAAAGGATCTGGAAGTAGAAGAAGTGGTTTGGAATCCG